>CALLZN010000398.1 GCA_937858895.1 uncultured bacterium | reverse complement strand
AATGAGAGACGAATCTCCGTCGGTGGCCTGCCGGCGCGGCAACGAGTCGTCGACACCAGCGCGAAGACATGCTCCCAAGTGCCGTGCTGTCGTGTTAGACTGCCCGCTTCTCGGATGCCACCGATGAAGCCTGCGGGCGCGACGTGCTACCGCAAAAAACGTCGCCAACTCTTTGCCAACCCCGCAACTTCCCGCATGCGAGATCCCAAAGCCATCATCCGCGACAGCCTCGTCTACGCCCAAGAGCAGCGAGGTCGCAGCTGGTGGAAGCTGTCCTCGACGCTGGCCATCGTCCTCCTGCTCGCGGCCATCGTGGTCGTTGCGCCGACCTGGCTGCTGCGCCTGCCGGCCAGCATCGTGCTCGGCCTGGTCCTGGTCCGCCTCTTCATCATCTACCACGACTACCAGCACGGCACGATCCTCAAGGGCTCGCCGACAGCAGCGGCCCTCATGCACTGCTACGGCCTCCTGGTCCTGAACCCGCCGAGCATCTGGAAGCGCTCGCACGATCACCACCACCGCAACGTCGGCAAGCTCTACGGTTCGAGCATCGGCTCGTACCCGCTGATGACGAAGGCGGCCTGGGACAAGGCGAGCCGCATGGAACGACTTCGCTACACCGTGCAGCGGCATCCGGTCACGATCGCGCTCGGCTACGTGACGATCTTCTTGTACGGCATGTGCCTTCGCTCCTTCCTCGTCGATTACCGCAAGCACTACGACTCGGGGCTCGCGATCGCCGCGCATGCGGCCCTGATCACGCTGCTCGCGATCTTCGCGCCGATGCTCATGCTCTTCTTGGTGATCGTTCCGATGACGGTCGCAGGTGGCATGGGCGCCTACCTCTTCTACGCGCAGCATAACTTTCCCAAGGCCCAGGTCATGGTCGGCCAAGACTGGACCTACCTCGGTGCTGCCCTGCGTTCGTCGAGTTACATCCGCATGGGGCCGATCATGCGCTGGTTCACCGGCAACATCGGCTACCACCACGTCCACCACGTGAACGCGAAGATCCCGTTCTACCGGCTGCCCGAGGCCATGGCGGGCATCTCGGAGCTGCAGACGCCGGGCGCGACTTCGTTGAGCCCACGCGAGGTATGGAAGTGCCTGCGCCTGCGCCTCTGGGATACGCAGCTCGGCTGCATGACGCGCTGAGCGCGAGCGCTGCGTCGTCAGCGCGATCGACAGACGCTGCTCAAGATGCGGCGCTAGAGCTCCGCCTGGTGGCATCGATGGCCGCTAGCAAGTCGGCCACGGATGGCCGGTCGGCTGGTCCGCGGCCGATGTGATGCAAGCGAACGCTTCCCCCCTCATCGATGACGACGTCGCCGCCCAATTGAGTCACGTCGGAGCCGGGCCTCGCGAGACGGCGTCCGCGGAAGAGGAGCTTGAGGTAGGCCCAGATGGCGGGCGGGCCATAGAGGTCCCAGGCGCGGCCGCGCAACATGCCGTAGGCGTGGTAGAGGCCACGGTCGTGGTCGACGAGCAAGGGCCACGTGAGGCCGGTCGCTGACGCGTAGTTCCGGGCGAGCGGTCCATCGTCGAAGGTCACGACGAGGACAGCAACGCGACGACGTTCGAGTTCCTCTGCCGCCTCGCGCAACTGCACGAGGTGCTCACGGCAGGGCAGTCAACCCAGGTGGCGGTGGAAGACGAGGAGCAGGCAGCGACCCCGGTAGTCCTCGAGCCGGTGCCTGCGCCCGTCGAGGTCCTCGAGGTCGAAGGGCACGGCCGCGCGACCGACCATCGAGGCGGTCATGCTTTGCGACCCTTCTGCCAGCGTGCGAGCTGTTCGGCGAGCGGGTTGACCGGTTCGTCGTCGCGCGGTCGTCGCTGCTCGTTGCGCGCACGAGTTGCACCGGGCGCAGCGCCGCCGTGCTTGGATGGTCCCTGCGCCGCGCCGCGCTCTGGCGCCGTTCGCTGCGCGGCCTGACCGGGCTCGTCGTGCATGCGCATCGTGAGCGCGATGCGCTTGCGCTGCACATCGACCTCGAGGACCTTGACCTGGACGATCTGGCCGGCCTTGACGACCTCGCGCGCGTCTTCTACGAAGCGGTCGGCGAGGCGGCTGATGTGCACGAGACCGTCCTGGTGCACGCCAATGTCGACGAAGGCGCCGAAGTTCGTGACGTTGGTCACGACGCCTTCGAGCTTCATGCCTGGCGTGAGATCGGCGACCTCGTGCACCGACTCGTCGAACCTGGCTGCGCGAAACTCGGGCCGCGGATCGCGGCCGGGCTTCTCGAGCTCGGCCAAGATGTCCACGACGGTCGGAACGCCGAAGCGCTCATCGACGAAGTCACGCGGCTCGAGCCCCTTGAGGAAGTCCTTGTCGCCGATGACCGCGTCGAGGGGCCGTCCGCTGCGCGCGGCGATGCGCTCCACGACCGCGTAAGCCTCCGGGTGCACCGCGCTCGCGTCGAGGGGCTCCTTGCCGCCGCGGATACGCAAGAAGCCAGCGCTCTGCTCGAAGGCCTTCGGGCCGAGGCGCGCGACCTTCAAGAGTGCCTTGCGCGTCGGGAAGGGGCCATGGGTGTCGCGGTGCTCGACGATGTTGGCCGCGAGCACGGGCCCGAGGCCCGCGACCCGCGCGAGCAAGTCGACACTCGCGGTGTTGAGGTCGACGCCGACGCTGTTCACGCAGTCCTCGACGACGGCGTCGAGGCTCCGCGCGAGGTTCTTCTGGTGGACGTCGTGCTGGTACTGGCCGACACCGATCGACTTGGGATCGATCTTGACGAGCTCGGCGAGCGGATCCTGGATGCGGCGCGCGATCGACACGGCGCCACGCAAGGACACGTCGAGGTCCGGAAACTCCTGGCTCGCGCGCTCGCTCGCCGAGTACACCGAAGCGCCGGCCTCGCTGACGACGACCTTGGTCGGCTTGCCGCCGCGCCGCCGCTGGAGCTCTTGCACGAGGCCGTCGGTCTCGCGCGACCCCGTGCCGTTGCCGATCGCGATGAGCTCGACCTCGTGCTGCTCACACAGCATGCCGAGGACGCGCAGCGATCCTTCGACGTCGCGGCGTGGCTCGAGCGGGTAGATCGTCGTGGTCATGAGCAGCTTGCCGGTGCGATCGACGACCGCGACCTTGCAGCCGGTGCGAATGCCCGGGTCGAGGCCGAGAATCACGCGGGGCCCAGCCGGCGCCGCGAGCAAGAGGTCGCGTAAGTTGGACGCGAAGACTTGGATGGCTTCTTGCTCCGCCGCCTCGCGAAGGGCAACGAAGAGCTCGGCCTCGACATGCAGCGCGACCTTGTCGGAGAAGCACTGCGCCGCCGTCATACAAAGCCACGCATCGCCCGCCCGCCCGCGCTCTTCGATGCCGAAGCGCTGCCGCACGATGCTCTGGCCGTGGCCCGTCACGTCGTTCGCGAGCGGCTCGAGGCTCTCGCCGTCGACGCTGTGCACGCTCAATTGAAGGCGGACGAAGCCCTCCTTGCGCGCGCGAAACATCGCGAGCGCACGGTGTCCTGCGACCCTGGACAACGGTTCGCTGTGGTCGAAGTAGTCGCGGAAGCGCTGAGCCTCAGCCTCACCGTCCTTGCCGCGCAGGACCTTCGAAACAACGAAGCCCTGTTCCTGCGCAAAGCGCCGCGCTGCGCGCACCACCTCGGTGTCGCACGCGAAGTCCTCGATGAGGATGTGCCGCGCACCCTCGAGCGCTGCGGCCTCGTCGGCCACGCCACCTTCCGGGTTCACGAAGGCCTTCGCCTGCTGGAGCGGATCGAGCGTCGGATCGGCGAGCAGCGCCTTGGCAAGCGGCTCGAGGCCCGCTTCGCGCGCGACGGTTGCCTTGCTGCGACGCACGGGTCGATACGGCAGGTAGAGATCTTCGAGGGCGACCTTGGTCGTTGCGGCTTCGATCAGCTTCCGCAACTCGTCGCTCAGCTTGCCTTGGCTCGCAATCGACTCGAGGATGGAGGCGCGCCGATCGTCGAGCTCGCGCAAGTATGCGAGGCGCTCGTGGAGCGCGCGCAGTTGAATGTCGTCGAGGCCGCCCGTCGCCTCCTTGCGGTAGCGCGCGACGAAGGGCACGGTCGCTCCACCATCAAAAAGAGTGATCGCGGCGTCGACTTGATGAGCTCCGACTTGGAGCTCGGCGGCAATGCGTTCGGCTAGCGTGGCTGGCAACGTGGTCTCCCCCTCACGACGTGGAACGACGTGTCCCGGCGCATGATGCAGGGCGATGCCGAACGGAGCAACGCGCAGTTGCAGACCAGTGTTGCGGCAGTGTTGCTCGCCGCCGCTGCGACCTGCAAGCTCCTCGGCTGCTGGCTTGCAGGAGCGGCTTGCAGCAGCGCATGGATCACACGGTGGCATCACACGGTGGAATAGATGGGTAACGGACCGCGCAGACGCGGTGCCCCGTGGGCGGACGCCCTCGTGATCGGCGCTTGCTTCCTCTTGCTCTACATCCTGCTCGGCCAGTGGACCTGGTACAAGATCGACGGCCAGATCACCGTCATGCGCATGGCCGAGGGCGGCCCCGGCCATCCGCGCCACTTGCTCGCCGATGAAGCGCTGCGCGCCTTCTTGGCTCTGATCGAGCCGCTCGGTCTCTCGACCTACGCCGCCGTGCGCTTGTTCTCGGCCGTCGGAGCCGCTGCCGCGGGCGTCGTCCTGCATCGCTGCGCTGCGCGCATCGGACTCTCGCGAACCCGCTGCGCACTCGCCCAGACCGCGCTCGCCTCGACGCCCTCGCTCATGTTCTATGCGAGCATCGTCGAGTTCCACGCGACCTTGCTCTTCTGCGCGAGCCTGGCCTTCTACGTCACGACCTGGCTCGGCACGCAAGATCCATGGCAGACAAAGTCTTGGCTGCCGAAGCTCGCGAGCGCGGCCCTGGCCGGCGCGCTCTCGGGCTTGGCAACCCTGCAGCATGCTTCGGGTCAGGTCTTACCCGCGCTCTTGCTGCCGTGGCTCTTCGTGCTCGCTTGGCCTGCGGCGCGGACGAGTCGGGCGGTTCTGCTTCGCTTGCTCGCCTGCATGGCCAGCATCGCTGTCGTGCACGCAGCCGTCGTCAAGGGCGTCCCCTACGTGATCCGTCGCTACGACTTGCTCGAGCGCTTCGCGCCCTTGGCCAGCGAAGATGCGGGCGCGATGAGCTACGTCACCTGGCACCTCGAGAGCCTGAGCTTCGCGGACCTGCGCTTCGTACCGACGACGCTCTTCTTCGAATGGGTGCTGCCCTTCGTGCCGGTCTCGCTGCTCTGCCTCTTTGCGGCGCGTCGCGTGCATCGCGGCGCGCTCATCGCGCTCGGCGTCGGCCTCGTGCCGCCGCTCGCGATCAGCTTCTTGCTGATGCGGCACGAGAACGAGTTCGGCGCCTACACGATTCCCTGCGCGCTGCTCGCGAGCTTGCTCGCGGCGCGCTGCGCGCCACCGCGCCTCCTGGTCGGGTCGACGCTCTTGGCGCTCTTTGCAGCAGTCGTCCATGTCCGCCTGCACGACCAGGATCTCACGGGTCGCCGCCTCGCCGAAGCCCTGCGGCGCGCGGGCAGCATCGAGCAAGTCCTGCTCCTGGTCGCGAACGAAGCCGAGCGCGACGCGGCCTTGATGGCGCTTCCGCACCGCGCCTTCCCCCAGTACTTGTGGATCGAAGCCTACGCCGCGCACGCGACGCGCGAAGTCTTCGAACGTTGGTTGCAAGAGCAAGAGAAGCTCGGCCGGCGCGTGCTCGCGACCAGCGCCTGCCTCAGCTGGCTCGGCACGGCACAGCTTACGAAGGACGCCTACCGTTCCAGTGACGCACAGATCGATGCCTTGCCAGGTGCAGCGTGGATCCACGTCCGTTGAAGGAGTGCCGCGCGGCTGGTCGGACGGCGATCAGCAGTCGTGGCCCATGCGGCTCAAGTCGAGGGGCAACATGCGACGGATCGCTTGGATGCGCACGACGCTCGTCGGCTCTCGCATCTCGGGATCGGCAACGCTCATGACCCCGATGCTGCCGCGCTCGAAGTAGAAGACCGTGCCGAAGCGATCCTCGACGAAGAACACGCCGCGCACGAAGTCGTCGGCGCGCACGAAGGCCGCCCCGTGCATGCACGGCTCGAAGCCGAAGACATCGCGCAGCGCGTCGCAGATCAAGTAAGCGAGCATCGGATGGTCGCTCGCGCGATCGCCGAGACGCGCAAAGCTCTTTGGGCCAAAGTGCTCCAGCAGGTCCGTCAAGATGGGCAGCGGGTTCTCGCCGCGCAGCAGGCGCTGCTCGAGCATCATCAAGTCGATCGTGGCCATGGTCCCTCTCTTCGCATCAGGTTCGGACGCCGGCCGTTTCTCTCGTCGGCGTCACTGGCCGCTGCCGCACGAGCAGTTTCGTGAACCGGCAGCAGCCCGCTACGAATGCGAGGTCACAGTCGGAATTCGCCTCACGAGTTCGGCCGCGAGATGCGGGGCCGTCACCGACGCGGTCGCAGCCGCGACGCTCTCGGGGCTGCCGCACGCCACGACACGTCCGCCCAAAGGCCCAGCTTCGGGCCCGAGGTCGACGACCCAGTCCGCGGCGGCCGCGACTCCCATGTGGTGTTCGATGACGATGACCGTCGCCCCGCCGTCGACGAGCTTGTCGAGGACCTCGACGAGGCGCTTCGTGTCTTCCATGTGCAAGCCGGTCGTCGGCTCGTCGAGAACGTAGACGCGACCGGGCCGCGGCGGTTTGCAGAGCTCGGCCGCGAGCTTCAGCCGCTGCGCTTCGCCCCCCGAAAGCGTGTGCAGCCCCTGACCCAGCGTGAGGTAGCCGAGGCCGACGTCGACCAAGGTCCGCAGCGGCGCGCGGATGCGCCGCTGGTTGTGGAAGAGCTCCATCGCTTCGCCACATTCGAGCGCCAAGACGTCGGCGATGCTCTTGTCGCGGAAGCGCACCTCGAGAGTCTGCTCGTCGAAGCGCCGCCCATGGCAGAGGTCGCAGCGCACCCAGACGTCGGCCAAGAAGTGCATCTCGATCTGCAGCTCGCCACGCCCCTCGCACTGCGGACAGCGCCCTTCCTTGCTGTTGAACGAGAAGCGCCCGGGCCCGAAGCCCTTGCGACGCGCGACCTCGGTCTGCGCGAAGAGCTCGCGCACCGCCGTCCAGATCCCGACATAGGTCGCCGCCGTGCTCGTCGGCGTCGCGCTGAGCGCGTCTTGGTCGACCACGATCAAGTCCTTGACCGCCTCCTTGCCGCGCAGCTTCCACGCGCCCTGCTCGCCGCGCAGCGCTGGGACGAGAGCTTCGAGCACGAGACTGCTCTTGCCCGAACCCGAGACGCCCGTCACGCAGGTCAGCGCGCCGAGCGGGAAGCGCGCCTCGACGCCACGGAGGTTGTGGACAGCGACCCCCTCGATGTGCAGCGCAGCGCCGCTCGTGCTGCGGCGTTGCTCCCGTCGCGGCAGGCTCGCTTCCCCGCGCAACCACGCCCCGGTCAGCGATGCATCACAGGCCTCGAGGGAAGCTGGCGTGCCTTGATGCACGACGCGACCGCCGTGGCGCCCGGCGCCCGGTCCGATGTCGACGACCCAGTCGGCACGGCGCATGACCGTCTCGTCGTGCTCGACCGCAACGACCGTGTTGCCAAGCTCCTTCAAGCCGAGCAGGCTCTCGAGGAGGCGCTCGGTGTCGCGTGGGTGCAGGCCGACCGTCGGCTCGTCGAGGACGTAGAGCGTGCCGGTCAGCTTGCTGCCGAGCTGGCCGGCCAAGCGGATGCGCTGGGCTTCCCCACCCGAGAGGGTCGCCGCGCTGCGGTCGAGCTCGAGGTAGCCGAGTCCCATCGCGTCGAGGAAGCCGAGCCGCGAGCGCAGCTCTTGGAGCACCTGGTCCGCGATGGTCTTGGCTTCGCCATCGAGGTCGAGACCCGCAAAGAAGGCCACGAGATCCTGGACGCTGCGCGAGGCGAGGTCGGCGATGTTGCGGCCCGCGACCGTCACGGCGAGTGCTGCCGGATGCAGGCGCGAACCATGGCAGGTCGAGCAGGCCTCCTCGCGGAAGACCGCGCTCAAGCCCTGGCGCAGCGACACGGAGTCGCTGCTGCCGTATTTCTCTTCGAGCATGGGCCGCAGCCCGGGCCAGGTCGCGTCGAGCTCGTAGCTGCGCGTCGAAGCGCCGTGCTCGCGCCGCACCTTGACCGCGAAGCTCTGCTCCCCGCTGCCGTCGAAGACCAGCGCTTGCTGGCGCGCCGTGAGCTTGCTCCACGGCGTCTTCGCGAGGTCGAAGCCGTGAGCCGCCGCCATCGCGATCGCGGTCTTCGCGAACGAACGCGTCGGATGGAAGAGGTAGCTCGGCCCCGGACCGAGGTCGCTGCGCAAGGCACCCGCGAAGAGCGGCCGCGACGGCTTGGCGATCAAGAGCTCCTTCTGCAAACGCAGCTTGGAGCCGAGACCTTGGCAGTCGGGGCAGGCCCCACGGTGGTGGTTGAACGAGAAGAAGCGCGGGTGCAAGTCGAGCGGCAAGTGGAAGCCGCAATGCGTGCACGAGCGCTCGAGCGACCAAGTCGTCACGGCTTCGTCACGCGGTGCGACGGCGACGAAACCCTTGCCGTGGCGGCCAGCCAGCTCGAAGGCCTCGGCGAGGCGCGTGCGCGAACGCGGCCCGAAGGAGACGCGGTCGACGACGAGCCAAAGGCCGCGCCGCACGGCTTCGAGATCACAGGTCTCGGCTGCCTCCAAGCCGTGCTCGGTGATCGTGTCCTCGTGCGCGAGGGCGAAGCGCGCAAAGCCGTCTTCCTTCCACATCTGGGCGCGCTCGACCACGAAGGCGCGCAGGTCGCGCTCTTCGAGCCCGGCTCGCACGGCCACCGGCGCGAGCACGTAACCCTTCTTGCCGTCGTAGGCGGCGCTGACACGCCCGGCAAGAGTCGACGGGCTGTTCCGTACGAGCGGCTCACCGTGTTCGGGACAGTGCGGCTGACCGACGCGCGCGAAGAGCAAACGCAGGTAGTCGAGGATCTCGGTCGCCGTGCCGACCGTCGAGCGCGGGTTGCGACCGGCGCTCTTCTGGTCGATCGCGATGGCCGGTAGCAGGCCTTCGATCTTGTCGACCGGCGCGCGGTCGAGACGACCGAGGAAGCGTCGCGCATAGGTCGAGAGACTCTCGATGAAGCGCCGCTGCCCCTCGCGGAAGAGCGTGTCGAAGGCGAGCGAGGTCTTGCCGCTGCCGCTGACCCCGGTGACGACGCTGAAGGAGGCGGCCGGGAACTCGGCGTCGATGGCCTGGAGGTTGTTCTGCCGTGCGCCGACGACCCGCAGCGCCTTGGCCTCGGACGACAGCGGCGCCCGCGGCTCGACCTTTGCGAGCGCGCGCCGACGCTTGGAGACGTAGGGCGCGAGGGCGCGACCCGTCGGGCTCTCGGGGACCTTTGCGATGTCTTCTGGGCGGCCGGACGCCACGACGAAGCCACCGGCGCCGCCGCCCTCGGGACCGAGCTCGAGGATCCAATCGACGCTCTTCAGCACCTCGAGGTTGTGTTCGACCACGAGCACGCTGTTGCCGGCATCGACGAGGCGCTGCAGCGCGGCGAGCAGGCGCTCGATGTCTTCGAAGTGCAGGCCCGTCGTTGGCTCGTCGAGGATGTAGAAGGTCCGTCCGGTCGCTGGCCGCGCGAGCTCGGTCGCGAGCTTGACCCGCTGCGCTTCTCCTCCCGAGAGCGTCGTGGACGTCTGGCCGAGCGTCAAGTAACCGAGCCCCACGTCCTCGAGCACCGAGAGGATGCGCTCGATCTTGGGGTGGGCCGCAAAAAAGCGCCGCGCCTCGCTGATCGACATCTCGAGCACGTCGTGGATGCTGCAACCCTTGAAGAGGATTTCGAGGGTCTCGCGATTGAAGCGGCGCCCCTCACAGGTTTCGCAGGCGACCTCGACGGCCTCCAAGAACTGCATCTCGAGGAGGCGCACGCCCGCGCCTTCGCAAGCCTCGCAACGTCCCCCCTTGACGTTGAACGAGAAGCGACCCTTGGCATAGCCACGCATCTCGGACTCGGGCAGCGAAGCGTAGAGGTCGCGCACTTCGTTCCAGAGCTTGCTGTAGGTCGCGGGGTTGCTACGCGGCGTGCGACCGATCGGACTCTGGTCGATCTCGATGACCTTGTCGAGCAGGTCCATGCCTTCGATGCGCTCGTGGTCACCCGGCAGAACGTCCGCGCCATTGAGCTCACGCGCGAGCGCGCGGTGCAAGACGTGGTGCACGAGGCTGCTCTTGCCGGAGCCCGACACGCCGGCGACGCCGACGAAGAGCCCTAGCGGGATCTCGACGTCGATCCGTTTCAGGTTGTGCTGCGTCGCTCCGACGATGCGGAGGCAGGCCTTCGCCTTCGGGCGGCGTTCGGGGATCACGATGTGCCGCCGGCCGTCGAGCCACGGCGCGGTCGTCGAAGCCGGGTCCGCGATGACCTCGGCCGGCGTGCCCGAGGCGACGACATGGCCGCCGAGGACGCCAGCTCCCGGCCCAACGTCGACCAAGAAGTCGCTCGCGCGCATCGTGTCCTCGTCGTGCTCGACGACGCAGACGGTGTTGCCGCGGTCGCGCAGCTCGCGCAAGGTCTCGATGAGGCGATCGTTGTCGCGCGGGTGCAAGCCGATCGACGGTTCGTCGAGCACATAGAGAATGCCGCGCAGGCCCGACCCGACCTGCGCCGCCAAGCGAATGCGCTGTGACTCACCACCCGACAGCGTGGCGGCCGAGCGGCCGAGTTCGAGGTAGCCGAGGCCAACGCGTTCGAGGAAGTCGAGGCGGTCGAGCAGCTCGCGGAAGAGTTCACCGCCGATCGCGAAGTCCTTGCCGCCCCGCGCTTCGATGCGCTTCCAAGCAGCCTGCAGCCAGGCGTGGGCAGCCTCGATGCTCTGGCTCGCGATCTCGGTGATCTCGAGGCCGTCGAAGCGGACGGCGAGGGCCTCCTTGCGCAAGCGCTTGCCGCGACAAGCAGGGCAGGGCAGTGATGCCTGGAAGCGCTGCAGCGACTTGGGGCGCCACTCGCGCTCGACGAAGCTCAAGGTGCCGAGGATGCCGTCGAAGGGCCGCCGGTCGAGGCCGCGCACGACACGCCCTTCGCTCTTCGTGACGAAGCGGAAGTCCCAAACGCGCTCGCCGCTGCCATTCCAAAGCACCGACGCGGCCTCGGCAGGTAAGTCCTCGAGCGGCGTGTCGACCGACGCGCCGTAGTCGACGAGGACCTGGTCGAGGTGGTCGAGGTGGATGCGCGTGTAGTGGACGAAGCCCTTCTTGTTGAAGCAGTGCAACGCGCCGTCGCGCAGGGACTTCGCCGCGTCCGCGACGAGCAGCGTGGTCGAGAAGCCACGCGTTTCACCGAGCCCGTCGCAAGTCGGGCAGGCACCCTGGGGACTGTTGAACGAAAAGAGCCGTGGCTCGAGCTCCGGGATCGCGCCGTGACCTTCGGGACAGGCGCGCAGGCTCGACCAAGTGCGGTGCACTTCGTCGGCCGTGCCCGGATGCAGAAGCGTGCCCGCGAAGCCGCCGCCGAGCGCGAGCGCCGCGCTCACGGACTCGAGCAAGCGCGCGCGTCGCTCGGGCCCGAGCTTGAGGCGGTCGCATCCAGCCTCTGAGGTCCATCTCCTTGTAT
>CALLZN010000397.1 GCA_937858895.1 uncultured bacterium | reverse complement strand
CGAATGAGTCAATCCGCGAAAGAAGGCCGCGACGATCATATCGCGCTTCTCGCTCGAGAGTCGGCCCAGGGCCGCGTGGAGGAGGCCAGCTTCTTCGCTGGCTTCCAGCTGTTTGGATGGGCCGTGGAGGGCCGCTGCAGTGCTGGTCGTGGCAGCGTGTATGCTTGTCTCGCTGTCGCTGATGTCCTCGTGGTGGCGGAAGCGCTGGGCTCGCTTCCGCAAGCAGTCGAGGCTGCGACTGCGCGCCATGAGCCAGAGCCAGTTGCTGACGCTGCCGCGCTCGGGTCGATACTTGCCTGCCGACGACCAGACTTCGGCGAAGACATCGATGGTCACCTCTTCGGCCAGCAGCTCGTCTCGTAAGACGCGCTTGGCAATGCCGTAGACCCCGCGGTGCGTCGCGTCATAGAGGTGGTCGAGGGCCTGCGCGCTCCCGGCCTTGATGCTCGTGAGGAGTCGCAGCAGGTTGGCATTGTCGTACGCTGGCTTCACGATGCTCCAAGCTGGCTGCCATCTTAGCTGCGGAGACAGAACATCTCGCAGGCATTACTTCGGGTTACGCGCGGAGTCGCAGCTTGGATTCATGAAGTGGCAGATTTTTCTTCTGTCGACAGTCCGCGACCTGCAAGCCGTTGCAGAGACGAGAAATTGAGAGTTGATCTGAGGCGGTGTTGCGATGCTTGCTTGCGCTCGCAGGGCGGGCCTCCTCTGATGCCTGCATGGTCCAAGTCCGCAGCTTCGTCGTTTTCTTGATCGTGGCCCTGGTCGCGGTGCTGCCGCGCGTCCCGTCGCAGAGCGCTGCGCCGGATAAGGACTCGCCGGTTAGCGACTCGGCTAGCAGCGACTCGGCGGACAGTGCCTTGCAAGCCCGCGTCGTCCGCATCGGGGCCGACCGTTCGGCGCTCGAGCGGCGCTACGCCGTGCCCTTCTCGGAGCTGCGGCGTCGGCGCTTCGAGGCCTTCTTCGAGCAGGAGCTCGCGGCCCTCGACGAGCTCGACTACGAGTCCCTCTCGGTGGCTGCTAGCGTCGACTGGCACGCGCTGCGTTCGAACTTGTGGCACGACCTTCGCGAGCTGCGCGACGACGCAGCGCGCGAGCTGGAAGTCCTGCAGGCCTATCCCTGCCTCGACGACCTCGTGGACCTCTTCGAGGCGCGCGAACGCGTTGACCCCGTGGACGGGCGCAAGGACGCGGCGCGAGTCGACGCGTTTGCTGCCGCGGTCCGCGCTTCGGCCGCCGACACCGAGCGCCTTCGTGCGCTGTCTGCGAACTTGCGCCTTCGCGCCGCGCGCAGCGTCGATGCGCTGCGCCGCACGCTCGAAGAGTGGTTCCGCTTCCGCGACGGCTACGACCCGGACTTCACGTGGTGGACCAAGCAGCCGGTCCTTGGCGCGACGCGAGCCCTGCAGGGCTTGGCGGCTTCGCTGCGCGCGACGCGTGCAACGGAGGTCGGCGATGCGACCCTCGTCGGTGATCCGATCGGCGCCGAGGCTCTGACCGCGGCGCTCGAGCACGCGTGGATCCCATACTCGGCGAGCGAGCTGATTGCGATCGCGCGGCGTGAGTTCGAAGTCGTGACCAAGCTGCGCATGGAAGCGGCGCGCGCGCTCGGCTTCGACGATTGGCGCGAGGCGCAAAAGCGCGTCAAGGAGAGCTTCGTCGAGCCGGGCCAGCAGCCAGCGCTGATTCGTTCGCTCGCCGAAGAAGCCATCGCCTGGATCGAAGCGCGCGATCTCGTGACCGTGCCGGAGCTCGCCAAGGAGACCTGGCGCATGACGATGCTCTCGCCCGAGCGCCAGCTCGTGAGTCCCTACTTCCTCGGCGGTGAGGTCATCCAAGTCAGCTACCCGACCGACGCGATGGAGCACGAGCACAAGCTCATGAGCCTGCGCGGGAACAACCCGCACTTCTCGCGCGCGACCGTGCAGCACGAGCTCATCCCTGGCCATCACCTGCAGCAGTTCATGAACGCGCGCTACAACCCGCATCGGCGCGCCTTCAACACGCCGTTCTGGATCGAGGGCTGGTGCCTTTGGTGGGAGCTCTACCTCTTCGACCTCGGCTTCCCGCGCTCGCGCGAAGACGAGATCGGCATGCTCTTCTGGCGGGCGCATCGCTGCGCGCGCATCATCTTTTCGCTCGAGTTCCAGCTCGGTAACTGGAGCGCCGACCAGTGCATCGACTTCCTCGTGCAGGAGGTCGGGCATGAGCGCCGCAACGCGACAGCCGAAGTGCGGCGTTCGATCGGCGGGGCCTATGGGCCGCTCTATCAGGCGGCCTACCTGCTCGGCGGGATGCAGTTCCGCGCTCTGCACGAAGAGCTCTGCAAGCGCAGCGACGCGGCTTGGTCGCCCAAGGTCTTCCACGATCGCATCCTGCGCGAGAACACGCTGCCGATCGAGTTGCTGCGCGCGCTGCTCCGGGGCGAGAAGCTCGAGAAGAGCGCGCGACCGCGCTGGCGCTTCGCCGGATGAAGCCCGACTCCACGAAAGGGCGCGTCTTCGTGACCGGCGCTAGCGGCTACATCGGCAGCCGCCTCGTGCCTCGCCTCCTCGACCAGGGCTTCGTGGTCACTTGCTTCGCACGTGAGCCGCGCAAGCTCGCGATGCGGCCATGGTTCACGCATGCCGGCCTGGAGGTCGTCAAGGGCGACGTCGACGACGCCGACCAAGTCGCCGCCGCGATGCGGGGCTGCGGGCTCGCCTACTACCTTGTGCATTCGATGCTCGCCGCCGGCGCCGACTATGCCGAGCGTGACCGCGAGCTCGCGCGCAGCTTCGCGCGCGCTGCCGCCGCAGCGCAGGTCCGCGACATCGTCTACCTCGGTGGGCTCGGCGAAACCGGGGCCGGATTGTCGGAGCACTTGGCTTCGCGCCGCGAAGTCGAGGTCATCTTGGGCGAGACCGGTGTGCGCACGACGGTGCTGCGGGCTGCCATGATCATCGGTTCGGGCAGCGCGTCCTTCGAGATCCTGCGCTACCTCGTCGAACGTCTGCCGGTGATGATCACGCCGCGCTGGGTCCAGACGCGGGTGCAGCCGATCGCGGTGCGCAACGTCCCCGATTACCTGGTCGCTTGGACCGAGCGCGAAGACATGTTGGGCCAGGTCTTGGATATCGGCGGGGCCGACGTTCTGACCTATGCCGAGCTCATGCAGACCATGGCGCGCGCGCGCCATTTGCCGAAGCGACGCATCGTGCCTGTTCCCCTGTTGACGCCGCGCCTCTCGTCGCTCTGGATCCACCTGGTCACGCCGATCGATCGGCGCGTCGCCCGGCCGCTCGCCGAGGGCTTGCGCAACACGGTCGTCTGTCGCAACGACGCGGCGCGCGCCTTCTTGTCGACGCCGCTCCTGACCGCCGCAGAGAGTATCGAGCTCGCGGTCGCGAACCTCGAGCGTGACGCGGTCGAGTCGACGTGGAGCGCCGCCGGCCCGATGCCGGGTGACCCCGACTGGTCCGGCGGGACGAGCTTCGTCGACCGCTGGACGGTCGAGGTCGCGGCGCCGCCAGAAGCGGTCTTCCGCAGTGTTTGCCGGGTCGGTGGGGGACATGGCTACTACAAGGGCAACTGGCTCTGGCGCTTGCGCGGCTTCCTCGACCGCCTCGTCCTCGGGCCAGGTCTGCGTCGCGGCCGTCGGGCCAAGGAGACGGTTGCCTATGGCGAGGCCCTCGACTTCTGGCGCGTGACGGCTTGTGAGGCCCCGCGTTGCCTCGAGCTGCATGCAGAGATGAAGCTCCCGGGCCTCGCGCGCCTTGGCTTCGACATCGAAGAGAGCGACATCGAAGAGAGCGAAGCGGTCGTGTCGCCCCAGCGGAGTTCGCAGTCCACGCTTCCAGCGCGGCGCTCGCAGTCCACGCGGCTCACGATGACCGCGCGCTTCATCCCGCGTGGGCTCGCGGGTCTCGCCTATTGGTATGCAGTCCTACCCTTCCACGCTTACGTGTTCCGCGGCATGCTCGACGGCATCCGCCGCGACGCGCAGCGAGGGCTCACGCTCGCTGGCCAGGACGGCCAGGCCAAGATCGTGCGCATGAGAAGCTAACGCCGACGCTTGCCGGGCCGACTCAGCTGTCGCTGTTCGTCGTGAGCCCCTCGATCTTCGCCGCGAGGACGAAGTCGCTCTCGGTGAGCCCGTCGATCTTGTGGGTCCAGATCCACACCGTCGCGCGACCCCAGGCAAGGTAGAGGTCGGGGTGGTGTCCCTCCGCCTCGGCGACTTCGCCGACGCGGTTCGTAAAAGCCAGGGCGCTCACGAAGTCGTCGAAGGCGTAGGTCTTTTCGAGCTTCGGCGCCGCTCCTTCGACCTCGGTAATGCCCCAGCCGGCGCCGAGCTCGGCGAGCAGTGCTTGGCGCTGTGCTTTGTCCAGCGGCGGCACGCCGCCGCGGCAAGGAACGCAGCTCTTGTCCGCGAGGCCCGTCATCAGGACGTCGTCGCCGCGAGGCGGTCCGTGATGAAGCGTTCGAGGCTGTGCCGCGCGTCCTCGGAGACCTCGGTGAAGTAGACGGCGATCTCCCACGCGTCGTCGCTGCGCTCACTGCGCACGACCGCGCCGACGAACTCGTGGGTCCCGTCCTCGAACTCGAGCCCGAGCTTGACCGCGGTCATCTCGGGGATGGGCTCGGGGAAGAGGCAGCTGAGCCCGATCGTCGAGAGGTCGCGCAGCTGCGCACGCGCGCGCGCGTCGCGGGCGCTGATCTCGAGTGGAAGGTCGGCGGAGACGCGCGGTGCGCGACGGCGTTCGGACGGAGCTGCAGGCATGACGACGGAAGTTTCGAGGATCTCGCCCACGGTGCAAGGGCGCAGCGGAAAATGAATGAGCCTCATCGTTGCTGGCAACGCACGGAGTGCGGGAGTCGCGCGCGGTCAGGCGTCGACCAGGTCGGTGAAGTCCCAGGCGCTCGAACCGCGGACCTGCACGGCACGTGCCGCGACGGCGTGCGCGAAGCGGAGCGCGGGAACCAAGGCTCCTGCACTTCGGTCGAACTCGCGGCGCTCGCGCTGGCGGTGACGCCCGACGAGAAAGCCCGCCCACCATGCTTCTCCCGCGGACGTCAGATCGACGGGCTCGACCGCTTCGGCGCGCAGTCGCACTTCGCGGCCTGCACGATCGACGGCGACGCTGCCGTTCGCCCCGTCGCGCACGATCAACACGAAGTCACGTCCGAGACCCTCGTAGTGCTCGTGCAAGAAGTCGAAGAAGTCCTTCGCCCACCGCTCGGAAATGGTCGCATCGCGAGGTAATCCGTGGATCTGACAAGCCTCGTCGTAGTTGGGCGAGAACACCGTGACACAGCCGGTCCCGAGGAGTGGCAGCAAGGCGCGTCGCCATGCGTCCCGCGACCGTTGCTCGTGCAGACTCACGTCGAGACTGAGTTCCAGACAAGGCGCGTGGGCGAGAATGTCGACCAGGGTCTGCGCGAAGTCCTGTCGCTCGAGGCCCGGCAACAAGCCAACGCCGCCGAGGTGGATCGCAGCACAGTCGTCAAAGATCCTTCCCCATGGAGTTCGCGCAACAGCGCCGCATCGACGTGCTTGCTCGCTCCGACGAAGTGCAATGCACTCGGTCGCCCACCCTCGTCCGCGACGAGGAGTTCGAGCGGCGTGGTCCACGCCTCGTGCGTGCAGCGTGCCGGCAGAACGACGCCATGGCGCTCGAGTGGCTCGCGCACGAACTGCCCGTGCCCACCGCGGCCGACGCCAGCGATCAGCTTCGATTCGACCCCGAGCTTGGCGATCCCTATCGCGGTGTCGTGACCACAGCCACCGGCCTTGACGTGGAGCCCATCCTCGACCAGCTGCCATGCGCGCGCACGCGTTGGCCACGTGGTCCCGTGCGGCGCGATCAAGTCGATTCCGGCATTGCCAATGCAGAGGATGCTGCTCATGCGGCATACGCTACTCCTCGAGCAGTCAGTTCGGGTCCGTTCGCCGCAGAATGAGCTTCCAAGTATCGAGTTCGGACAAAGTCCGTTTGCCGGCGTGGCGCTTCACGTCGACTTCGCAGAAGTTCCAGAGCGTGGCAAGGAAGGCTTCGTCACGCTCGGACTACGGTGATCATCGAGCGACACGGATCATCGAGGGCGAAAGTAGTGGTTCTCACACCAATGAAAATGGGGGCCGCCTTCCTTGTGCGATGCCGACAATCGTGCGCCATGCTGGAACGCCTCGAGGATCGCCTGTTGAACGGCCGTCACGGAGTCCAAGTGCGCTTCCGCCTCCAGTGCGACTCGGCAGAGCTCTCGGTAGGGATCGGTCGCATGGTCCTGCGACCTTGGGGGTGAGTCGGGCGGCGTCGCTGCGTTGAGGCCTCGCGTCCACGATGCGATCCAAGACGCTGACGTCGCGCGATAGTAGTCGTGGTCGGTCGGTGCGAAGTTCGTCCAAGTCACCGCGATACGCAGTGAGTAGCAGTTTTCGGACGCTAGGGTCGCCACGAACTGCAGTTCGAAGTCGTACTCCGCGCCTACCACCGTCGCCGTCGCATGCCAAGTGAGTCGATCGTCGACCATCCTCGCCTCGAACAGCGTCATCAGTTCGCGCTCGAACGCAAACTGCAACTCATGGGGAGGGCGCTGATCCTCGAAAGTGGACAACGTGAATCCGGCTCGTGGGCGTCTCGGTCGTCGTGATCATGTCGGCTCCGGGTCTGGTAGTAGCTCGCTAGGCGGCAGAAAGCCGTTCGAAGCGTCGAAGGGTCCGACGCACGCGCGACTGCTATGGCCCGACGGGCGACTGCCCCGTAG
>CALLZN010000396.1 GCA_937858895.1 uncultured bacterium | reverse complement strand
AAACCGAGCAAACGTTGGGGTCCCAAAGGGCGACGTGGAGCCTAATGGCATTGCCTGGGGCCTGGGGCCTGGGGCTCGCCTTCATCGCCGTGCTCACGATGGCGGCCTGGCCGCTCGCTTCGCGACTTTTCAACGGGCTCTCCCGCGGCTTACGCGTCGCGCCTGCAGGTCCCATCGATGATATCGATCGGGCCCTCGAGCCTCTGCGGCGCGACCTTCCATCCGCAGGTGCTATTGCCTTTTCTTCGAACGCTGGCTCGCGAGCGCTGGCTGCGTTGCCGAACTTCGAGGCGATCGCTGCAGCGCTCTTCGAGGACCTGCGGCTCGAGGCGCAGGTCCTTGCAGCGAAGTCTCGGGTAACACCCACCATCGATGATCCGGCTTACGCCGCGCTCGCGCAGGCGCTGCGTGCGGCGCGGCAGCGAGAAGACTTCGGCGCCGCGATACCCCTCGACGACCTTGGTCGCTTTACGGACTTTCTTGCGACTTGGATCCGGGACTCTGTCGACGTGGTCGTCGAGCAGGCGCTTTGTTACGTCCTGCCTCCGCTGCGGGTCGTGCAGTCGGCGACGGGGCGGCCGACGCTCTGCTTCCACCCGGGTGAAGATGCGACCGCCTTCGTTGCACGCGCGCTTCCCGCGCATCGAGTGCAGGCAACGAGTGGGGGGACTTGGACCCTCGCGTTGCCGCGCTAGCGCTAGTCATGCAGCTGCTCAGCTTCGCGCTGCTCCTCCCGCCGCTCGTCGGTGCTTGGCTCTCGCTCGTTGGTTATGTCAGTGGGACCGTCTTTGGGTGGGGATTCTCGGCGGCTAGCGATGCTGTCGCTCTCGTGCTCGCGGTCATAACGCTGCAGGTCGTGCGCGTGAGCGTGCGAAGCCGCGGGAGGGTGGATCGAGCGCCGCGTTGGTCACGCTGGGTCGTCCTACTCGCGCTGCTCGCGCTTGCGTGTGTGCTTGCTTTGGACTTGCGCGCCGCGCCACACGGAGCCGGCGACGCGATCGCGATCTGGAATCTCCGCGCCAAGTTCATCGCTAGCCTCTGGCCCGATACGAGCTCGGTGCTCGCCGATGGTCAGCACCACGTCGACTATCCCCTGCTGCTTCCGCTCGCAGTGGGTCGGCTTTGGTCGGTGACCGGCACCGGCGTAACGGCAGCTTGGGTACCGATCGTCGTGGCGTTGAGCTTCTTCACAGCTACGTGTTGGCTCGTCTTCCGGACGCTGTGGTTGGCAGGTGCATCCCGGGTGGCGCCGCTCGCAGTCGTCGCACTTTGCTTGGGCAGCTTCTGGTCGACCAGTGCCAAAGATCAGATGGCCGACCTGCCGCTGTCGTTGTGGATGCTGTGGTCGGCGTCGCTGGTGATCGTGCCCGCGAAGCCGTCACGAAGTGCCATGGTGTCAGCGGGCTTGCTTGCAGGCTTCGCGGCGTGGACCAAGAACGAGGGTCTTGCCTTTGTCGCTGTGCTTGGCCTCGTGCTTCTCGTGTCGCCTGCTACGCGTCGACGCTTCTGGGACTATGCGCTTGGCTTAGCGATGCCGCTTGCGGTGCTCGCGCACTTCAAGCTCGTTGTCGTGCCGCGAGGCAACGACTTGCTCACCAACACGGCTTCGCTCTGGTCCAAGCTCTGCGACATGGATCGTTACCGCCTGGTCCTGGGACGGATGGCGGAGACGATGATCGAGCACGCTCTGTTGCCGATGTTGGTGCTCGTGCTCTTTGCTTGCTACGAGCGCGCGAGGCGCGAGCCTTCCTCGTCACTCGAGTCTCGGGCAAGTGACGGCCCGCCTGCTAGGGCAGGCATCGCTCTCATCCTTGTCGCCGCTCAGTTGAGCGGCTACCTGATGGTCTACGTCGGTCTTTCGGCCGGACTCGCCTGGCACGTCGACACATCGCTCGAGCGCCTCGTCAGCCACGTGTGGCCCTTGCTCGTGGTCGCAGTCGCGCTGCTCTGCCCGGTGCGAGCTGCAAAAACAACTGCAGCGGCGCATCCATGACGCGCCGCTGCAGTTCGTTTACCAGACAGCTGAGGGGTAGAGGAAGGGAGCGTGGCTCCCTCCTCGGTCCTCACGAATCGTGATCAGCCGCCGATCTTGCCAGCGCCACCGTTCGAGAAGGTGATGCCAAGCGTGTTGGCGCCCGAGTCGAGGACGATGTACTGGTTGTAGAAGGTCAGGCCAACCAAGCTGAGGTTGTTTGGCAGGCCGAAGGCGATCGTGCCCGCGCCGCTGGCGTTGGAAACCACCGCGCCGAGCAGGATGTCCAGGCTCGAATAGAGCGTGCAGCCCGGGGCGATCGCGCCGAGCGACGCGTTGAGTTGCGTGCCGCCGAGCCAGAGGATGCCGATCTTGCTGGCGCCCGCGTTGCTGAGGTTGAGGTTGAAGCTCGAGTTAATGGTCGGCACGCCCGGGTTCGGCGGGCGGACACCGCCGAGGCTGCCAGCGACTTGGAGCTGCAGGATGACGGCAAAGTTCGCTTCGAGCGTGCCCGTCGTCGCAGTCGGGCTCGTCGAGTTGTAGAGTCGCGATGCCTGCACGGTCGGCGCCGACGCGCGATCGAAGAAGTTGGACGTCCCTGACGTCGAGTAGTTCTGCGCCTCCATGAGGAAGTTGCCGCGCGCAGGTGCGTAGACAAACGGCGTCGAGTACGGGATCTGCAGGGTCCAAACCTTGGGGCTGGTCTGTGCAGCGAGAGCCGGTGTGTTGAGGACGCCGTTGAAGACCGTAGTCGGCGATCCTGCCCAGTTGTTCGCGAACGTCGTGTCCAGCGCCGTCGCGGGTTTGGTCGTGTAACCGACGCGGATGACCATGGTCCGGCTCTGGGCGATCTGCGCATTGTTGAGGCGATTGCGGACCGCCATGCCTTGGATCGTCAGGTTGCCGCTGAAGTCCGACGCGGCGTGGGCCTGCATGTAGTGCAGGTTGTAGAAGCCGAACGGGTACGAGTTGCTCGAGCTACCCGAGGTCGATTCGTAGCCGGCGGGTACCACCGTGCTAGCAACCACCGGCGTGACGCCGACGAGCTTCGTGACGACGACGTAGTCCGCGCCGAGGGTCCCGGTCGTGGCACCAGAGGTCGCGGCATAGAGGCGGCTACCCTTGGCGGCCGTGCCGCTCACGGCGTCGAAGTAGTTGTTCGGCGTCGTTGCCGTGCGCGTGTTGACGACTTCGTAGAGGAAGTGGCCCTTGCTGGGGTCATAGGCGACCGGCGTGCTGAAGGGGATCTTGACCGTCCATACGTTGGGATCCGTTTGCGCGGCCACGGACGGCACGTTGAGCGTCCCGCTGAAGGCCGTCGTCGGCGCCGCAGCCCAGTTGTTGGCGAAGGTCGTGCCCAAGGCGTTGGCGGCGAGCGTCGTGTAGCCGACGTTTAGCGTCATCGGCAGGCTGTAGGCGACCTGCGCGTTGTTCAGGCGGTTGCGCAGCTCGAAGCCGCGGATGATCGTGGCACCCGGGAAGTCGCTGCGGTCATGGGCCTGCATGTAGTGCATGTTGCCGGTGCCGAACGGATACGAGTTGTTCGAGTTGCCCGACGTCGAGGTGAAGGCCGCCGGCAGGACCAAGGACGAGGCCGCGCCCGAGCCACCGCAGCCCGTGCCGTAGAGCGTGTAGGTACCTGCCACGGGCAGTCGCACACCGTGCGTCGCCCAGCCGAACACTTGCGACGAGCCACCGACGACGCTGCCGACCAGCGTCACGTAGATGTTGAGAGTTTCGGTCGCGGTCGGCGTGTAGCGGATGAACTCCTCGAGGTTCGACGCCGTCGTCGACGAAGCAAGGACCGTCGTGCCGCGGCGCAGTTGCAGCGTGAGATTGCTCCACGTCGTGCCGGTCGCGGTCACGTTCAAGCGGTTCCACGCGATCGCGATCTGCACTCGCTGGCCGCTCAGGACCGAGATGTTCCGAGTCCAGCTCGTCGTCGTGTTCGTCAGCGTCGCGCGTCCGTGCAGGCTCGCGGTCGTCGCGACTTGGTAGGCGACGTCGTCCTGGAGGTAGCCGGCGCCGGTGCCGGTCGAGTTGAGGCCGGCGCCCGAGCCCGGATTGGCTTCGGTCGAGGCAAGCAGGATGGCGCGCGTCTCATCGGCCTTGAGGGCAGCGTTCGCGCCGCGAATCAGGGTCGCTGCACCACAGACCTGTGGCGAGGCCATCGAGGTGCCGTCGGCGATGTAGTTGCCGGACTCGTTGTTGCGCGCGGCCATGTCGGTCGAGACACCGTTCGCGCACATGTTCGGGAAGAGGCGGCCGCCCTGCACGCCGCGTGAGCTGAAGCTGGCGAGCGTGTGCGTGTTCTCGGCGACGGCGCCGACCGACAAGCCGTTGAGGTTCGTCAAGCTCGAGTTGACGTTGGTGCCGAAGTTGCCAGCCGCAGTCGCGTTGAGCAAGTCGGCGTTGAGCGCCGCGCTGTCTGCCGCGAGGTTGGCGACGTCCGTAACGCTCGAAGAGCCGCTGTAAGACAGGTTCGTCGCGACGATCTTGAAGCTCGCCGCATCGGCCGCGGCCGTTTGGTAGGCCGTGGCCATGACGGCCGTGCTCGAGCTGCCGCCCGTGTTGTTCGCGATCGAGTAGCCGACGATGTTGGCGTTGTAAGCGTGGCCGTTGTCGGCCTGGGTCGTGTTCCACTTCCAGCCCGCCGCGATGCTCGCGACGCCGGTGCCGTGACCGTGGACGTCGTCGGCGGACATGCTGCCGAGCGCGAGGTTCTTGACGAGACGCGTGACGGTCGTGCTGCCGAGCCGCGAATACGTGATGTGCGGCTTGCCCGTGCCGTTCATGTTCGAGTCTTGTCCCGTGTCGATGATCGCGCACGCGACGCCGTTGCCCGTGACGCCCGCTGTGTTGAGCGCGTCACTGTTGTGGTTGGAGGCGTTGGTCGCGGTCTTGATGGCCGGGAAGACTTCGATGTTCGGGTCGAGTCGCGCGACGTTCTGCATCGCGCGGATCGTGTCGAGCTTGTCGGGCGCGATCTCGATGCAGGCCGCGTTGACGATCCACCACTGGTGCGTCACGGTGCCGCCGAGCGCGACGACGTCGGCGCAGAAGTCCTTCTGGTGCGCCTGCATCTTGGCTTCGAGGTCTTGGACGATGCTCTTGACGACCTCGGGATTGCGCGCGCCGAGCATCTCTTCGCGCAAGGCGTCGAGGCCGAAGGGGCGCTCAGCGAAGTGGACAACCCAGCTCTCGGTGCCGGCCTTGACGCCGGCGATCGGCTTGTTGACAACTTCGATCGACGGCGCGGGGATCGCGACTTGGTCGACCTGGCTGCTCTGGATGTTGGCGGGAGCCTCGCCGGCGACTTGCGCCTGCGTGCTAGACAAGACGAGGGATGCTGCGACAGCAGCTAGAACGGATGAGCGAATCAAAGTGAACCTGGTCCTTGGGGCGCAGCCCCTCGAGAACCGGCAACCAAGTCGAAGCCACTGCAAGCATGGCCTTCCACGGGCTGCCGAGCTGGGAAGATGAGACAAGACTGACAATCGAAATCTAGAAGCCCATCAAAGCGACGGCTCACGATCCGGTGTGACGCGGTCCGCTGCGATTTTTCTTGGCGAGACTTCGACCACGACAGGATAGCAGGTGCCCGGCTCTGCGGCCCCGTTTGGATTCGTTCGCAAAAATGGGACAAGCGCACGGCGGGTCGTAAGTCTCTGTGAAGTTCTTACGCTTGCCACACGGCCTGATCGCCGACAGGGGTCGATCGAGCGACCGTGATGCTGAGCGGCCGGTGACACGGCCCCGCGCTTGGAAGGACCCACTTTCTCGATAGCGAGAAAGTGGCCGATCCTTGTGGCCTGGCCGACGGCCAAGCCGGAGGCGATCAAGCGAGCGGGTACTGCCCCATGAGCAAGACCAAGATCGCCTTCTGCACATGCAGCCGGTTCTCGGCGTTCTGCAAGACCTTCGACGAGTCGCTGTCGATGACGTCGCTCGTGACCTCGGCGCCGCGGTGGGCGGGCAGGCAGTGCAGGAAGATGGCGCCGGGCTTGGCGGCCGCCATGAGCTCGCTGTCGACGCGGTACGGAGAGAAGCGCTCGGCGCGCTCCTCCGTCTCTTCCTCTTGGCCCATGCTCGCCCAGACGTCGGTGTAGACCGCGTCCGCACCTTCGACGGCCTGCAGCGGATCCTCGAGGATGGTCACCTCGCTGCCGGTCTCCTTGGCGATGCGCATGGCGTGGTTGACGACCTTAGAATTGGGTTCATAGCCCTCGGGTCCGGCAACGCGAATGTGACAGCCCAAGAGAGCCGCGCAGTGAATCAACGAGTGACAGGTGTTGTTGCCGTCGCCGACGTAGGCAAGCGTGCGACCTTGGACGCTGCCGAAGACCTCCGTCATCGTGAAGAAGTCCGTCAAGCCTTGGCACGGGTGCAAAAAATCTGTCAAGCCATTGACGACCGGGATCTCAGCGTGCGTTGCGAGGTCGAGGACGGTTCGGTGCCGATAAGTCCGCGCGACGATGCCGTGGCACCAACGGCTGAGGTTGCGCGCGACGTCTTTCAGGGCTTCCCGTGCGCCGAGCCGCACGTCTTGTTGGTCGATGTAGATGGCACTGCCGCCGAGGTCCTGCATCGCGACGTCGAAGGTCACGCGCGTGCGCAGCGATTCTTTTTCGAAGAGCATCATGAGCCGCCGCCCCGCGAGCACCTTGGGAAAGGTGTAGCGCTCGGCTTTGACGCGCTTCGCGAGCGCGAAGATCGTGTCGACATCCTTGCGCTCGAGTTCGGCGATCGAAGTGAGGTGGCGGACGCTCAGAGTTCCGTATTCGGTCATGGTCATGCTCGAAGCTCGGTCAAGGTCATGCAGCAGAGGAGAAGTTTCAGCCCGCGCTCAGTGCACGGTCGATGCGAAGCAGCGCTTCGTCGATGTCAGCATCACTGACCACGAAGGGCGGCAAGAAGCGCAGGCGCGTGCCCCCGCTCGCGATGGCGAGCAGGCGCTCTTGGAAGAGCGCGTCCGCGAAGGGGCTCGCGTCGCGGTCGAGGACGAGGGCGCGCATGAGACCGTAACCGTCGACTGCCTTCACGTGTTCGTGCTTGTCGACGATGCGCTGCAGGCCCTTGCCAAAGCGCTCGCCCGCGACCGCGACGCGCGCGAGCAGGCCGTGGTCATAGAGCTCGTCGAGGAAGACCTCGGCGGCGCGGCAAGCCAATGCGTTGCCGCCAAAGGTCGACCCATGCGTGCCTGGGGTCATCTTGCTGCCAACGGCCTCGCTGCACAGCGTCGCGCCGATCGGCACGCCGCCGCCTAGCGGCTTGGCAAGGCTCACGATGTCGGGAGCCAAGCCCGCGAGCTGGCTCGCCAAGAAGTGCCCCGTGCGTCCGCAGCCCGACTGCACTTCGTCGACGAAGAGGAGCGTGCCCGTCGCCGTGCAGAGCTCGCGAGCGCGCGCCAGGAAATCGAAGTCGACCGGCCGCACGCCGGCCTCGCCCTGGATCACTTCACAGAAGAACACGCCGTGCTCCTCGGTCGCGAGCTCGCGCTCGAGCGCCGCCGTGTCACCGGGCCGGATGAAGACCGTGCCTGGCACGAGCGGTTGGAAGGGCTCGCGGTACTTCGCGTTCCACGTCGTCGCGAGCGCGCCCATCGTGCGCCCGTGGAAGCCCTCTTCGAGCGCGAGGACCCCGCTGCGCGGCTTGCCGGCTTCACGGTGGAAGCGCCGGGCCATCTTGAGCCCTGCTTCGTTGGCCTCCGTCCCCGAGTTCGAGAAGAAGACATAGGCAAGCCCGCTCACCTCGCTGAGTCGCGCGGCGACGCGTTCCTGCGCGGTCGAGCGATAGAGGTTGCTCGTGTGCACGAGGTTGCCGACCTGTTCGCGGAGCGCCGCGACGAGGCGCGGGTGCGCATGACCGAGCGCGTTGACGCCGATGCCCGACAAGAAGTCGAGGTAGCGCGTCCCGTCGCGCGCGACGAGCCATGCGCCTTCGCCGCGCACGAAGTCGACGTCCGCGCGCGCGTAGGACGGAAGCACGTGGTTCTTCAGGGCTGCTGGCGTTGCTGCGGTCGTGTCTGTTGCCATGTCGTGGGTTGCTCGGGGGTTGACGAAGGGAAGCTTGGCGGGCGGGAATCAGGCTTCGAGGCGAATCAAGGTGCCCTTGCCGGCGAGGGCGTCTTCGATCGCCGTGTCGCCCTCGAGCGGGGCGATGCGCACGCTGCCGACGCCGCTCGCGCAAGCGTCGAGGGCGGCGCGGATCTTCGGGATCATGCCTGCGCGAATCGTGCCGTCAGCAATGAGCGCCGCAGCGGTTTCACGATCGATGGTCTCGATGCAGTGGCCGTCCTTGTCGAGCACGCCTGGGATATCGCTCAGCAGCAGCAAGAGGTCGCAGCGCAGCGCAGCCGCGATCGGTCCCGCGGCTTCGTCGGCGTTGATGTTGAGGAAGGGCTCGCCTTCGCCCGCGTCCTGCGCTGGGCCGATCGTCGCGACGACCGGGACGACGAGCGAACGCAGCAGGTCCTCGAGGACGCGGCCGTCGACGTCGTCCGGCGTGAGCGTGCCGACGTAGCCGAGGTCGACGCTGCTCGTCTTGCGCCGCGGCGCGAAGAAGCCGAGGTCGGCCCCGCAGAGGCCGATGGCTGCGACGCCACTCTTGACGAGCTCCGCGACGAGCCCCTTGTTCACTTCACCAGCGAGGACCCAGGTCACGACGCGCGCCGTCGCGGCATCGGTGATGCGGAGGCCCTCATGGCGTCGCTCCTCGAGGCCGAGGCGAGTGGCGACCTCGGCGATCTGCTTGCCGCCGCCGTGGACGAGGATGCACTCTTCGCCCCGCGTCACCGCGCGGCGCAGCATGGCCGCGAGGCGCGAGCGTCCGGTGCTCGTTTCGACGAGGGCGCCGCCGACCTTGATGCAGAGTCTCATCAGCGCCAACCTGGGATGGCGGCGTGGACGGGCGCGAGGCCCGCGGTCTCTGGCAGACCGAGCGCGACGTTGAGGTTTTGGATGGCCTGGCCCGATGCGCCTTTGACGAGGTTGTCGAGGACCGAGACGACGACGACGCGGTCGCCGTGGGAGGAGACGCCGAGGACGCAGCGATTGCTGCCCTGGGCCTCGGAGACCGCAGGCAGGCCCTGCTCGCGCACGCTGACGAAGACCTCGTCCGCGAAGCGCGCTTGCAGCGCCGCGCGCACTCGGTCTGCGCCGCCTCGCGCCCGCAAGTGCAAGGTCGTGAGGATGCCGCGGAAGATCGGCAAGAGGTGGGGCGTGAAGTAGACCCGCTCGCTTCCGAACTGCTCGCGGATCTCTGGTTCGTGGCGGTGCGTGCCGACGCCGTAGGCGCGGAAGTCCTCGTGCACGGAAGCAAAGTGCGTGACCTCGCTCGCCGCTTTGCCGGCGCCGCTCACGCCCGACTTGCAGTCGGCGATGATGTCGCCGTCCTCGAGCAGTTCCGCGTCGCGCAAGGCGAGCAGCGGCAGCAGGGCCGAGGTCACGTAGCAACCCGGGCAAGCGATGAGGCGCGCGCGCCGCACGTCGTCGCGCGCGAACTCCGTGAGGCCGTAGACGCGCTCCTCGAGCAGGTGCTTGGCCGGGTGCTCGAAGCCGTAGAAGCGCGGGTACAGCGCGGCATCGCGGAAGCGGTAGGCGGCCGAGAGGTCGAGGACGAGCGGCACCACCTCGAGCAGGGTCGGGACCAGCGTGGCTGAGGCTTCGTGCGGCGCGCAGAGCAGGACAGCGTCGCAGCCCTGGAGCGCTGCGATGTCGAGGCTCGCGCTCGGCGCTTCACACAAGGCACCGGCGTAGGTCGATGGAGCCGTCACCTCGCCGCTGCGCGCCGAGTAAAGGCCAGCGACTTCGACGTGGGGGTGCTGGGCGAGGAGGCGCAGCGCTTCCTTGCCGGTGAAGCCCGAGGCGCCAACGATGGCGACGCGCTTTTTGGTAGCGGTCGTCGGGTTCGTAGTCATGCCTTCCTCCGTCGCTTGATCGGGGGCGTGCTCGGCTTGGCCATGGTCTGGGCGAAGGTCTTGGCGAGGCGCTGCGCGGCGCGCGCATCGCGCGTCGCGACGAAGACCGTGTCATCGCCGGCGATGGTCCCGACGACTGCGTCGAGGCCGGCGTCTTCGACTTCGATCGCGGTCGGTTGCGCCATCCCTGGCGGTGTGCGCAAGACGACGAAGCTGCCCGATGTCGCGCTCGTCATGACGTGGTCGAGACGGAGCGCGCGCTGGGGCTTCGGCATCGCGAGCGTCGCGGCGAGGGCGTAGCCGTCAGCGCTCTTGACCGCGCCGAGCTCGCGCAAGTCTCGGCTGATGGTCGCCTGGGTCGCCTGAATGCCCGCCCGCTCGAGGGCGCGAGCCAGCTCGTCCTGGCCGCGGACAGGGCCGCGGCGGAGCAGTTCGAGGAGCAGGGTCTGGCGGGCTGTCTTGGACATCGAGGGGCAAGATCATGCACTGCGTGCATGAATATGCAAGCCGATATCTGCCGCTCGACGCGCGGCTCAGCGGGTCCAGTACTTGTTCCGAATCCAGTCCGGCTGCCAGCGGTCGGGGTCGAAGCGGCGACCGCTCAAGTCGATCTCGGCGGGGCGCAGCTTGGCTGCGGTCCACGGCAGCGGATCGGAGAGTTCGAGGAGGGCTCGTTGCAGGCGCCGCGTGAGCGAAGCTTGCAGGTCCATGCTCGCTGGCTGGCCTCCGAGGTCGGCGACTTCGTGTGGGTCGTCCTCCAGGTCGAAGACCAAGCTGCAGTCGATGTCGGGCAAGCGCAGCAGCTTGTGCCGGTCTGTGATCAGGGCGCGCTGCGTCTTGGCGTAGATCAAGACGAGGTCGTCGCGCACCGGCGCTTGACTGTGGACGAGCGGCCAGAGGTTGCGGCCATCGATGTCGCCTGTCTCGTGCACACCCGCGGTCGCGAGCAGCGTCGCCGTCAAGTCGAGGAGGTAGCAGAGTCCGCTTCGTGACGCGCCGCGAGGAACGCCTCTTCCGGCCAGGATGCACGGCGAGCGCATCGAGTGCTCGTAGAGGCTCTGCTTGCCGAGCAGCCCGTGGCTGCCCAGCGCCAGGCCGTGGTCGGAGGTGAAGACGACCAAGGTGTCGTCGGCGAAGCCCTCTTCTCGAAGCGCTGCCAGCAAGCGCCCAACTTGCTCGTCGAGGTGGGCGACGAGCGCGCGATACTCGACGAGTTGTTCGCGCAGCAAGTCGGGATCGCGTGGCCACCCGAGCAGGTTCTCATCGCGAACCGTCATCGTCGCGCTGCCGAGGTCGAGCCCATGCTGCCCACGAAAGTTCGCGGGCAAGGCCGGGCGCGGCAGGTCGCCTAAGCGCTCGAGCCAGCGCGGCGGCGGGTCGCGCGGATCGTGCGGCGCCGTGAAGGGCAGGTAGACGAAGAAGGGCTGCATGGCGCTCGCTCTGCGCTGCGCACGCAAGTACTCGATCGCCGTATCGGCGAAGACCTCGCTCGAGGCTCGCTGCGCACGCCGTTCCCGCACGATGCGTCCAGCGGCGACGTCGCAAAGTGGCACGTCGAAGTGGCTGCACATGCCGCCCCGAAAGACTGCGCTTGCATCCGGGAAGGCGCGTGTGAGGGCCGCTTCGCCGTTGTGCCACTTACCTGTCATGAAAGTCGCATAGCCCGCTGCGCGCAGGCGCTCGGGCAGGGTCACGACTTCACGCAAATCGTCGGTCACGCGCGGCAGGTAGCGACCCGACATGAGCATGGCGCGCGACGGCGCGCAGACCGCGCCATGCCGCGAGCCCATGCAGTAGATGCGGTCGAGCTTCGTTCCGCGCGCCGCGAGGGCGTCGAAATTGGGTGTGTGCGCATTGCGGCCGCCGAAGGCTGTGACGGCGTCGGCGCGCAAGTCGTCGGCCAGCAAGAAGAGGATGTTGGGTCGTCGCTGCGCGGTCGTGGTACTCGCCGTGGCGAGAGCGAGGCCGAGGCCGAGCAGGGGCGCAACAGTGCGGAGGTGCAGAGACTTCATAGAGCGTGCGGGGTGAGGAGGACTCGGCGGCAGCATCGGGCGAATGGGGCGGGCCCGGTTCCTGGGGGGGATTGCGGCCTCGGAGGAGGTCATCTAGGGTCA
>CALLZN010000395.1 GCA_937858895.1 uncultured bacterium | reverse complement strand
TGGAGCGTCAGAGCGGCGTCCCTGACGCGGGAGAGGCCAAGAAGCGCAAAGCCGCCAGCGACGACGCGCTCGGGCCCCTCGTCACTCGTGGGCTTGCAGGCGGCGGCGGGCCGGCTGGCGCTCCCGGTGGACGAAGCCGAGGCGCTGGCCCCACATCACCCAACGCGCCCACGTCGCCGGGTCCCGGCGGACCCACGTCGCCGGGTCCCGGCGGACCCGCTCCCGGGTCGAAACTGGGCACGGCTCCGAGCGCTGGCCTTGGCCAAGAGGCACTCGGCGGCCCTCCGGATGGCAAGGGCTGGTCGGGCAACAGCATTTCGATGCTGCCCCTCGTCACCGGAGATCCGCGGCGCTTCGACGTCTTCAGCATCCAAGTCGCACGTGCTGAGGTCCCGCTGGTGCTCGATATCCTGACCAAGGCCGGAAGCCAGGCAACTGAGCTCGCGAGCGGCTCGACCCTCCTCGAGTTCGCGGCCTTCGAGGCCAGCGAAGGGGCGCGCACGCAACTCGGTGCGACCCTTCGAACGACGAACCTCGAATGGCCGGCAGCGCCGCCGCGAGCTGGTGACGTCCTCCTCGCTGTTGCCGGCGAGCGGGCGGCGCTCGTGCGCAGCGCGGCGACTTTGCTGGCCAAGTCCTCGTGGCAGCCGTCAGAGGAGGTGCTGCTCGTCCGCTCGCCAATGCCGGAGGAGCAGGCGGATCAGGCGCGCGCGTCGCAACGAAGCGCAGTCGGCCCTCTCCGCAAAGAGGCCGATCCGCAGCCGACAGCGGTCACGAGGGAGCGGCAAGCCACTCAGAAAGACGCGTCGCAAGAAGCCGTTCCGTCCGAGACGGCCCAGCTGGAGACCGGAGTCCGCGACGGCGATGAAAGAGGCTTCCTCGCGCGCTTCAGCGCGACGGCGACGAAGCCGCTCCCGAAGCGCGCCTTCCACGACGCCATCCAGGACGCCGTGAAGGCCGGTCGGCCGTCCATCCTCGTCTACATTCGTGTGCGAGAGGACGAAGGCCAAGCGCCGGTCGAAGCCCCAGCGCCGATCGAAACCCCGCCGAGCGACCTATCGGACCGAGCCAAGACTCCGCCGACGCAAGAGCCACCGCAGGCGCCCGCCAAGAAGCAGGGCTAGTGGTCTAGCGATCGCTACTTCTGCAGGTCGAGGGGCCGGCCGTCGACTTCGCTGAAGCGCGCCTGCACTGTCGCGCCGTTCGTGCCGGCGAGGACGACGAAGGCCAAGCGGTGCTTACCTGCCTCGAGGCGCACGAGGGCTTCGAAGCGATCGGCGCGGTCCGAACCGGGGTCCTTGGCTTCGATGCCGATCGGCTTGCCGTCGAGCAAGGCGATGAAGGGCGCCGAGCAACCGACCTTGAGGATGGCCTCGCGCGTGGCCCCGACCTCGAAGTCGCTTGCCGTGATGGCGAGGGCTGCGTCGCGCTCGAAGTCGGCCGCCGCCAAGACGACGCGCTCTCCAGGAGCGGCCTTCCAAGTCCGCTGCGCATTACCAACGCGAACGGCTTCCCCGAAGGCCGATGCGATGCCGGGCGCATCGACGCGCAGCGCTTCGACGCCGGTACCGGGGAGCGGCGCGAGAACCTGCCACTGGTCGAGGAAGGGCGTCTCGAGCCACTTGCCGCCAGCAGCCTTGAACTTGGCGATCGCGTCCGTGACACCCTTGTCCGCCCAGAAGGCCTCGGTCTTCATCGTCGCTCGACCGGGTGCTCGTGCCCCGACATCGACGAGGACCGAGGGGTAGCGCGGCTTGTCGCCATCGAGGATCAGGCTCGCGAAGCTCGTGGGCGTCATCGGCATGCCCAGGTCGACGCGCGCACCGAGCGGCGGCGCATCCATGCGACTGGTCAAGACGAGCACGTCCGCCTGCGAGGCTCGCGGCCGTTCGCAGGTCCACTCACCTGGCCCGTCGCGGCGCGCGAAGAAGTCACCGTCGTCCTTCGGCCATGACGTGACCTCGTAGATTGGCGCGACGACGGTCGGCAAGCGCATGTAGAGCGTGCCGCCGACGTTGATCGCCGCGTCGATCCAATCGATGCCGGCTGCCAGCTTGTTGATCTGCTTGTAGTCGACGCGGAAACGCATGCGATCCTCGGGCAGGCCGGTCGCGACTTCGCCCTTCTTCGGGTCTTGGTCGTAGCGCGGCTCGAAGACGCGGTCGACGAAGATGTCGAAGCGATGCGCATCGTGCTGCGCGTTGCGCAGCGCCCACCAGCGACTCTTGCCCGGAAGACGCAGCTTGATGCGCGCATCTTTCTTGGACCAGCCCGGGCAGGTCACGTAGCGAATGCCGTTGAGCGCGAAGAAGATCGCATCGATGTTGATGCCGCTCTCCCAAGGGCGCAGGCGGTTCGGATACGCAGCGTCGTAGCCTGCGATCGGGCGTCCTTCGGGATCGTAGAGTTCACCCCACTCGCCGGCCGGGCCCGCCATGCGCACGAGGGCCGAGAGCGCTTCATCGCGCCGACTGTCCTCGAGATCGCAGAGCGCGTAGAGGAGCAAGCCCTGCACCGAGCCCGTGACGTAACCCGTGGTCGGCGTCATGCCGACGCGACCGTCCTTCTGCCAGAGTTGCTGCAGCGTGCCGCGCAGGTTCTCGCGGTTCTTCTCACCGATCGCGTAGGTGTAGCCGATCCACTGCGGCCGCAGGTTGACGGGCGCGTAGGGCGCCGGGTGCCGCTCGCCACTGACCGCCGAGACGAAGGGCGCGAAGCGCTTGTATTCCGGGTCCCAGAACACTTCCTCCATGCGCAGCAAGTAGTCGACGTGGTAGCGATCGAAGGCTGCCTTGTTGGGGCTCGACCAGCCCTCCTTCGTCGCGGCCTGGCCGCCGTTGTGCTTGTCGATGTCTTCGACGAGCTCGCCCATCGCATTGATCGTGATCAGGTAGAGGGCCGAGTTGTCGAAGCTCTTCGCGCGCCGCTCGGGACTGTCGGCCGGGAGGGCGGCCTCGCTGCCGATGCGGTCCGGGAAGAGGCTGAAGAAGGCGCCGTGCAGGTAGGTCTCATCGCCGTGCGTCGGGAAGCTCGAGTCGGCGTTCGCCTTGAGCGCGTTGTAGCAGGCTTTGAGGAAGGGCCAGCGCGCCACCAAGAAGTCGATGTCCCAGGTCGCGCGGTAGTACCACTCGTGCTGGAGGATGATCCACGACGCGAGCTCGGTCGGTGGGATGCGCAGGCTGTCCCAGCGAATCGTCTTCTCGATCTCGGCCGCCTTGCTGACGTCGAGGTCGAGGGGGAAGTGATTTTGGAGCGTCCCCGTGACGAGGGTCGCGCGGTAGACGTAGTCGAGCAGCTGCTTGGCTTCCGCGTACATCCCGTAGCGCAGGAAGGCGAGCATGGGCCCGCAGTTGTCACGGATCCACGTGCCTCGGTAGCTGACCATCGGCGCCACGCCGCCCGATTCAGCGCAGCGCTGAACGAGCATCAAGACCTTCCAGTCCTCGATGAGGTCGGTCAGGCGCGCGTCGTCGATCGTGATACGGGCGGTGTTGGCGAGGCGCTCGTTCCAGTGCGCGCGCATCGCGTCGAGGGCTTGCAGTGCAGCGGCCTCGTCGACCTTCGTGGCGGCGAAGTCGCTACCGGCCTTCCTGGTCCGCAGCGCCATGAAGAAGCGTCGCCTCGCGCCGGCCTCGATCGAACCAAGCGCGAAGTCGAGGCTCCGGCCAGTCGATGTGCCAGGCATCGAGCCGAGGAGCTCGGCTTCGAAGCCCTTGCCCGCGTACTTGCTGGACAGGACTGTCGCGCCGTTGCTCGGCTCCGCGTGCGTCCAGGTCGCGCGCACGGTCACGTCGCGAGCGACCTTCGAGCCATTGTGCACTTCGACGATGCGCCAGAGCGCGTCGCTCCCGAAGGAGGCATAGGTCAAGGTCGAGAGCGCGAGCCCATCGTCGGCAGCGTCTTCGGAGAAGACCGCGTTGGCCGCGCGGATGCGCCAGATCTTCTGCTCGGGCAGGGCGACGACCGCGCCCTTCTCGACGAGGTCGGTGGCGAGTTCGCCAAAATGTCCCTGCGGGGCGTGCACCTCGACCGTCTGGTAGCGCGGGCCGCTGATGCCGTGGAGCTCGTTGGCACGACGACCCAGGCCCTGGTAGGCGAAGACGTGTCCATCGCCGATCGGGAAGACGCCGCGGATGCGCTTGTCGACCGCGCCGCCCTCTGCCTGCCGCAGGGCCTGCCGGGCTGTCGACAGGTCCTCGAGCCAAGGACGATCGAGGTCGAGGCGAGGCGCCTGGGCGCGCAGCCCGCCTGCGACGGAGCAGAGGCTGAGCGAGGCCACGAGATAGGCGAGTGCGTGCAAGTGCCGCCCGGCAGCTCCAGCTTGGACTGCGGGCGGACGGCGGCGGGAAAGGACAAGAACTGGCATGCGGTCTCCGAGAACGGGGAGCGAAGGGGCGTCAGCCTGGGATCGGCGTTTCCGACGACGCGAGCACAATCGGAATCGGCCTCTTTGCATAGGAAAGCAGCTTTGGCGGCCCGGGGGCAATTGCTTTCGAATGAAGCGCGCCCGACGCGCGGATGGGACCAGGACTCCTCGACGGCTTCCTTCCTGGGCGCTGCGTGCGCCCCAAGTCTGCACGGTATCGTCAAACGGGGAACAGTGGCTGGGGCTGGACCGCTGGAGTTGCTTTGCGCCGGCAGCCAGAATAGGGTTCCGGCCATGTGCACGCTCGTCGTCATTCGCGCGAAGCGAGGGCCCTACCGTCTTTGCTTGGCGGCGGCTCGCGACGAAGACCCGACGCGGAAGGCCGCGCCGCCCGGGCTGCACTTGGTCGACGGCGTGCGAACGATCTTTCCGATGGACCGCCTGCACGGTGGCTCTTGGATCGGCTGCAACGAGCACGGTCTCGTCGGTGCGGTCACGAACTGGCCGTGCCAGCAGGCCGGAGACTCGGCGCAGAGCCGCGGCCTCGCCCTCCTTGCCGCGCTCGGCGCACGCACGATCGACGAGGCGACGGACCGTGTTCGGGGCCTTTGTGAGCGCGAAGTCGTGCGCCCCTTCGGCCTCTTCCTGGCGCGCGGCGACGACTGCCACTGGCTCCGCGGCGGCCTCGGCGTCGAGGGTTGCGAGCAGCGCGAGCTCCAAGACGACGTCCTCGTCGTCGCGAACGGCGTGCACCCGCAGAGCGTCGAGGTCGATGGCCTCGAGGCCTGGTGGCAGGATGCAGCCCAGTTGCCCGACTTCGATGTCGAGAGCGTCCTCGACCGCCTCGTCGTGTTTCTCGTCACGGGGCGGGCGCGCTCGCGCGACGCAGGGCTGCCACCGGGCGTCGAGCGCGGCGCCGACGGCGCATGGCCGCTCTGTCGCGTCACGGGGCAGCCGCAATCGACGCACGCAACCTTGGTCGCGCTTCCGCGCGCCGATGCGCCGTGGCGCCTGCGGCATGCGCATGGCAATCCCAAGGTCACCGACACGCGTGATTACTCTTGGCTGACCCTGCGCATGCTCGGCCAGGCCTGAAGCGCGGCGCGCTGGCCGCTTACTTGCCTGGCTGCCGCGCCTTGCCCGACGATGCCTTGCCGCTCTTGCGGAGCGCCTCGAGGTTCAGCTTGGCGTTGGTCATCGCGACTTCGAAGCGCTTCTTGTCCTCGGGCGAGCTGCCCTTGTTCGCGAGCTGCTTCTTTGCGTTCGCGATGGCGCGCTCGTACATCGCCGCTGCCTCGTCGAGGTCGCGGTCGAGGTGGTATTGCAGGATGACGGCGGCATCATTGAGAAGCTGCGGATCGTCCGGCGCATGCCCGAGAGCCTTCGCGTAGGCGCTGTGGCTCTCTTCGTAGAGACCCGTCTCACGGCAGAGGAAGGCGTAGTTGTTCCATCGCGTCGCGTCGTCCTCGAGCAGGGCGATCGTGTGGTTGAGGTCGCGTGACATCGCGGCGTTGCCGCGCTGGAAGGCGAGGTCGGCGAAGTAGATGACGTAGCTCTTGTTGACGTCGCGGTTCGGTCCCGAGTCGACGATGGCCGCTGCGAGTTGCTTGGCGTCCTTCTGCGCGAAGAGGCCGAAGGCCAAGAGCGCCATGTCCTTGTCGTCGAGCTCCCACGACGCGAGGCCGTGATAGAAGAGCGCGTTCAGCCACTCGCTGCGCAAGTCGTAGCAAGCTTGGAAGTGCTTGCGCGCCGCGTCGTAGTCCTTGGCGTCGAAGTCGAGGCGTCCCGCCTCCCAATGAAGGCGCGCCTTGGCGTGGCCGCTCTTGCCGCCCAGGGCGTCGAAGCGTGTGAGCGCGCGGCTGAACAATGCCTTGCGCTGCTCTGCTGAGACGTTCGCTTGGACCCAGTCGTAGGGACAGCCACGGTCGGGATCGAGGGCCAACGCCTCGATCCATGCCGAGGTGGCTGCGTCCATGCGGCCATCCCAAGCGGCTAGGTCGCCGCGGCGGCGCCAAGCGAGGTAGCGCTTCGGGTCTAGGGCGATGGCCGCCTGGATGTGCTCTTCGATTTTGGCCGCGAGGGCGGTCGCCTCCGCCTTCTTTGCGGCGCGTTGGAGTGCTTGGTAGTCCTCGAAGAGGCAGTCGATCATCAAGAGCCGGCCGCTCGGGTGCTCGGGAGCGACGCGGAGCAGGGTCTCGGCGTCCGCCTTGGCGTCGTCGACACGTCCGAGGATGAAATTGCCCATGCCGCGCGTGACGTAGGCCTCGCGCTTCTTCGGTGCCACATCGATGGCTTCCCCCGACCAGCGCACGGCGTCGCGGAACCAGTCCTGGCTTTGACCTTTGTTCTTCTCGCTCGTCGCGAGCGCTTCGCCCTTGCGCTGGCAGGCGAGCGCCATCGCGAGCAAGACGTCGTAGTCGTTGGGGAGGGCCTTGATGGCGTCGCGCGCTGCATCGACGGCGTCGTCGAAGCGTTCGCGCTCGAGCAGGTAGTCGACGAGTTCGAGGCGCGGCTCGCGTGCGGTCGGGTCTTTTGCGATGCGCGCGCGCCACGCGGCGATGGCGTCGTCGACGAGGCCGCGCTCGGCGAGCGAGCGTGGCGTGACGGGCGCGGGCGTGTCTTGCGCCGCCGGCGCACAGCCTGCTTGCAGCGGCGTGGTCGCCAAGGACATAACGAACGCCAAGAGGACGCAAGTCGAGGACCTGGTGACTGCGCGAAGCGCCGATGCAACGCTCCGCGACGGCGTTCTTCGCGACGGCGTATTTCGCGACAGCGGGTTTGCTCGCGGCGCGGCTTCCGTCACTTGCCGCCGTCCTTGCTCTTGTCGCTCGGCTGCTTCTTTTTCTTGCGCATGGCGTCGAGGCGCGCGAGGTGGCCCGCCGAAGCGCGACGGGCCGGGTAGTAGTCGAGGCTCTTCTCGAGCAGGTCCTGCGCTTCGTCCCAGCGCTTCTCGTCTTCCATGAGGAGGACGCCGAGGTTCATGTAGCTATCGCCGATCGCCTCCTCGAGAGCGTTCTTCGCATCGCGCTCGGTTGGCGGATCGTCGGCCATCTTGGCGTCGCCGGCTTCGATCGCTTGCCGCAGCATGCGCTCGGCTTCCTTGGGGTTGCGCTTCAGGTAGTAGACATCGATGAGGGCGGCGTCGTTCAGGATGCGCGGGTCGTCTGTGGCGATGGCAGCCGCGCGCTTGTAGGCGTCCCATGAGGCCTCGTAGGCCTTGGTGCGCGCGCTGCCGCTCTGGCGCCCCGCGAACTCGCGCCAGAAGAAGCCGATGTTGTTGAGGATGTTCTTGTCGTCGCTGCCGAGCTCCTTCAGGTAGCGTTCGGCGAGTTCGGCGGCCTTGTCGAGCTTGCCTGTGCTGTAGAGCGCATCGACTTCGAGCATGACCCCGCCCTGAGCCGATTGCCCGAGGCTGTCGGGGGCGAGCGCGACGCGGGCGTCGGTCTTGACCGCCAGCAACCAGGCGTCGATAGCCTCCGCGCTCTTGCCCGCCGACTTGAGGGCGGCGCCGTCCGCGGCGTGGGCCATGGCGATCCAATACTTGGAGTTCTCGGTGAAGCCCGGGTTCTTGGTCATCGCGGCCTTGAAGTCCTTGCGCGCCGCTTCGTAGCCCTTCTTTGCTTCTTCGTAGTCGCCGCCTGCGCGCAGCTCGTGGCCGCGCAGGACCTTGGCGTAGCCGAGGTACCAGGACAGGGTCGCGGCGTCGCCCTTGCGGTCCGCGAGCCAGGCAGTGAGGATCTGCGTCGCGGTTTCGCCGCCCGCAGCCCGTTCCGCGATGCCCGTCACCTCACCGGCGAGGCGTCCCATGCTCGCTGCCGGGAACAGCGGTGCCACGCGCTCCCAGAGGCGCAGCGCCGCCGCCCCGCGCTGGGCCCACTCTTCGAGGGTCGCGGCGGCACGGAAGACAGCAAAGGCGTCCTCGGTCCCCTTGGCGCGTTGCGCTTCGCCCTGCTTGGCGTAGCTCTTCTCGAAGCGCACGACGAGGGTGCGGGCCTCTTCGGCGAGCTTGGGGGCACCATCGTCTTTGTTTTGGTAGGCGCTCGTCGCGACGCGAAGTGCTGCGCTCGCGACTTGGCCGTAGAGCCCGCTCAGGTCCGCCGCTTCGAAGGCGATGCCGAGCGAATCGAGGTGGGTCAGGTGGCGCTTGCCGAGCTCGAGGCCTGCCTTCGCATCGCCCTTGAGGACCATCGCTTCGATCGCGTCGCGAGCCGGGTAGACGTGGATCCGGTTGCCGAGGTGCTTGGACCCGCCTTTCTGGTCGTCGGCGAGCTTGATGGCCTTCTCGAGGCGGTCGATGGCGTCGATGAGGTTGGTTTCGACACCGCTGCCTTGGGCGGCGATCTGCTGCTTCGCGAAGAGCAGGCTACCGCGCCCGGCGCAGTACCAGCGTTCTGCATCCGTGCTCTTGCCGATGCCGCGCTCGACGAGGGACAGCGCGCCTTCGGCATCGCCGTTGTCGAGGGCCTCGAGGGCTGCCTTGATGTCGACATCTTGTGCGGGGCTCGCATGAGCGAGCTCCCCGCAGACGAAGGCCATGGCGGCGACGACGATGGTCGACGCCGTCGACCAGGCGCGTCGGTCGCGCGGGCTCGTCGAGGCGACCCCGCGACCGGGCTCGCGTTCGCTGCCACCAGAGCGGCACTCTCGCGCGTCACGGTCAGCACCTTCTTTGTCTTTGGCTTCGTCGTTCTGCATCTTCTTCTTCAGCTCCTCGATCTTGTTCGTGCCGGCGCGTTGTCGATGTGGGTAGTAGTCGAGCGACGCCGTGTACTTCTCGATGGCGTCCTTCCACTTGCCCTCTTGCTCGAGCGCGAGACCCCAGTTGCCATGAGCATCGCCGATCGCCTCTTCGAGGTCGCGTCGCCTGGCCTTGGTCTCGTCCGTCTCGTCGCTCGGCAGGCCCTCGAGCTGCGCCTTCCCGATCGTAATGGCTTTCTCGAACTGGGTGATCGCGAGCTCACGATCGCGGCCCAGGTGGTAGATGAGCATGAGACCCATGTCGTTCTGGATACGCGCGTCGTCGGGGACGAGGCGCGCCGCCTTCTCGTAAGCTGCGAAGCTCTCCTCGTAGAGGGCACGAGCGTCGTCCTTGTCGCCGCTCTGCTCCTTCTGGACGCCATAGTCGCGCGCGACGAGGCCGAGGTTGTTCCAGGCTTGGCCCCAGTCCGGGTGTCGGGCCGTGACCTTGCGAAAGTAGGCCGCTGCCTCGTCGAGGCGCGAGCCACCGCCGACGAGGGCGCCGCCGAGCGCATAGATGCCGCCGCGGTAGGACTTGCTGAAACTGTCGAACCAGCGGTCGAAGCCGTTCTCGTCGACTTCGGCGATGCGCTCGGTGATCTCGTAGGCGCGGTCGAGCTCGCGCATCCCGACTTCTTCGTCGCCTTCATCGAGGGCCATGCGGGCACTCGATACGGCAGCGAGGGCGCGGTAGATCTCCGTGCTGCTCGCGAAGCCAGGCTCGAGTTCGGCGCTGCGCTCGAAGGCGGCCTCGGACTCACGGTAGAGCGAATCGGCGCGACGACGGTCGCCCTCACCGCGGACCTCACTCGCCCTCGTGTAGAGCGCGCGGCCGAGCCACCAGACAGTGACCGCTGCGACCGGTTCGCTCTCGCGGACGAGCTTGCGGTAGAAACCCACGAGGGCCTCACCGCGCTTCTGCCCGAGGTAGAGGCCTTGGAGGCTCTCGTGGTGGGGGTTGTGCATCGGGTGGGCGCGGACCGCGTCTTCGAGCGTGCGCATCGCGTCCTCGAAGCGCAGCAGCCAGCGGTGCGTGTTGGCGGCGAGTTCGTAGGGCTCGGGGGCGCGAGGGTCGAGACCCTTGGCCTGCGACAGGTCTTGGAGGATCTCGTTCGCGAAGCGCAGAGTCGGCTCGTCGGCTTCCTCCGACGCGTCGCCGCGCATCGCGGCTAGCTTGATGAGTCGCGCCTTCGAACGCGTGACCAAGGCCGCTGCAACTGTCGTCGCATCGCTGTCGGGCTCTGCCTTCAAGCGTTCGAGCGCCGTCGTCGCCGACTCGATCGCATCATCGAAGCGGTTCTGCTCGGCCTGGGTCTCCGACAACAAGACGAGGGCCTCGACGTCTTGCGGCAGGGCCTTGGCCGCGCGCCGAAAGGCCTCCTCGGCGTCGAGGAAGCTCGCGTCGATGACGACGCCGCCCTTGCCACTCGCGATGCGCTGGCGGGCGAAGGCGAGGTTGGCCTTGCCGACCGCAAGCTCGAGCTGCCCCTGCAGCCCCGGGTCGAGACGCTGGCGATACTTGCCCGTCGCATCGAGTGCGCGCAGAGCCGTCTCGGGGTCGTTCTCGAACATGGCGACCAGCGCTGCTTGCAAGGCCTCGCGCGCCCCGGTGGAAGGATCCTCAGCGGGGGCATTCTGGCCCTGCTTGCCTTGTCCTGCTGTAGCACGCGTTCGATTGCTGTTGCACGCTGCGAGTGACAAGGCAAGAAGCGCCATGACGGAGAGGCTGACGGCGAAGCAAAGCCTGGCCAGGTTCGAGATACGCGTCTGCAAGTGCATAGGCCTCTGGGGCTCTCTGTGGAGGTAGGTTGGCAAGACAATACGGCGTGTTTTGCCTTGAAGCTCGTTCGAGTTCCGTCGTGGGCGGCGAGGCCCCGCCCGGCGAGGCCCCGCGCCGCGAAGCAAGTTCGATGCCGCCAACGTGGGAGATGCTCCCTACGGTCCGAAGGCCTGAGCTGCCGATCTCCTCAGGGTCTGCCAGCTACGCACTGTGCTGGCGTCGACTTTCCCTCTTCTTTCCCGGCTCGAGCCCGTAGTTTCGAAACCGTGACGCTTGTAACGATCGAGATCCCCGAACGCTTCGACCGCGAGGCGGTCCCGGCGTTCGCGGCGAACTTCGATTCGGCCGTCGCTCAAGGGGCGGCGACGATACGCCTCGACCTCTCGGCCGTCCGCTCCTTCGACAGCGCGGCGATGGCCTCGATCGTAGAGACCTTGCGAGGCGCGCGACCGGGAGAAAGACGAGTCGAACTCGTCGGCCTCAGTGAGCCGCTCCTCGACTTCTTCAGTCTGGTTTCGGTGCAGCGCCTGCTGGCCGAGCGGCAAACCGCGTCCACGCGAGGCTTCGTCGAGCGCGTCGGTGGCAGTGTCATGCCCGTCTTGCAAGTGTCGCGTGACAGCGCCCTGGTTCTCGGGCGGGCCGCTAAGAGCATCGTCATGGGGCCCTTTCAGGGCGAGCGCTTCCGCTGGCAGCGGACACTCAGCGAGGTCGCCGACGGCGGTTCGCAGGCCATGCCGATCGTCGCGTTGATCGCGTTTTTGCTCGGCCTCATCTTGGCGATGCAAGCGTGGCTGCAACTGCGCATCTTCGGCGCCGAGCTCTTCGTGGCCGACATGGTCGCCGTCAGCGTGACGCGTGAGATAGGCCCGCTCATGACAGCGATCCTGGTTGCCGCTCGCTCTGGCAGCGCACATGCGGCCGAGCTCGGGACCATGGTCATCAACGAGGAGGTCGATGCCCTCGAGCAGATGGGCATCAAGCCGCTGTCCTTCCTCGTCGTGCCCAAGATCGTCGCTCTCGCCATCGCGACGCCGTGTTTGACCGTCCTCTTCGACGCGGTCGCGATGCTCGGCGGCATGCTCTTCGGCGTCGCAGTCGTCGACCTCAATCCGAGCTCCTACCTGCAGAGCACGCAAGAAGCGCTGCTCTTCTCGGACCTCGCATCGGGTCTCTTGAAGGCTGCGGTCTTCGGGACCTTGATCGCGGCGATCGGCTCGGCCCTCGGCCTCGGCGTCGAGGGCGGACCCGAGGGCGTCGGTCGCGCGACGACGCGCTCGGTCGTCGCTTCGATCTTCGCGATCATCGTCTTCGACGCCCTCTTCGTGCTGCTGCTCCGCGTCGGGCATTGACGCTTCCTCGCATGCGCTTCCACAAACGTGACCACAGCTTCGATGTGTCCTTCGAGGGGACGGACGTCCACGTCGAAGCGCTGGGCATCACGACGAGCTTCGGCGCGAGCGACGTCCTGCGCGGCGTCGACATCACGATCGGTCGCGGTGAGGTCTTCGTGATTCTCGGTCCGTCGGGTTGCGGGAAGACGACGCTCCTGCGCCACTTGGCTGGCATGCTCGCGCCGACTTCAGGCAGCGTCCGCATCGGCGGCAGCGACCTCTTCGCGGCCAGCGAAGATGACTTGGCGGCGCTGCGCAAACGCATGGGCTTCTCGTTCCAACACGGGGCCTTGCTGAACAGCATGAGCGTGCTCGAGAACGTCGCCCTGCCGCTCGCCGAGGCCGCGCCGCAGTTGCCGCGCAGTATCGTCGAGGCGGTCGCGCGCATGAAGCTCGAGATGGTCGGCTTGCTCGACGCGCAAGACCGCGCGCCGTCCGACCTCTCAGGTGGCATGAAGAAGCGCGCCGCGATCGCGCGCGCGATCGTCCTCGATCCCGAGCTCGTCTTCTTCGACGAGCCATCGGCTGGCCTCGATCCGATCACCGCCGCGGCCGTCGACAATCTGATCCTCAAGCTCGCGCGCATCTTCGGCATCACGATGGTCGTCGTCACGCACGACATCGCCTCGGCCTTCACGATCGCGGACCGCATGGCCATCCTCTTCGACGGCAAGGTCTTCGCGCAGGGGGACCCTGAGCTCGTGCGCCAACATCCGGATGCCCGGGTTCAAGACTTCATTCATCGCGCGCTGCCGCGCGACGAGAGTCGCAGCATCGACATCACCGCGTATCTCGCCAAGGGAGGGTCGCAATGAAGCGGAAGGACCACGTCCGGGTCGGGCTCTTCGTTCTCGGGAGCCTCGGGCTCTTCGTCGTGCTCGTCGTCTTCGCGATCGGGTCGAGACTCGGCAAGCGGGAGGTGAGCTACTTCATCCACTTCTCCGAAACCGTCAAGGGCATGGTGGCAGGGTCTCCGGTCAACTTCCAAGGCGTGCGTATTGGACGTGTCGAGGACATGCGCTTCGTCTCGGGGCGGACCGAAGTGCAGATCGCGGTCGACCCTGCGAAGGCGCCGATCCAGAAGACGACGGTCGCGAGCCTCGATCGCGCGTGGGTGACGGGTCAGGTGACGATCGAGCTCCAGGGTTGGACCGAACTCGGTGATGCCTTGCCCGAGTACGGCCTGATCGCGGCCGAGCTCTCGCCAGGTGCCAAGGTCCTGCAGTCGATGCCCGAGGTCGTCGCGCGGGCGACGGAGATCATCGGTGAGTTTTCGAGCGTCGCGCGCCGCCTCGAAGGGCTCGTCGCCGAGGATGCGCCCCTCATGCGTGAGGTTCTGGGCTTGCTGCGCGACGGCAGGGAGACGAGCGCGCACTTGCGCGAGTCGACCTTGCCGCAGGTCGACCGCGTGCTTGCGACCTGGACCGAGCTCGAGCCGGAGCTGCGCAATGTTCTTGGTCGCGTCGGTCGCGCCGCGACGTCGGTCGAGAGTCTCGCGAGTGATCCCGAAGCGCAGCGCGCCATCGCCGAGGCGGCGGACTTCGTCGCGCGCGCGAGCGACGCGCTGCCCGACCTCGTGCGCCTTGGGCGCGAGGTCGAGACCTTCGTGCGCGGCAACCGCAGCGAGCTGCGCGCGGCACTCGCAAGCTTTGCGAGCGGCCTGCGCGACTTCCAGGAGTTCGCGAGGGTCTTGCAGCACGCTCCGAACTCGCTGCTCTTCGGCTACCGCCGTGCCGATACGCAGGTCCCGTCCCCGGCGTCTCCGCCGCTCGCCGTTCCAGAGAAGTGATGCCCATGATGCTCGGCCTTCCACGCTTCGTGTTCCTTGCGCTGCTCTTGCAGCTCGCGGCGTGCTCCGCCGTCTCGCTGCCGCGGACCACGCACTTCACCTTGCCGCCCATCGTCTTGGGTGGGGGCGCGAAGCCACTCGCGCACGTGCTGCGCATCTCGAACTTCGAAGTCGCGCCCCACCTCGTGTCGGAGACTGTCGTCTCGCAGGATGTCGACGCGCGCATCGCCGCGAGGCCGGGTGAGGCGTGGTCGGCACCGCTCGGCGCCCTCGTGACCGAGGCCGTGCGCAGCGGACTGCTCGAGGCGCGTGTTTTTCGCGCGGTCATCGACGACCGCGACGCCGTGCGCTCCGACCTCGTGCTCGCGGGGCGCGTCGAGGCCTTCGAGGAGTGGCGTGACGGCGGTACCCGCCAGGCTCACGTCGCCTTGGGTCTCGTGCTCGCTGGAGAAGAGCGTGGCGAAATCCTCTTCCAGCAGCGCGTCGCCGCCAAGGTCCCGTTGCATGGTGACGACGGCGCCGCGCTCGTCGGGGGACTGCACAAGGCCCTCGGTGAAGCCTTTAGGAACTTCCTCGTCGCTGCCGAAGAGGCGGCCAGTGCCTGGTCGGCACCCGATCGAGGTCGAGAATGAGGAAGACGATGGCTGACTGGTCCCCGGAAGCGCTCGCGACGCCCGACACGTCTCTGCTCGAGGAGATTTTCGACCTCGAGGACGATGGTGACCGTGAAGTGCTCAAAGAGCTCTACGAGCAGCTCCTCGAGGACGGACCCGAGCGCATGGCCAACATGTTCGAGGCCATGGAGGGCGGCGAGCTCGAAGAGGTCGATCGCATCGCGCACCGGCTCAAGAGTTCGTTCGGCAATCTTGGCTTCTCGACTGCGAGTGAGCTCTGCGGGGCGATCATGGCCGCGGCACGCGAAGGGGATGCGCCCCAGACCCGCGAGCTCGTCGAGAGCTTCGGGGCTGGCGGTGAAGCCTTGATTCAGGGCATCGCCAAGTTCGCGCAGCGCCTCTGAGCGCTGTTTGCAGCGGCGCGATGTGCGCCCAGGAACGATTCGAGGGAAGATAGCAGACGCCGGCGGCGTCGCACGGCATCCTCATCGTTCATGGCAGGCCCCTCGATGCAGCGCATTCGGCGAAGGCGAGTCGTCGCTTCCCTTCTTTCGCTTCTCTCCCTCTTCGTGGTCGTTGCTGCTTGTGACAACGTCGCGAGGGTCTGGGACCGTGACGGCGGCTCGGGTGGGGGCGGCGGTGGTGAAGAGAACGACGCTACGGCCGTTCGCGTCCCGGCCAACAACGAGGTCGTGCGGTCGACGCGACCGAGCGTGGTCTTCGCGGGGCCGGACGGCTCGGGTTTGCCAGCGACGACGCCTGTCGTCGTGCTCTTCGACGAAACGATGAACGCCGACAGCATTCGTGCTTCGGAGGGCGAGACGCCAAAGCACCTCTACGTGCGCGCCCAAGGTTCCGAGGTCGCGCTACCTGGTGCCTATCGCTTCTTCCTCGATGGTCGTTGCGTCGTCTTCACGCCGACCGCCGGCTTTCCTCGTTCGACCTACGAGGTCGTCATCGGAACCCAGGTCGCCGACCTCGACAAGCAGCGTGCGCAGCGTGGTGGCGTGGTCGCGACCTTCACGACCGACGGCACGCCAGAAGCCGGCCTGCGGGTCCTCGCCACCGTGCCAAATGACAAGGAGCGCTTCGTGCGGCAGGGCTCGCAGATCCTCACGATCTTGACCGCGCCAGTCGACGAGTCGACGGTCAGCGAGACCTCGTTCTTCTTGCAAGACAGCTCGAACGCGCGCGTGGCTGCCGAGATCGTTTATCCGGTCGTCGTCCAGACGGTGCGCGATACTCGCTTCTTGGCCCTCGAGCCCGATGACCCACTCGATGAGGGCGCGAGCTACCGGCTCAGCGTCACGAACGACATGCGCTTCGGCGAAGTCCGCCTCGATCCCGTGCGGCGCAATCCGATCGCGTCTTTCACGGTCACCGAAGTGCAGCCGACGACGAGCACAGCGCTCGGCAACGCCAGCGCTGGTTTTCCGCTCGGCCTCAACCGGGACGTCCTGCCGGCTCTCAGCTTCGACGTCGCGACGCCTTCGGTCACGCGCAGCGGGGACAAGGTCGTCGTGCGCCTCTATGGCCTCGATTCTCGGTTGACGACCGACACGCGCAGCTTCGTGGCTGCGTCGGCGACTGCGACCCAAGATGGCGTCGCCACCGTCGCGGTCTCGCTCGCCGATGCGATCGGCTCGGTCGACAGTCCGCGTCTCAAGGCCGGTGACCTGACGGCTGTGACGTGGATCGAGCGGGGCTCGGACGTTTCGGGTGCAAGGCGCCTTCAGAACCTGCGGCTCGACGTGACCGCGCCGACCGTGTCGACGCTGGGGCCGCCGGGTGACGCGACGAGCTTCGTGACCGATCTCGGCTTCTCGGCGCTCTTCGGCACGGCGAATGAAGAGCTCGGGCAGCTCGAACTGGGTATCGGTTCGACGACGCTCGGCCTCGCTGGTGCGGACGCCACGGGGCGCTTCTGGAGTCAACCGATCTTGCTGACGCGGAGTGCGACGCCCGTGCCCTTTACGCTGGCCTTCGTCGATCGAGCCGGCAACCGCGGCGCGGCGACGATCAACGCGTCGATCACCCAGCGCGGCTACTTGAGTGGCGATGTCACTTCGACCGGAAGCCTCGAGGTCGAGGTCTACGACGATGCGACCTTGCAGGTGCTGGCCGGTGCCCGCGTGCTGGTCGAGCCTGGACTGCCGCAGAAGCCAGCTCAAGGTCGCGTGGTCGGCACGAGCGACGCGAACGGACTGGCGGCCTTTGCCGGGCGGACGGATCCGAGCCACACGGTGACGGTCATCGCTGACGGTTACCACCTCGAGACCATCGTCGCGACGACGGCGTCGCGGATCTCGATGCCGCTGCGCAGAATCAGCAGCGCAACCGCGAGCGCACGCATCAACTTGGTCTTCGTGACGGGATCGCGGAGCCGCGTGGGCCTCAACGTTCTCGAAGACGAAGCGCTCGGTTCGTCGGTCGCGACCGCGACGAGCTCGGTGCGCGTGCTCGAGAACGCGGCCCTGCGTCCGAATCGACCGGTCTTCCTGTCGGGCTTTGCTGGGACCTTTCCGCCGACGAGCAAGCCGAGCTTCGACAGCGGTGGCACCCAGGCCGGCGCGACGAGCAGCGGCGTCGGGCGGGCGGGCGTGCCCTTCGCGAGCCCAGCGCCGGGTTCTTCGATCGAGACGAGCGTTGGCATGCTGCCGGCGACGCAGAACAACGTCGCGCTCTTCCGCAACCTAGCGGCGGCCTATCAACTCGACTTCGGCGTGGCGACGGGGCTCGACACGGGCAACTTGGTGGCGGCGCCGACGGTATCGTTCGAGCTGACGCTCTCTGGGCTCGCCGGTGCTTGCTATGTCGGTCCGGGCATTGCCTCGGGTGGGCCTACGAGCTTCACGATCGACGGGTCCTACTCGTCGACCGCGGTCGCCGACTTCACGAACCAGGGGCCGCTGCTCTGGTCGACGGTGCAGGCGACGGACCGGAGTGGGAACAGCTCGAGGAATCGGTCCTTCTTCGCGAGCGCGCCGCTCGGCATCGTAACCCGCCTCGCGCCCGCAGCCGCGATCCCGACGATCGTGACGCCGTCCGGCCCCTTCACAGGCAGTCCTGCTGTGACGGTTGCCGACCGCCTTGACGCGACGGTGATCGCGAATGGCTTGGCGCTGCGGCGCTTCACGGCGCGTGACGGCGATGGGCGGCGCTGGCACGTGCTCAGCTTCGACGGCGATGCCGCGACAGGCAGTGATACGCTGCAGTTTCCCGACCTCGATGGAGCAGGGGCAACAGGGCTGCGGGTCGGCACGTGGTCGATCGACGCCGCTGACCGGCTCATCGTTTCGCCGGGTTTCGGAAACGGCGCCCTCGTCTTCGAAGACCTGCGCCGCCTCGAGGCGACATGGGCCAAGGCTGCTGCGGTCTCACACGTCGTCCAGTAAGGCGCCGGCCCAGTGGCCATTGCATCGCTGCCGCAGGCTCGGCCTTGTTTCACTCGCTTCCCTGCTTAACCTGCTGCCTTCGTAATCGAATGGGGGTCAAGAAACATGCGACGACTCAAGACGCGAACTCCGGCAAAACGCCTCAGTTTCGTAGGCGCGTTCGCAGTGACGGCGCTGATCTCGGTGCTGCTCTCGGCGCTGACTTCGTGCCGGGTGTCGGATCGGCGAGGATTTCACCTCGACTTGACCGACTTCGACCAGCAAGCAGCCGTCCTTGACGACGTGCTGGTCTGGCCGGTGCAACAGCGCGGCGTCAAGCTCGACGACTCGCTGCTGCGCCGCATGACCGAGCACCTGCATCGCGGCGTGCTGCGTCGCGAGTATTCCGCGCTGAGCCGTTCGATGACGGACAAGATCGCCGAAACTCAGGGGCCCGACGAGGCGATCGCGATCCAGGCCGCCAAGCAGAAGCAGGCTGACGGCGTCTTGCTCTTGCACCTGACCAAGTGGGACGAACGCGGCCTCCTGAGCCTCGGCAAGGTCCGCGCAGAAGGCGAGCTGCGCCTTGTTTCGCCCGAGGGTTCGTTGCTTTGGCAAGGTCGCCTGGTCTGCGATGAGGTCCTCGTCGACGGACTCGGTGGTCCCCGCAGCCTCGAGGAACGGCGTCAGGTCGCCGTCGAGCGGTTGGCGGATCTCGTCGCCGCCCGCCTGCCTCAGCATCGCGTCTGAGGGTGCCTTTGCGGCGTCCGCGCTGCATTTTCGGCTTGGATCTTTCCTCGGCGACGCGTTAGCCTCTGCGGCATCGATCGATTTTGACCGCGGAAGCGGAGCCCTGTTGCTCGGCGCCGACGGTGACTCGAAGACCACAGAACAAGAAGAGCACAGGGCATGGTTCTCACGACTCAAGAAAAGCGCACGCTCATCGAGCAGTATCGTCGTAACGACAAGGACAGCGGTGGGACCGAGGTCCAGGTTGCGATCTTGACGCACGAAGTGCGCGCCTTGACCGAACACCTCAAGCGACACCGCAAGGATTTCCACACGCAGCGCGGTCTTCTCAAGAAGGTCGGTCGCCGCAACCGATTGCTGGGATACCTGCGTCGGACCGAGCCAACACGCTATCTCGAGCTGATCGAAAAGCTCGGCCTCAGGCGCTAGAAGGGCCTGTTCGCCAGCATGGTGCTCGGCCGAGCGGCCTAGCATGGTCACGCCTAGCATGGTCCCGCCTAGCATGGTCCCGCCGAGCCGGGTCACAGCGCCTAGCAGAATCACTCACAGGGCCCAAGCGCCCAGAACTAACCCCGACAACAACTCGAAGACCCCGGCAAAGAAAACCCCGGCGTCTCTGATCTCAGAACTAGCAACCAGCGATGGCCTCGGACAGCTCCGCGGCCAGCGTCTCTCAGTCAACCCCCGTCGATCCGCGACCGAGATGTCGAGATCGGCACTACACCGATAGAAGTAACCGCGGCGAGCGCGGTGCCGCAGCGAGCGTTGCTCGGGCGGCGCGTTCCAGAAGATTCAAAGGATCGTCCTCCAGCGTGGAGGGCGAAGCGAGACGAGGCTCCGATTGCGGGGGCGTCTCGGCGTGCTTCGTTCCCTGAGCGCCCTGCGGGTGACCCAGGCTCGAGGCCCAAGCGGCCCTATGTCGCTAGCAGCCCTTGCTGCCAGATTGCTTGCCGCCAGATTGAAGGAAAGAAAAACATGAAAGTCGTTCGCATCGAACGAGAGCTTGCAGGGCGCAAGTTGGTCCTCGAGACCGGTCGCCTTGCCAAGCAAGCAGACGCCGCAGTCCTCGTGACTTTTGGCGAAACCGTCATCTTGGCCTGCGTGCAGAGCGCAGCGCCGCGGGAAGGACTCGACTTCTTCCCCCTCACCGTCGACTACCGCGAGAAGACCTATGCCGCTGGCAAGTTTCCCGGTGGCTTCTTCAAGCGTGAAGCGCGTCCGACGGACAAGGAGACGCTGACTTCGCGTCTCATCGATCGTCCTTTGCGTCCGCTCTTCCCGGACGGCTACAAGGACGACGTCCAGGTCATGGTTACCGTCCTGAGCTACGACGGTCAAAACGACCCCGACATCGCGGCAATGATCGGCACCTTCGCGGCGGTCAACATCAGCACGATTCCGTTCGAAGGGCCGATGGGCGCATGTCGCGTCGGCCTGGTCGATGACCACTTCGTGATCAACCCAACCGCCGCCGAGTGTCAGAAGTCCGAGCTCGAACTCGTCATCGCCGCAACCAAAGACGCGATCACGATGGTCGAGGCGGGTGCAAAGGAGCTCGACGAAGAGACCATGCTCGAAGCGCTCGAGACCGGCCACGAGGCTTGTCGCGAGATCTGCGCCATCATCGCCGAGCTCGTCAAGAAGGCGGGCAAGAAGAAGATGGTCTTCACGCCGGCGCCCGTCGACGAAAAGCTCCACGCGGCGATCGAGAAGAAGTACTACCGCAAGATCATGGATGCCGTGACCTCCGAGGGGTCGAAGCAGGAACGCAAAGAAGCCGTCTCGGCCGTCAAGGACGAGATCGCTGAGTTCTATGCCAAGTCCTTTGCGAAGCTCAGCAGTGAAGACGCCGCCAAGTCACTGAAGGCCGTCAAGGCGCATGTCTACGCGCTGACGTCACGGGCGGAGCGTGAGTCCATCCTCAACGGCAAGCGCACCGATGGGCGCGGCCTCGGCGACATCCGCGCCATCACGTGCTCGGTGGGTGAGCTCCCGCGCGCGCACGGTTCGGCTGTCTTCACGCGTGGGGAAACGCAAGCACTCGTCGTTGCGACACTCGGCACCAAGGACGACGAGCAGATCGTCGACGGTCTCGGCGACGAGGCCCGGCGGCGCTTCCTGCTGCACTACAACTTCCCTCCGTTCAGTGTCGGCGAGACCAAGCCGATTCGTGGACCGGGTCGTCGCGAGATCGGTCACGGCGCGCTGGCCTTGCGCGGCCTCGAGAGCGTCCTGCCGACCGCAGAAGAGTTCCCATACACGATTCGCCTCGTGAGCGAGATCCTCGAGTCCAATGGCTCGAGTTCGATGGCTACCGTCTGTGGTGGCACCCTCGCGCTCATGGACGCTGGCGTGCCAATTCGGCAGCCGGTCGCTGGCATCGCGATGGGGCTCGTCAAAGAAGGCCGCAAAACCGCGATCCTGTCCGACATCCATGGTTCGGAAGACCACTGCGGCGACATGGACTTCAAGGTCACGGGCACGCAGAACGGCATCACCGCTTTGCAGATGGACATCAAGTGCAAGGGCTTGACGAGAGCCCTGCTCGAGCAAGCCCTCGAGCAGGCCCGCGTCGGCCGCGTGCACATCTTGAAGGAGATGCTCACTTCGCTGCGCCGGCCGCGCGAGAGCCTCAGCGCTTACGCGCCGCGCCTCGTGCGCATCAAGATCGACCCCGAGAAGATCGGCATGATCATCGGTCCGGGTGGCAAGCACATTCGGAGCTTGCAGGAAGAGACCAAGACCCGCATCAACGTCGACGACACGGGCGTCGTCATCGTCGCGGGCCTCGACGCAAAGGGCGTTGACCACGCTGTTCGCACGATCGAGGCCATGACCGCCGATGTCGAAGTCGGCCGCGTCTACAAGGGCAAGGTCGTCTCGATCAAGGAGTTCGGCGCCTTCGTCGAGATCCTCCCGGGCCAAGAGGGCCTCTGCCACGTGTCGGAGCTCAGCGATGAGTTCATCCGCTCCGTGACCGAGGTCGTCCAAGTGGGGGACGAGATCGAAGTCAAGGTCCTCGACGTCGATCCGCTCGGCAAGATCAAGCTCTCGCGCAAGGCCGTGCTTGCAGGCGGCGCCGCCGAGGTAGGCGAGCGAGGCGAGCGAGCCCCACGCCCTGATCGTGGCCCCCGCCCCGAGCGTGGCGAGCGACGAGAGCGTGGCGAACGCCCCGAGCGCGGTCCGCGTCACGAGCGTGGAGCGCGCGACGATGCGAGCCACGATGATGAGCGTCCACGTCGCCGCTCACGCGAGGATCGCGACGTGCGTCATCGTGACGAGCGTCCTGTTCCAGTCCGTGACGTGGTCGACCACGACGAGGTGGACCGGGACTACGTGGACCGCGACGTCGTCGATGGCGATGCCGCTATCGTCGAAGATCGCTACGAAGGCCAGGGGCGACGTGACCGAGATGCCCGCGGACGTGGCGAGCGATTGCGCGACGAGCCGCGGCGTGGTGGTCCGCGTTCACGAGACGCTTTCGACGACGAGGCACCGCGCGCGGCGATCCCCGCGCGCAAGCATCACGTCGACGAAGCGCCGCGCTATCGCGGCGAGCGCGATCGTGATCGCGGCGAGCGCGATCGTGACCGCGGCGAGCGCGGACGTGACCGCGGCGAACTTGGCCGCGGTGATCGCGACCGCGGCGAACGTGACCGTGGTGATCGCGACCGCGGCGAACGTGACCGTGGTGATCGCGACCGCGGCGAACGCGACCGCGGCGAACTTGGCCGCGGCGAACGTGACCGTGGTGATCGTGGGCGTGACCGCGGCGAGCGCGATCGTGATCGCGGCGAGCGCGATCGTGATCGCGGCGAGCGCGATCGTGACCGCGGCGAGCGCGCGCGTGGACCCCGCGACTTCGTCGAAGGCGAGCCGTCGCGTCGTCGCGGGCGGGATGACTTCGAGGACGACCGCGACTTGGCTCCCGCCCGTCGCCCCGAAGGGCGAGGTCGAGACCGCGTGGTCCGCGACGACGACGCTCCAAGTCGGCCGGCGCGTACCGAACGCTACGCGCGCGACGAACCCGTGGAAGCACCGCGAGCCCCGCGGCGTGACGCCCAGCCTGATCCTGACTTCGATGAACTTCCGCCACGTGTCGCCCCGGCGCGGGGTGCGGATCCGCGTCGTGAAGGCGGACGCCGCCCGCGTCGTTCGCGCGACGAGGCCGCCGTCCGAGAGGTACCCCGTGTCGCCATTCACGACGATGACGACTTCGAGGCCGAAGCGCCGCCGCCTGCCCGGCGCCCGCGCGCGGCAAAGGCAGCGGTCGACGAGGTGAGCCCCGTGCCTCCGGCACGAGCGCGCCGTGGCCGTGCTACCGAGGACAGCGCACCCGTAGAGCGCGACGCCGACGAAGCCCGCCCGCGCCGTGCCCGGCGCGTCGAGCGGAGTCCGCGCGACGGGGACGCTGGCGCTGACGTCGTCGAAGACGCGCCGCGACCGCGTCGTCGACGCACGCGCAGCCCGAGCTAAGTTACTGAGCCAGGCCATTCATGGATACCGATTGCGGTTTCATGAATGGCCTGGGCTGGCCAAGGCCGCTCGAACTTCGACTTTTGCGCCCCTGCACCTTGGGCGGACGGGTTTTGTCCGGATAAAGTCTAAGGCCCGTCGCGGTTGCTTGCCGATGATCGTCCCATCGGACGGCGTGGAGCCAAGCGCTTCGCATCGTGCCGACCGGTTCTGCCCGTGGGGTAGGGCCGGTCACGGACCGAGAAGTTTGCGTTCGATCAACGACCGGCGCCCCACGGGGGAGTTTGTCGGGCCTAGAATAGGCCCGGTGGTTCTTTTCGTCGTGCAAAGAGGTAGTCGCAATGGTTCTCGGTCACGTTAAGTGGTTCGACAACAGGAAGGGTTTCGGCTTCGTTCGAACGGACGGTGTCGATGAAGACATTTTCATTCACTACAGCAACATCGAGCAGGATGGCTTCAAGTGCCTCCAAGACGGTGAGCCTGTCGAGTTCGAACTCGAGAATGGAAACAAGGGCTATCACGCCCTCAACGTGAGGCGCATCCTCGAGGCGCCTCGCAACGCGCTTCCTGTCCACGAGGACGATGTCGTATCGCAGGCTCGTTGACCGACTGAGCGCTCTTTCCTGAGACGGAGTGGGCGTCTCCGCGCGCGCTGAACCGCGCGCGGATCTCACCGAGCCGTCAGGTAAACTCTGCGCTCCGTGAGTCGTTTCTGGTCTCCTCAGGTCGCGCCGCGCGTCAAGTCGGCGCTCCTCATCGGCGCGTTCTTCGCCGCCGTTAGCGCAGCGCGAGGACCTGGAGCCTCTGGCGCGCAAGGCGCAGACGCAGCGTCGGCAGCGCGCGTGACGATCGCGGTCTTGCCGACTCCGCCGCGCATCGACGCCGAGGCGACCGAGTGGGCAGGAGTCGAGCCCCTTCGCCTCGATCGCCGTACGCAACTGCTCGCGACCGATCACATCGATTGGTCTGGCCCCGAGGACGCCTCCGTGCTCGTTCGGCTCGCCTATGACGAAGCGCATCTCTACCTGCACGCGCACATCGTCGACGACGGGCCGCTCGCACCTGTTCGCGGCGAGACGTGGCAGAGCGGGGATGTGCTCGAACTCTTCTTCGACTGTGATCTTCGGGACGCCGCCGCGGGTGAGCATGCATGGAACGACGATGACCTGCAGTTGATGCTGCTGCCCTTCTCGGTGCATCGACCCTGGGCGTCGATCGGCCGGCCCGAGAAGCTCGGTGTGCGCGGCTCGACTTCCTCGATCGAAGACCGCGGCTTCACAGGCATTCGCCTTGCTCGCAAGCTCGAGCAGGGCGGGACTTCGCTGGAGGCCGCCATTCCTCTGCACAACCTGCCGGGGTTCTTGCCGGGCACCAGGGAGATCGGCTTCAACCTCGCCTATGGCGACCGCGACCCCGGGCGCGGAAACTACAACTACCTCGTTTGGGTCGGCAGCGGCGCGCCGGCCGCTAGTACGCGCAACTTTGGTCGCTTGGTTTTCGGCGGCATCGCGCCGCTCAGCACGGAGACGCGTGCGGAGAAGAATCGCTTCGGTTCCACGGCCTTGGCCTTCTTGGCCACGATCTTGCCGGCGCTGGCGGCGTTGCTTCTGCTGCTGGTCGTCAAGCATGCCTACCGTCGATCGATCGCGGAGCACGCTGGTCGACGCAAGCTGACTTGGATCGCTGCGACCCTCGTTGCAGCCATGGGGCTCGCTGTGCCAGCCCTCGTCGCGAAGCTACGCGTAGATGAACTCGCGGCGCGCGCACGGCGCATCGCCGACTTCGTGCAAGACAAGTTGCCGGCGCTGGAGCGTGGCGGCCTCAGCGCCTTCGAAGGGCCGAGTCGCGATGCTCCGCTCGTCGACCTCCTCTCGGGTGCGACCGTGCGGCGACCCGTCGAGTATGACTTCATCGACCTGCAGGCCGTTCAGCCGTCGTCCTTCGGTTGGTCGCTGCGAGACTTTGGGGCGTCGATGCGCGTTTGGCCCTACGACATCGATGTCGATGCTGCAGGTGTCCGCGTCGGGCTCGCGGACGTGCGATCGAATGATCGCTTGCGCCTGCTCGTGTCGTCTGCACGAAGCGCGAACGAGGCCGCGCGCCTGAGGATCGAAGAACACGATGACAGCGCGACGCCGCGGGCGCCACGGCTGTGGATCGACGTCGGAGCTGAGCGCAGCCAACTCGAATGTGTGCGCCTCAGCGAAGTGCAGGCGGATGCGCGGCGCAGTTCTCGTGGTCCCGTCTGGGGCGCCGACTTCGCGCTGCCCGTGGGTCTTCGCGAGTTCACGATCCGTGCCGATGACGATGTCCGTGTCGTCGTCGAAGGCTGCGTCGCTCGTGGAGCCGACGCGCGTGACGCGTGGCGACCCCTCTTCTTCGAAACGGTCTCGAGGCTCGGTGCCGGCGTGCGCAGCAAGCTCGTCGGCCCTTGGCCCATCGCTTCGCGAGTCAGGATCGATCCTGGTGCGACTTGGACCTGCACGCTCCCCGAGGCGCTCGTGGGCGTGGACCGGCTTTGGTTGCTCGCTGCCGGGCTTGCCGGTGACGAGTTTCGCGCCACCAAGGATGGAGCCGTCGTTGGGTCCTTCGAGCTGACGGCCGAGGATGGCCGGGAGCAGGCGTTTCCGCTCCGGCACCAAGTCGAGGTCTTCTCGCGCCGCCGTGACGCGAACAGCGAGTTGCTGCGCCTCACGCAAGGCGATGCGAACGAGCGCTTCGCGCGCATTGCCTACGAATGGGAGACGAGCGCCGGCGGGGCGCAAGTGACACCGGGCGTTGCCATCCGCGTGCCGGAATGGAAGGCCCTGCGCTCGCTGCGCCTCGTGCACAAGGGACCGTATCCGATCGAGTTGAGGACCGTCGTTGTCGGCGTGCCGCGGGGCATCGACCTCCCGGGAATCGACTCTTCGGTCGTGGTCGCGGCCGACCGATCCACGGCCTTTCGCCTGGCTCCTGCCTTGCTGGCCTCCATCGAGGGAGCGTCCTTTCACGTCTTTCGCGATGGCCGCGAGCGCGCGACGAAGGGCGACGTCGAGCGTCGCTTGCCTGGCGCATTGGTCGAAGATCTGCGCAGGTCGAGCTTTGCCACGACGGCGGGCTTTTTCGGTGATGGCTCCTTCGAAGCTTGGGTACGTCCGACCGGCGATGGTTGGGGGGATGCCGCCTTGGGCGTCGCCGTCCGCGACCCGAGCCTCGCTTCGGTGTCGTCGTCGATGGAACGGATCGGGTTCGTCATTTGCTTGCTCGCGCTGCCGTGGCTCATCGTGCACATCCTCTTCACCTTTGTGCCCCGCGCGAGTTTGCGCGTGCAGCTGCTCGGTAGCGTTGCCTTCGCAGCCATCGTGCCGCTCGCCATCGTCTCGGGCTTCGTCAATCGGCTTCTCGAGGACAACCAGGCCGAACGTCAGCGTGAGAGCGCGAGCGCCGACCTCGACCTCGCGTTGCGGCGCATCGACGAGCTGGGGCGCGAACTCGTCCACGAGGCCAGCGCTCAGGTCGAACGCTTGCGTGACCTCGTCGGCCGTAACCAAGAGATGGACGCCGTGGAAGTCGAGAAGCTCATCAGCGAGCAGCTCGCCGCGGCGCGTCCCAAGGGCTTCTCCGAATCGAGTTTTCTGGCCTGCGAGTTGGCGGACGAGGACGCGACGGGGCAGGTCAGGCGCATCGTGGATCGAAGCGAGTCCTACTTGCTCGGCGATACGCCCTTGGGGCCTTCCGTCAGCGTCTACTTGCGCTGGGGCAAGGTCTTCCTCGGTGCGCGCGCTGACGCCGCCGAAGGGCAGCCCGAACTGCGCTGCGCGATCGGCCGCGAGGTCGATGCGAGCCTCCTCGACGCCTGGGTCGCGCGCGGTCGTCTCGCGCTCTTCGACTTGCGTGGTTATCCCTTGGGCGTCGGGTCGGCGCCGCCGGAGCACAAGGACGAGGCTGACTTCGCCGAGCAGCGGTGCCTGCCAGCCGCGAGAGCCGAACTCGCTGCATGCATCGAGAAGCTCGGCGAGGTCGTTGGACCTGCGAGCTTCGACCTCGTCGCCGGCGCGCGTCGCCAGCACGTGGCTTTGCACTTCTTGCGCGATCGCGCAGGGACGCCGGTCGCAGTCCTCGGGGCCTTTGCGATTCCCGAGCGCGCGCAGTTGCCGCTCTTCTTCGCCGATGTGGGAGTGCCGACCTTCTTTTGGGTGGTCGGCAGTTTGCTCGTCGTTCTCGTGAGCTTCATCACCCTCGGCGTGACGGGGCGCATCTCCGATCCAATCGACGCGATGAGCTCGGCGGCCCAGGCCTTGTCCGCGGGCGACCTCGATGCCCAGCTGCGGCCTGTCTACGGTTCCGACGAGATTGCTCGCCTCAACGAAGCCTTCATCACCATGTCGCTCGAGCTGCGCCGACGCATGGAGAAGCAGGCGCACATGAACCGCGCGATGGCGCGGCTCAGCAAGCTCGAGATCGAAGCCGTGGTGACCGAGGCTTGCTCCCTCTTCGTCGAGGCGACCGGCGCCACAGCAGCGAGCGTCGTCGTCTTCGATGCGCAACGCCGCGATGAAGCGTGGGTCGCGAGCGCGTCCTTCGCGAATGGTGAAGCACGCCGATCCGAAGCCATCATCGAAGTGCCGCCCGCAGTCCTGCGTGCTCGCGGACCGACGAGCTTCGGTGACAGGGCTGCGCCCGTGCTGGTCCTGCCGCTACGATTGCGCGATCGGCATCGTGCTCTGGTCGTGCTCGCCCTCGACCCATTGACCAACGAGGAAGTCGACTTGGCCTATCTCCAAGCACTCGTCGATCAGGTGGCGGCCGCCCTCGAGACCGCGCGTCTCTACAGCCTCGCCATCGAGGATCCATCGACTGGGCTGCCCATCCCGCACTGGTTCCAGCGACGCGTCGCACACGAGGTCGAGCGTGCCCAGATCGAAGGCGGAACTGTCACGCTTGCTCGCCTCATCGTCGACGCCGGCACGGAGGCCGACCGGCACGGGGTCGCGACGTCGATCGCACGGCTCTTGGCTGACGTGCTTGCGCCGCCCGAACTCGCGACCCGCCTCGATGCTTGGACCTTCGAGTTGCTCTTGCCAGGTCTCGGTCGTGGGCCGGCGCACGACCGCCTTGCAGAAGTCCAGCGTGAGGTTGCGACCTTCCTGCAGGCGCAAGGCGTCACCGAGCATGCAGTCAGGGTCTGCGCGGCGACGTATCCTGTTGATGCCGTTTCCGCGGCCTTCCTCGAGCGCGCGCTCGAAGCGCGCCAGCTCGGGCGCGCAGGTGCCGAGCCGGTCGCGGTCGTCGAGCGCGGCGGCGGTCTCTTCGCTTCTCAGGCCATGAACGTGGTCCTCGAACGGCTCGAGAAGGCAGCGGTATCCGAGCTCAGCGTCTTGATCGAAGGGGAGACCGGCACCGGGAAAGAGGTGCTCGCCGACCTCTGTCATGCGCTCAGCGCGCGGTCCAAGGGGCCCCTCGTCAAGGTCAACTGCGCGTCGATTCCTGAGTCCTTGCTCGAGTCGGCGCTCTTCGGGCATGAGCGCGGCGCGTTCACGGGAGCGGTCGATCGGCACCGCGGCTTCTTCGAGCAGGCGCATCGGGGCACGCTCTTCCTCGACGAGATCGGCGAGATGCCGCTCGAGGTCCAAGCCAAGCTTCTGCGTGTGCTGCAGGACCACAGCTTCCACCGCGTCGGTGGGGCCACGACGATCGAGGTGGATGTGCGGGTCGTCGTGGCGACGCACCGAGACCTGCAAGCGCTCGTCCATGCAGGGCGCTTTCGGCAAGACCTCTTCTTTCGACTCCAGGGCTTACGGATCCACGTTCCGCCGCTCCGGGAGCGCAAGGAAGAGATCCCGTATCACGTCGAGCGGCTGCGTGCGCGCGCCGGGGGCACGGTGCCTCCGCTCTCGGTTGCTGCCCTCGACGCCTTGCACGCGCACTCGTGGCCCGGCAACGTTCGTGAGCTCGAGAATGTCGTCCAGCGCGCCTTCGTCCTGGCACGCGGGCTTCGCATCGAGCCCGAGGACCTCGACTTGGTCTCGCTCGATCCCCCAAAGGACGTGGCCGTGCGCGTGCCACCCGTGAGCGACCCCGTCCTCGCGCAGCCCGCGTCGCGAGAGGTCGGCGAGGCACGCTCCCAGAGTGAGCGCTGGCATGAGCTCTGTCTGTATTTCCAGCGCGACACTTCGGTCCGCGCCGAGGGGCTCAGTCCTCGACGCTACTGCGAACTCTTCGATGTGAGCCGACGTACGGCGACCCGCGACCTCAACAATTGGCTCGAACTTGGTCGTCTGACATGCCGCGGGCAGAAGCGTGCTCTGCGCTACTTCCTGAAGGCTGCTGACTACGAGAATGATCCGCTCTGACCGGAATGCGCCATGGTTTGGCGCATTTTCAGCGGCCTGAGCGAGGCTGGCGCAATCCTGGCGCATGAGCTTCGAGGGGTGAATCGCGACCGGGATGGTCAACGATTGCGCCATAAGTCCTTGTGATCACGTGACATGTGCTGCGAGGCCAGTCTTTTTTGCTTTTTTCGAACTTTGGGGGCACTCCTTGCTGTTAGATCGGCGTCGCAAATGCGGTCGAGCGCTGCTTGGCCGGGGCCGTCTTGGCGCTCCTTCATCGAGTGCCAAGGCCGTTTCGACAGAAGACTCAAGTGACGCTGTCGCGGATTTCGACAGTGCCACACGGAAGTGCACCGGCTTCTTGTCGGTGTCGAAGTTTGCCAGGGCTGTCACGGTCAACAGGATTTGTCGCTTACGGCCAGGTCGAAGTCAGAGGGCGAGGACCCAACGAGGATGAACATGGAGCGACCAGTATCGAAGCAGGTAGGCCAGCGCCGAGTCACGTGGATCGGGAGCGGGCTGCTTGCGATTGCGCTCCTCAGTGCGCTTGCCCTCCCCACTCGCCTTGCCGCAAATCCTGTGAGCATGGCCACGGTCGCGGCAGCTGACGCGAACAACGCAGCTGACGCGAACAACGCAGCGGCCGGCGGTCTTCAAGTCAAGAAAGCCGATGTCCTCTGGGGCAATGCCCACCGTAGTCAGGACCCAGCCGAAATCGCCGTCCAGACTGCCGTCGACGCCACTCCCGAAGGCCGCCAGATTCTCGACGAAGGCATCGAGAAGGGTTCGGCCCAGTACGACATCCTCATGGCCAAGGCCCAAGCCCGCGTCCGCAGTGTTGTCGCCCAGGTGGCGATCGCCGCTGGTCGCGACTGTGTCGTCCGCGCCGGCTCGTATCGCAATCCTGAGGGGCTGACCGTCGTCGACCTCACGGACAAAGTCGTTGCCGCGATCGAGAACGGCGACTGAGCGCGAGCCCCGAGGCAGCGCGTGAGACGCGCGCCCGCGAGTCGCTACGCGCTTCGTTCGCATCAGATGAGAGCACATCCGCCGTTGGCAACGCCGTTATGCTCGGCGCCCCGGTACTCCGATCAATGGGTTGGGGAAGCGAGCGGGAAGCCTTCGGAGGTGAGGCGGGCATGATCGAGACTTCGTGCAACAGCGCGCGAGCGCAATCGCGATGAGAATGGGTGACGCCAAGCTGCCAAGTGGAGCAGCGCTCTCGCTCTTCTTGGGTTTCCTGTGCTGCGCCTGCAGTTCGGCGCGTCGCCCGCTTCCTGACTTCTCGGGTCCGACTTGGAGTGGCACGCACCAGACGACGGTTCAGGTCTTCGAGCCTTCGGGAGCGCCCGCGGGCGAACCGGTCGTCGTCGGCCGTGATCCCGCAAGGGTCGGTAAGTTGCGTTCGAACCCCTGGGGGCTCAGCGCACGCGAGGCGCGTGAGGCAGCGGCGGTGGGCCGCGCGACGGCCCAAGACGCCGAGTCCACCCCGGGCCAGGGTAAGAATCCCGGCGAAGTGCGGCCACAAGGCGGTGCTCCTGCGGCCGACGTGCCAGCAACGTCGTCGCCGGCCCAGGCGGCAGCCGCCGAAAACGTAGCGAGCGGCGCAAGTGAAGAAGGTCAAGACGAGGGCGACATCGACGGCTACGCGGCTCCGGACCTCTACGAGCTCTTTGGTCCGCGCATCGTCATCCACAAAGACGGCACGCTGTCGAAGGCATACTTCGTCCAAGCCGATGCAAGCGCGATGCTGCGTAGCATCCTCAAGATCCCGGCGCCAGCGCCGGCCGAAACAGCGGCGGCACGCTTCATCTTGAAGAAGGGCAGCTCCGAAGAGTCGAGCATCCTCGACACCCTGATGGGGGAGAACGAGGTCACGATCGACATCATCGCCGGCTTCGAGAAGCTCGAAGAGTATCCGCTCGGCGACAAGACCTTCGCGGCAGCCTTCCCGCGGGTTGCGGCCGGTTCGCCGGCCACCGCGCCTGGAGCCTCGAGCGACTTGATCCTCGTCACGGGTAAACCGGACGGCATCAGCGCCTTCGAGCAGGCCATGGACCTCTTCTATCGAGCCGTGCCGCAGATCTTGATCGAAGCCAAGGTGGTCGAGTTCAGCTACGCCGATACCCTCGATCTCGGTGTCGTGCCCTCCAACGATCCCGCGGTCCGCTCGACCGGCAAGGGGAGCTTCGTCAAGAGCATCGTCTCGCGCTTCCCCAACGCAGCCGTCGGGACCGGCGCATCTGAGGGTATCCTCACGCTCGGTGGCATCCACGACAACCTCGAGCTCAACGTCGCGCTCGAGATGCTGCAGACGAGGGCCAAGTCCGACATCGTGAGCAACCCGCGCATCGCGGTGCGCAACGGCGGCACTGCGGTCATCGACACGCGCACGAAGCTGCCTTACCCCGAGGCGCGCATCAGCGGCCAGAACGTCACGACCAACATCAAATTTATCGACGTCGGCGTCTCCATGCAGATCCGTCCCGACGTGACACCGGGTGACAGCGTTCGCCTTCAGATCTTTGCGTCGGTCGATGCGATCAATGGTTTCGCCGCGACGGAGCCGATCCCGACGCCGCAGATCTCGAGTCGCGTCGCCCGGACTTCGGTGCACGTGCCCAGCGGCAAGACCACCGTAATCGGCGGCCTCATCACGAAGAACCGCTTCGAGAACGAAGCCATGTTGCCCATCCTCGGCGAGATCCCGATCCTCGGCTGGCTCTTTCGTTCGACCAACGTTCAGGAAAGTCGCAACGAAGTCGTGTTCTTCATTACCCCGCGTATCATCTACGGCTTCCAAGGAACGGACCCCGAGGACGACTTCCCCGGAGGTGGTTTCTGAGTCTCGGTCCAGGCCTCAACGATGTTGCCCTCGTGTCACATGCCTCGAATGGAAGGAAGCGCGCCGTTCGGCGTCCGACCCGCGATGCTTCCAAGTCCCGAGCGCCGTGAACACGAGAGCGAGCAGGGCATGGCCCTCGTGCTCGTCCTGCTGATCGTCGTCTTGCTCTACATCCTCGTTGCCGAGGTCGTCACGACTTCGAGCTTCGATGTCATGACCTCGCAGAACCAGGCACAGGAGTCCGGCATCCGCGCCGCTCTTCGGGTTGCCTTGATCAAGGCGCGAGAAGAGCTCTCCGAAGACGCCGCGTCGGCGAGCGGCGGTGAAGGCGCGGGCGGCGCCGGTGCCCTCAGCGGCATGGCCGGCGAAGGCGGTGCAGGGG
>CALLZN010000394.1 GCA_937858895.1 uncultured bacterium | reverse complement strand
GCTTCGTCTACCGGCTGGCGATCGCGAACCCGGCCGGGCCGACGCGCGACGCCGTCGCGGCCGATCTTCGCGAAGCGGGCCAAGCGAGCTCAGCGACGCGCTACCTCGCGCAGTGGCTCGGCAAGCCCAATCGCGGCCTCGAGGTGCGTGCAGTCGAAGCCCTCGGGACCATCGCTTCTCCGGACGCGATCCCGGTCCTCGAAGGTCTGCGCGCCTCGATCCCCGCGCGCTACAAGGCCGACTCGACTGGCAGTGGTGCGACGCGCGCGAACGTGTCGTTCACGACGCAGCAGGCCTATGTCGCCGACTACGAGGTCGAAGTTGCCACCGCAGCCGCCATCGCCAAGCCCGTGATCCGCACCGCGACGAGCGGCGTCGTGCTCGACGCGACCGTCGCCGGTATGTGGGCGACGCGCTACTACAGCGACCTGCGCGGCGCCATCGACACGAGCCTGCGCAAGCTGCGCAGCCTGAAGACCCGCTGAGCTACGGCAAGCGGGACCGCACGCGGCGGCAGGCGCTCACTTCGCTCGCCGCAAGTCGACGCCCTGCTGCTTGTTCTCGAAGTAGGTCTCGAGCTTCTCGCGCGCAGCGCGCTGGATCTGGATGTTGAGGACGCGGTTGCCTTCGAGGGCGTCGAAGTTCTTCCCCTTCTCGGAGAGATTCAAGCTTTTGTGCAGCACGCCGAGTTGTATGCCGCGCTGCTGCTCGACTTGCTGCATGGGCGGGCCGAGCGCGACCTTGCCGCGGAAGAAGGCGTAGTCTTCGCCCTCCTGCACGAGGACCGTCGCGATGCCCTGGACAGCGTCGGCGACGAAGACCCCGCGTAGATCCGTGCGGCCGCTGCGAATCGTTCCATCGCGGTCACCGACGACCTTGACCGTCGCACGCGGAACGACGACGCCGTCCTTACGGACGTTGACGCGGACGCGGCCTTCGGCGACGAGCTCCTGCGTCTCGACTTCGAGGGCTGTGCGCACGACGAGGGAAGTGCTCGTCGCCGCACCCGTACGGGCAAGGATGAGCCAGGCACCGCGACCTTCGAGCGGCAGCGTCAGCGCGCGCTCGACATCGCGGAAGCGCGGATCAGCACGCAGGTCGAGCTCCTGTTCGAAGACCGGCGCGATGCCGAAGAGCTGAACCGACGCGACGTCGTCGAGCGACTTGCGCATCAAGTAGAGCCGCATGAGGTCGACCTTGTAGACCGCGATCGAAACCGCCTCGAGGTTGCGGTGCGTGAGCGTGACGTCCGTCGCATCCGTGGGCGCGAGGACAACGACCTCAGGCAGACGCAGTTCGCGAGCGCGGAAGTAGTCGGCGGCCTCCTTCGCTTCGACGATGCTCGTCTCCACGGCCTCGTATTTGGCGACGGCCTCGCTCGGATTGCCGGCGGCATGGTGGATCTGCCCTTGGAGGAAGACCGCCGCGTCGCGGTTCGAACTCGGTCCCTTTTGGTCGGCACCGAGCACGAAGTCCTCGCTCGCGACGCGCGCAAGCAAGTCGAGGGCCGCCTGGTCTTCACGACGCAAGTAGGAGGCGTAGCCCGACAAGTAGAGGAAGTCGTCGAGCCACTTCGACGCGGTGTGCGCCGGAAGCGCACGCTCGAGCAGCGTCTTGGCCTCTTCGACCTGGTCGGCGTCCAGCGCAACGCTCGCGAGCGCGAAGACGACTTCGTCGGCGTCGGCGTCGTCGGGATAGCGCCAGAGATACTCTCGACAGAGGTCGCGCGCGCTGCGTCGCAGCGAGATGCGCAGCGCCGCGCTACCCGGCGCGTCGTCCGCGATCGACGCGGCGCGCTCGTGCAGCGACTGCGCCAAGGCATAGAGCGCGCCGCGCATCGTCGGCAAGCCCGGGTAGTCGTGGAAGAGCGCATTCATGAAGTCGATCGAGAGGGCGACCTCGCCGACGCGGTCGAGGGCGCCTGCGACCTGCACTTCGCGAAGGAAGAGCGTCTCGCAGACAGCCTCGCGCACTTGGAGGGCGCGCTCGAACTCGCCGCTCTTGGCATAGGCCGCTGCGACCTTCTCGGTGTCGGCGAAGGACAGGACCGCGTTCGCATCGCGGTCGCGCAGGGCTTCGAAGAGCGCGATCGTCTTCGTGGCCTCACCGGTCTGCAGTGCGCTCTGAAGCAGGCGGCGCACGACATCTCCGAAGGCGCTGTCCTTCAGGCGGTCACGATACTCGTCCCAGAGCTTCGTCAAGACGAGCTCGGCCTCGGCCCGACGCGCAGGGTCACCCTGCGGGTCATCGAAGAGCCGCGTGCCGCGCGCGAGCAGCTCGTCGGGCGTCGGGCGCCGCACGTCGCGGCGCGCTTCGCCCACGCGCAAGACGCGCAAGGACTGCGCAGCGCCATAGGCTTGCATGTCCCTTTGATCGAGCGAGAAGACACGCGCCGGCAGCACGCCGTACTCACCTGCCACGACGCCACTCAAGGCGTACTGGACGAAGAGAGCCGGCCGCGTCGCGTGCAGATAGAAGCGCAGGAAGCCACGCCCGACCTCGACCTCGTCGAAGTTGCCGCTGACGTCCTCGCTCCGCACGTAGGCGCCGGCAGGCAGCGGCTCTTCGATGACGACCGATCCGAAGCGCGCGCGCAGGTCGCGCGACGGATGCCAGCGCAGCTGAGCCTGGATGCTCTCGCCGATCGCGACTTCGCTCGCCAGGTTCGTCCAGCGCTCGACGGTCTCGTCGACCGCCGCAAAGCCTTCCGGCAAGGGCCGGCCGTCCACGAAGTCGACGGGCTGGAAGTAGCGCCGCTGAGGCGCTGCCGCATCGCGCCGCCCCTCGGGCAAGCCACGCGTCATGCCTGCGAGCAGCGCCGTGTAGACGACCTTGCCGCGGCCCGCAGTCTGCAGCGTCACCCGGACCTTGTCATCCGTGAGGAGCTGCGCCGGCACTTCGACGCGGTGGTGACGCGGCGCCGCTGCGAGGTCGATCGTCGTCTCGAACGAAGCGACGCGCACGACGACCTTGGCTGCGAGCTGATCGCGATCCACCGCCTGGCGGGCGTAGATGTCGGTCGCGAGCGCGGTCGCGACGGCATCAGCGAAGCCATTGGCCTCGCGTTGAGCCCAGAGCCAGTCCATGCCAAGGCGCACGAGGGCCGCGTTGCCAGCTTGTTCACGCACGGCCAGGAGGGCCCAGAGGCTGTCCCGCAGCGTGGCTGCATCGACCCGCACGTGCCGCGGCTTGGCCCCTGTCCCGGCATCGAAGCGCCGCCGCAAGTCCGACACGAGGTCGAGGTCGGCGGTCAGGCCTGGCCTTCCCATCGCAGCTGCCGCGAGCACGAGGCGCGCCTTCGAGCCGAGCGACATCTGCGTGCGCGCGCGAAGAACCGTGTTGAAGCGCGCGAAGTCGACGCTGCCATCTTCGGCGGCGACGAGCAGAGCCAGCGTCGCTTGACCTTGGTCGCGCGCGCCGGCCTCGGCCATGAGGCGAGCGCGCAAGGCGCCCAGCACGTTGCGATCGACGACGAAGCCCGCCTTCTGCGCCCGCACGAGGAAGAGCGTCGCGAAGAGGCCCGCCTCGACGTCGACGATGTCGTTCTTCGTCTTGCCAATCCACGCGAGTCGACCGTCCTGCAGCGACGCGGTGAGCTGACCGATCGTCGTGCGAATCGTCGCGGCGAGCCCGGTGTTCGCGTCGCGTCGCTCGGTTGCGGCGCGCTTCCACGCGTCGAAGAGCGCGAGCGCCGTGAGACCGGCGGCGGCGCGGTTCTGCTGCGTCGGCACCAGCCAGTCGATGCCGCAGGACAAGCTGTAGCGTCGTGTCAAGGGCGCGGTCGGTAGGAGCTCTTCGGGCAGCTCGGGGCCGAAGTCGAGGGTCAAGGTGCGCGAGCGATACTCGCCCTTCGGGAGCGCGAGCTCGAACGAGGTCTCGCCGCCGAGGAGTCCAGCTCGAGCATCGCGCTCCTCGATCCCCTTGGCGCGGACCTCGTAGCCACCGAGGACGCGGTCACGACTCCCGGCTGCTGTCTCGCCCTCGAAGGCGAGGGGCTGGACGCCGACGACCTTCGTCGCGATGTCGAAGTCGCTGCGCTCCTCGGACGAAGGCGCGACCTCTTTCGATCCCTCGAGCAAGAGGTCGGCCCCGGACTTGACCCGCCAGGTCGCGCGGGTCGCTTCCTTGCCGAGCCAATGAACGCCGAGCCTTGCATGGACCACGTCGCCTTCTAGGACGAGGCTCGGCACGACCGGCTCGAGCAGGAGGTCGCGGCTGACCTCGAAGCCCTCACTCGCTTCACCGAAGAGCGACTCAGCCGACAGGCCGCGCACGCGCAAACGGAAGGCGCCTTCGCGGAGCGGCAGGCGCAGCGTAGTCGTCGCGCGACCATCGTCGCCGGTGCGTAGCGTCGCGACCCAGATCGAAGACCCTGCATCCATGCGGCGCTCTTGGACATTCAGCTCTTCACGCGCTGCTCGCGTCGCGAAGTCGTTGCTCAAGGTCAAGGCCGTGCGACCTTCGATGCTCTTGAAGTAGCGGACGATGCCCGCCTCCTCTTGCTGGCCCTGGGCTGCAAAGAAGAGCTGCCCACCACCAAAACTGTTGAGATCGACGACGCCCAGCTGCTGCTGTCCGAGGCTCTGGTCGCGACGCACAGCAGCGATACCGCCGCTGCGGACACCGAATTTGCCGCCCCCTCCGCCACCGATACCCATGGTCTGAGCGACGTCCGTCTGCTCGAGCTCCAGCTGCACCGCGCTGGGCTCCAACGCGCCCCTACTGAACTGGTCGAGCTTCTTGTCTCCGAGGCCCGGCAACGCGGCGTCACCACGGTCGCGCCACGCTTCCTTCATGAGCTCTTCGGCCCGCAGGCGCTCCCGCAGCAGCTCGTCAGCCTTGAGGTCCGAGTTGACGCCACGCGTGGTCGCCGCGTAGCTGAACGCCGTCGACCCATGCGTCACGAGCTCCGTGTTCCGTCGAACCGACGGCCCCCAGAAGATCGCATCGAGCGTCGCCGACGCATCGGGACGCAGGTCGAGCAGGGCCTGGTCGACGAGCGCCAGCGAGAAGTCCGCCCGCACGGGGCGGCCAGCACCGTCTTTGGCGATGACCTCGATCGGCACTTCGTCGCCTGGGCGCAAGCGCGCGTCGCCGATGCGTCGCAGCTCGACGTCGAGCGGACGCGCGACGATGAAGTCCTTGCGCGCCGTGTAGAGGCGACGCTCACCAGCGAGCGCGATGTTCCAAGCGAAGTTCGGCGCGTGCACTTCGCGGAAGGGCAGGTCGATGATGGTCTCGCCAAGGGCCAGCGGCCTGGTCTCGAAGTCGAGCACCGCGTCCCCCTCGATCGTGATCAGCGCGAGCCGCGCGGCGTCGCGGTTGACGATGCGCAGCTTCGTGCTCGAACCGACGCTGCCGTGCTGTGTGTCACAGAGCACGCGGAGCTTGGTCGCGTCATCCTCGCCCGAGACGAAGAAGGTCGTGCTCGCTTCGACGCTGGCCCCGTTGCGGTCGACGCCGACGACGCGAAGCCGCCAGTTGCCGCTGCGGTTCTTCGAGTCACCGCTGAGCTGGAAGGTCGCACGCGCCATGCCGGTCGCAGCGAGGCTCGTCGCTATGACTTCGCCGCGCGGGCGCTCGACGGTGCCGCGCTTCGTCGTCTCGAGTTCGAAGAGCGCGAAGCGCAGCTCGCGCGCGAGCAGCGCGCCGTCGTGAGCGCGAACCATGGCCTGCGCCTCGAGGCTGTCACCGCAGATGAAGAGCTTGGAAGGCAAGTCCAAGGCGAGGGTGAAGGCCTGGCTCCGCACCTCGAAGCTACGCTGCACGACCGCGCTCTCCTCGGCGAGGGTCGCCGTCACGAGGACGCTGGCTTCACTCGCGAGACTTTGTGTCTCGAACGAGAAGGCGAAGCTGCCATTTTCGTCGCTTCTGCCCTCGAGCACGCGGCCGCCGTCGATGTTCGCGCGGACGCTGATGCGTCGGCCGACGACCGGCCCGCCGAAGAACCATGCCGCCCGCACGACACCCTCGATCTTGTCCCCACGCAAGAGGGTCGTGGCCTTGCTCTCGATCTCGAGCGAAGCCCTCGGCTTCGTGAAGTGCTCGACCGCGACCGTCTCGGTCGCGAGCACGCGCTGGTCCCGCTCCCGCGTCACGACGAGCGAGTAACTGCCAGGCGGCGAGGTCTCGGGCAGATCGAAGTCAGCGCGCAGGGTGCCGAACTCGTCGGGCTCCTGGCTCACGCTGCCGAGCAGGCGACCACTCGGGTCCAGCACTTCGAAGCGATGCGGGACCCTTGGCGGCAGCCGGTATTGCCCGGCCTCGACTTCGCGCAGGACGGCCTTGGCATGCAGGACTTCGCCGGGGGCGAAGAGGGTGCGATCGGTCCAAATCGCCGCACGCGCGACGAGGCCCTGAGCCGTGACGAGGCCGCTCAGGTCCATCGTCGTCGCGCCGCTGCCGGAGGCTGTCGTCGCGAAGACACAGAGCTTGGCCGCCTTCGTTGCTTCGCCGCGATAACGCCAGACACCGCGCTCGTCGGTGCGGCCTTCGGCGACGACCTTGCTGCCGTCGGTCACGACGACCTCGGCGCCGGCTTCGACCGCCTGGGTCTTGGTGTTCTGCGCGAAGATGAAGAGCTCATCGCGCGCCGCCTTGGTGATGACCGCGAGGTCCGACACGAAGACAACTGCTGTCGCCTCGAGCGCCCCGTCGTCGACCTTGACGATCCAGGCGCCTGGCCCCTTGGTCTCGATCGGCAGCGCCCGCTCGGTCTCGCGGTAGGGCTCATAGTCGGGGGTCGGCGCTTCGAAGCTCTGGTCCGGCGCGATGACCTCGACCGCAAGCGCAGCGACGTCTCCAACACCGCGGGTGCCGCGAAAGAACGTCTCGTAGTCGAGGCCATAGACGCGGACGCGCAGCTTGTCGATGTTGCGGGTCGCGACCTTCAAGACCGCCGCCTCGTCACTGCGGAAGATGCGCTCGGTCGTCACGACGAGGCTCTTCTCGCGCAGCGCCGTGAGCCGCAGCTGCGCCTTGGCCTGCCACCCGCCGCTGACCCGACCATAGGCTGCGATGGCCGCAGCGTAGTCGAAGAGCTCGGTCTCGTAGAGGCGACCAATGCTGAAGCGCGCCTCGGAGGCCTCGCCGCTGTTCGGATACTTGGCCGCGGTCTGCTCGTAGCTCTCGCGCGCCGCCGCGAAGCCACGACGCTTCGTCTCTTCGACGGACTCGGACTTGGCCTTCGCCTCGAAGAGCTTGCCGACGCTCAGGGACACCGAAGCAGCTCGCGCATCGAGGGGATGGGAAGCGAGCCAAGCGTGGTAGAGCTCGATCGCCTCGATCGCGTGCTCGGGACCTTGGTCAGCCAGCGCGGAGGCGCGGCGCAGCTCGAAGTCGAGGATGGCCTGCTGCGCCTCGACCCAGCGCCCATGGGCCGGGTGGCCCGCGAGGTAGTCGCGAGCTGCTTGCAGCGCTTCTTCGAAGCGACCGAGGGCGCCGAGGAGGATGGCTTTCTCGATGGCCGCTTCGGCCAGGGGATCGATGACCGTCTTCGTGAGGACTGACGGCGCCGCCTCGACTGCCTTGTAGCGTGCGAGCAGAGTCCCACAGACGTCGAGGGCCTCCTGCGATCGCCCGAGCGCCTCGAGGGTCTTGACCAAGAGCCAGGTCGCCTCGGCCGCGAAGGGCGCATCGGGATGCTCGGACAGCAGGCGGCTCAGCTCGTCTCTGGCCCGCAAGCCGTTGGTGCCGCCCGTCGGCAGACCCCAGGTCGCCGCGAGTTCGAAGCGTGCGAGTGCAGCGACTTCGCGCGCCGCGGCGTCCACGCCCTGCGCTGCGAGCTCGCCACGCAGGAGATCCTCGAGGAGACGGCGCGCCTCGACGACCTTGCCGGCGCGGCGCCATGCCCGAGCCAGCGAGATGCGGTCGCGAGTCGCTGCCGGGTCGCGGACCGTCGGCCCGACCAGCTTCGTGATCTCCTCCGCTCGCCGCGCGGCGTCGGCCCAGTCCTCGCTTCGATAGGCGAGCTCGGCCGCCTGGCGCCGTAGCTCGATCTCCTTGTCCCGCGGCAGCTCGAGGGCGACGGCGAGGTCGAGGAAGGCGATGGCCGCACGCGTGTCGGGTGGCTCCTGGGCGAGGCGCTTGTCGACGAGCCCGGTGTAGGTCGCCGCGAGACCGAGGCGCCGCTCGACGCTGAGCAGGCGGGCGACCTCATGGGCATAGTGGTCGGCCGCCGTTCGATGGTCGCCGACCTTGGCCTTGGCGCGAGCGAGGCCGAAGCGCGCGAGCACGGCGTGCCGTCCTTCCGCGTGACGGTCGAGGCAGGCCTCGAAGTCGCGGGCGGCTCCCGCGGCGTCCCCACTCACGAGCCGCGCGTTGGCGAGCAAGAAGAGCACACGCTCGGCTTCGCCCCCGCCGAGTGCGTCCTTCGGCTGACTCCCGTACTCGGCTTCAAGAGCACGGATCGCGGCGCCGTAGTCGCGCGCTGCCAGGCTCAGGAAGGCTTCGCGCGCCTGGTTCTGCGGCGTCGAAGCCTGGAGAAAGAAGGGGAGAAAGACCGCAGGCAGAAGGCGACCGAGCGACGACATGACGAGCATCCCTTTGGTGGATCCGTTTCGGTTTGGGGATTGTGCGGGCACAACGGCCTTCGCTTGGCACGGTTCCCCCTCAGGATCGCAGCGACCGGCCCACGTGCTCAGAGGCTCGCTCTTTCAGTAGCTGAAGCGCGTGACCGGCACGAGGCCGGCTTCGACGGTTCCGCTCGTGGCTTGCAGCGAGGTCGCGACGACGCGCGCCATCGGCGGCAGCCCACAGACCTGGACCTTGTGCCCGTTGCTGAAGCTCATGCCCAGCGCGTTCGCGCCCGCGTCGAGGGCGAGGCCTTGAAAACGCAGCCAAGCCCCGACGAGCCGCGCATCATCCGGCACGATCCCAGGCAGGCGCAGCTCGCCTTGACCGCTCGCTTGTCCTGCGACACCGACCGTGACATCGGTGTTGAGCGTGCATCCAGGTGCGCCGAAGGCGTCGAGGGCGGCGGGCAAGTTGAGGCCTTGCCACTTGCCGACTTCCGTCGTGCCCAAGAAGGCCAAAGCCCAGTCCTGTGGCCGCAGTCCGGATAGGCGCAGCGTGAAGGCCTGCCCTGGCACGAGCGCCGCCGTCGGACAGTCGGCCACTGGCACGACCTGGGTCGAACCCGCACAACCCCTGGCCCCGAAGTCGGTGCGCGCACTCGTGCACGAAGCATCGAGGTCCATTTCGTAGCGACCAGCTTGCTGGCTGTGGACCACGACTTCGACGACGAGATCGGCTTGGCTGGCGTCGTAACGGAAGCTGCGATCTAGCACGAAGTCGATCGCAAAGGGGCGAGGGCCGGGAGCGCTCGCGATGGCAGGCAGCGAGACGATGCGCCGCGCGAAGACGGTCACGAAGTCCTGACCGCGATTCGCGGCAAAGCTCGCCGCGAGACCAGCCTGCTGCGGGAGTGTCCCCATCGCAAGTTCCAGGTCCACGCCCTTGGCCGCGAGCGCTACCGACGCGTCGGGTCGGAAGGCGATGCGCGTGATGTCGAAGGTCCGCGCCGTGAAGAGCGAAGCGCCGTAGGACTGCTGCACGCGGATCGCCGTCGAACGCCCGAAGGGCAGGCTCGTGAAGCTCGCCCCTTCCTGGAGCTCGAAGGTCTTGGGGACGACGATCGTCGCCTGCGCACGCAAGGGGACAGAGACTAGGCCGAGTATGACGACAACGTTGGCGACGACAGTGTTGGCGACGACAGCGCTGGCAAGGCGCCTTGGGGAGAAGTTCTTCATCCCCTTGGAGATCGGCGTTCGCGACGCCGCAGCCTGATCGTCACGGCGAAAAGCTGTCTGTTCTGCGCCACACCCAGACTGGCCGCGGGCGCAGGCTACGGTGCGTTGCGGTGAAGTTCCGAGAAAGACCACATGGAACTGCCTCGGCCGGATCCGACAAAAACAGCGCTGCTCGCCCTGGGCCCCTTGGATCGCAAGTTCATCGACCTACGCCGCCTCTGCCGCGCGGCCGGCATCGTCCTCGATCGCGCGGACTCGAGCGCGCAGGCCATGAAGGTCTTCCTCGAGCGTGGCGGCCATGATGCGATCTTGTGCACCGGCCCCTTGCGTGACGGTCGCGGTGCCAACGAAGTGCTCGAGACTCTGCGCTGCATCGACGCCGAACTCGAAGTCTGGACGCTCGAGCAGATCGAAGTCGAGCAGATCGAAGTCGACCCCGGTCAGAGGCAGAGGTGATAGACCGAGGTCTTGCCGCAATCGCAAGAGAAGCGCACATACTCGCGCGTGCCGATCACACCTTGGACGCGACGTCGATCGACCGCCAAGGCAACGAGGCGTAGCGGCTCATCGGGTCGGCGGTCACGAAGCGCGCCCCCGAGCCATGAGATCCTGCCGACTTCGGCGTGGCACGCGAGGCAGGTGAGCCCGCGTTCGGACTCCAGATCCTCAGCGAAGAGCATCGATTCGTAGCGCTTCTTGGTCGTCACGGCAGCACGCCTCGAGATCGCGATCCACGCGCAGTGGATCGATGGCCATAGACAGTGGCAGAGCTGCCCAGCATAGCCGGCTCGGCGCCGAGATCCGGAGGATGCAAAAAAAGCTGCGAGCCCGCGAGGCGCTCGAAGGCATACAGCGCCGTGCCGCCACGATCCGAGCCCTTCGCTGACCTCTTCGACCACGGTCCTCGCCACCCGATCCAAGTCCGCGGAGCCGATGTGACCCTTTTCGAGGCCAGCGTGGTCGAGATCGAGGTCTCGGCTTACGGCGACCAGTACGCGCCGCCTCGTATTCTCGGGCTGCCCGACGCGACGATCCGCGAGTCCTACTACCGCGTGGCGACGGCCTTCCGGAGCCTCGATTGGAGCTTCCCACGCGGGCAGGTGGTGATCAACCTCGCACCCGCCGCGACGCGCAAGGCCGGCAGCGGCTTCGACCTCGCCATCGCCCTCGCCTTGTCGAGTTTGACCGGTCGGGTCGCTGCGACCTGCTTGCGCGATGCCCTCTTCGTCGGTGAGGTCGGCCTCGACGGTAGCCTTCGACCGGTGCGCGGCATCCTTGCGATCCTCGATCTCTGCGTCGCTCGTGGCATCAAGCGCCTCTGCTGTCCGGATGACGATGCCCGCCTCGCCCTCCACGTCGAAACGCCGGTCGAGATCGTGCCGCTGCGCGACTTGACGGAAGCGCTCGCCGTGGTCAGCGGCGGTAGGACGCGTCAGGTAGAACCACTGGCGACGAGGAGCGACGCGAACCGCTGCGAAGTCGACATCGGCCGCGTGCGGGGACAAGAGAGTGCTGTCGAGGCCCTGTTGATTGCCGCGGTCGGTGGCCATCACATGCTGATGTCCGGGCCGCCTGGCTGCGGCAAGACCCTGCTCGCACGCTGTCTACCCGGACTGCTGCCACAACTCTCGCGCAGCGAACGCCTCGAACTCGCGCGCATCCACAGCGCCTTCGACACGCTCGATGGCGTCGAGGTCGCGCGCTTGCTCGACGAAGGCCGCCGGCCCTTCCGCGCCCCCCACCACACGGCGAGCTACGCCGGCCTCGTCGGCGGTGGGCAGCCGATTCGGCCAGGCGAGATCACGCGCGCGCATTCCGGCGTGCTCTTCCTCGACGAGGTCCCCGAGTTCTCGCGCCTCGCCCTCGAGGCCCTGCGACAACCGATCGAGGAGGGACGCATCGTCATCGCGCGCGCGGGAGGCATCGTCACCCTGCCGGCGCGCTTCCAGCTCGTCGTCGCGATGAACCCCTGCCCGTGCGGCATGCTCGGCCACCCGACGCGACCCTGCATCGACACGCCCAAGCAGATCGCCAACTACCGCTCGAGGATCTCGGGTCCGCTCCTCGATCGCATCGACCTCCAACTCTCGATGCAGCCAGTCGACGCAACGCAGTTGCTGCGGGAGGAAGCGCCGACGACGACATCGGCGCAGCTGCGCGCGCGCGTCGAGGAAGGTCGTAGCCGGGGTCTCGAGCGCAACGGCGGCGTTCTCAACGCGAACCTCGACGAGCGCAGTCTTCGTCGGCAGCTGGCGCCAGCAGCGCATCGGCTCCTCACTACGGACGGCCGCCGTGCCGGCCTGTCGGCGCGCGCGATCCAGCGCATTCTCCGTGTCGCCCGCACGGTCGCCGACCTAGGGGGTTCGCGCCTCATCGACGACGAGGCCCTCGCGACGGCCTTGCACTTCCGCATGCGCGTCGATGGTGCGTGACGCGACCCGGAGATCGCGATGCACGTTTCAGGTGACGACAAAGAAGTAGTCGAGGCCCTCGCGCCACTCGGGTCGCAGCTCGCTGACGGCCACACGCACGGCGTCGTCCGCTCCGTGCACCCCCAGCGCGACGAGCATGAAGTCGCCGTCGATACGAGCGAGGTCGCGGTAGTCACGAACGACGACGTCGCCACCGCGCATGGCGCCGATCTTCAGAGGATCGATGTCGAGGATGGCGACTGGTGTTCGCCCGATGCTGCGCAGCCAACGCAGCCACGGCCGGCCGCCCTTGCCGGCCCCCCAGAGGACAATACGCCGAGCGGCGAGGCAGCGCGCCTCGAGGTGGATCATCGCGACTTCGCGAAAGGCGCGACGTGTGTAGCGCGGACTGGAGCGCGTGAGGCGCGCGCCGTGATCGGTCATCTCGACGAGGACTTCGTCGACCTTGGCGAAGCGAACACAGGCTTCGTGCATGCGCAACCAGAGATCGAAGTCCTCGGGGCCAACGTCCCGGTATGCGCCGACCTTCGCGAAGAGCTCGCGCCGCATCGTCACCGCCGGGTGGACGACGGCGCACTCGTAGAAGCGCAGGCGCGCGAAGTCATCGGGCTCGACGATCGAGTTGACCCAAGCTTCGTAGCGGCGCATGCCCTCCGGCACTTGCTGCTTTGCGTCGCCGACGAAGCGAACACGCCCATCGACGACCCCGAGCGACGGATCGCGAGCGAAGCGCTCGAGCTGGCGCGCGAGCCGCTGTGGAAGCGCGCGATCGTCAGCGTCGAGGCGGGCTATGAAGTCGCCGCGGCAGGCCTCGAGGCCGCGGTTCAGCGCTGCCACGAGGCCGAGCCGCTCGGTCGCGAGGACGCGGACACGCGTGTCACGGCTTCTCGCCTCCATGGCGACTTCGAGGCTCGCGTCGCGACTGCCGTCGTCGACGACGATGACCTCGAATTCGAAGTCGATCGAAGCTTGCTCTTGTGCGAGGGCCGAGTCGATCGCCGCGCCGAGACGGGTCGCAGCGTCACGGACCGGGATGAGGAAGCTCAGGAGCAGCGACACGGAGTCGCGCGATGCTAGCGCGGACTGTTGATGAACAACGACTGCGGCATCAACGAAATCAGCGGCCGGGTTCGGCGGCGACGCTCGGCGTGACCGGGCAGAGCTTGTGCACGAGGTCGCGCGCTTCGACTTCTGCGAGCGCGACTTGGCGCGCGTCACCCTCGAGGGTGACGACGACGTAGCCCTTGCCGCGCTCACGGATCCAGTGCACCACGTCGATCTCGTGCCCGACTGCGTCCTTCTGCTTGCCCGTGATGCGCAAGCCCGCCTCACCATCGAAGGACACGAGCTCCTGACTCGTCTCGCGGAACTTCGTGTGATCGATGCAGAAGGCGGTCAGCCAGCGCTCGCCGAAGCCCAAGAGCATGGCGTCGTCGCTCGGCTTCGTTGCGACCCAGCGCACGCGCGCGCTCACGTCGATGGGCGGCAGCACTTCGATGCAGCGTCCGCGCTCGATCGTGCGTCCGAGCTGCCAGGTGGCGCGCGGCAAGAAGACTTCGACGTCGCCGAGCCGCGCGACGCGTGGCGCGAGCTTGAGGCGACCGTAGCTCGAAGTGGCATTGGCCGTCGCTTCCGAAACCGGCTCGGCGACGAGGTGAATGCCGTTGACCTCTACGAGCAGGATCGACGCATCCGTCGCGACCCATTCGCGGCGCACACGTCCGTGCTCGTGACTCTCGATCTGCGTCGCGAGACTCCGGCGACGTTGTGGGTCGCTGCCCGGCGCGGCCACACCCTCCCTGATCGAGTAGCGGCGCAACTCGAAGGCGGCGTCGAGGGGGTCATAGACCTTGGCCGTGAACTCGCGCGCGCCCTCGCTCTCGCCTCGACGCATCGCTTCCGCGACGGCGAGCGGAAAGGAGCTACCGGCAGGAAAGGGCAACGCACGCGTGCGGCGACCCGAGAGGCCGGCTTCGACGATGTGCAGGGTGTCGCCGATGACGTTGCCGCGCACGAGACGCTCGCGTTCCACGTGATCGTCGGACAAGCGCGACACCGCTTCGCGCAGCACGAAGGAGCGCGGCGTGCGCTGCGCGTCGAGGACTTCGATGCGAGAGAGGAAGCTCTTGCGTCCCTCCTCGACGAAGGTCCACTGCTCTTCGAGCTGCACCCCTCCGTCTTCGTTCGGGCGCACATGGTAGTGCAGCTTGCCGACGTGGTGCCCGAGGGCGTCCCGCAGGTGGAACCACGAGTGTCGTTGGTCCCAGAATGCGCGAGGCTCGATGCTCGCACCCGCCTCGGCGAGCTGCGTGCGGCGCACGACCTTGGCGATCACTGCCTTGCTGATCTCGATCTCTTGTCCGCGCGCGAGGCGCATCGTGAGAGTGTCGACCTCGTCAGCCGTGATGACCCCTTCGAACTCGTTGCCGTTATGCAAGAGCACGAGGTCCCTGAGGGCAGAGCCCTGTGCGACTTCTCGAGCATCATCCTGTGTGGGCTCGGCGCACAGGACCTTTGACGAAACGTTCAGCGAGAGGGCGAGCAAAGCGACGCGGAGGATGCGATCGCAGGGGGAAGACGTGGCCATGTCTCGCTTTTCGACACGCCGTCGCGACGACTGGAATCAAAGCGTCTTCTTTGTCGACCTCAATCGGCTCCAGGTGGCTCGAGCCCCGAGGAGCACGAACGCCGCAGCCGCCATGCAGCAAGGGCTGCAAGGAGCAAGAGGACGAGCCCACAGACAGCCGGCACGCTCGACGCGAAGCGCAGCGAGAGCCCGACGGGCCAGAGGTGGCGGAAGCTGCGGTCCTCGACGAACTCGAGTTTCTGCGGCAGTGGCACCGAAGCGCCGTCGCGCGGCACGACGCCGTAGATGGTCCGCCAGCTACGCTCGGCTGTCTGTGGGTCGGTGGCCGGCACTCGACCCAAGGCATTCTCGAAGGCGTAGAGCCAATGCCCGAGCGCTGGACTCAAGCGCGGAACAAGGACAACGCGTTGAAACTGATCTTCGCGCGGATCGACGTCTTGGAACCACGTCGCAAAGGCCGGTCGCCCGAGGTCGTAGTAGCCGCGATACGACGTCAGCACGCCACCGAGGTTGATGACGAAGCCGAGCGCCGCGAGCCACGGCAGGACGCGTCGCGCGAGCGCGCGCCGCGGCAGCGCATCGATGGCCAGACCGACTGCCACCGCGATGCAGAGCACCGAGCCGACCGTCATGTAGCGCGACGCCCACGCTTGGCTCGAATGCCAGCCGGTCGTGCGCGACACGAGCAGCCAAGGCAGAACGAGCATGGCGCTCACGAGCAGCAAGTCGAGGCGACGACCGTTGGCCAAGCGCAAGAAAACAAGCGGCACGACGACGAGCAACGGGCAGAAGACGAGGGCACCCTTGCCAGGACTCGCAAGCAAGAACGCCATGCCGAGGTGCATCGGGAAGTTCCAAAAGCCCTTTGCAGTGCCGGCGCTGTAGCCGGTCTCGAAGGGACTTCCGAAGCGCGCGTAGTTGAAGACGAGCAACGCGACAACGACGGCCGCGATCGGCACGAGGATCGCGAGGGCGTCCGCCATAACGCGCTTCGAAAGCGAAGCGCTGTCACCACCACGCGTGAACGAGAGCAAGAAGGCGTAGGCGACGATCACGAACACCGGCACGACTTGGGCATTGCGCACGGCGATCGTCGCCGCGCACGCAAGGCCCGCGACGACGAGGGTCAGCCGCGCCTGTCCGTTGACATGAGCGGCGCAGCGGACCTTCCAAGCAAGCACGCGCCCGAGCGCAAAGACAAAGAAGAACCCCGCCGTGATGTCGCTCATCGCTTCGCGCGAACCCGGCCAGACCTGCGTCGTGAAGCAGGCCGCCAAGACAGCAAGAAGGCGCGCCAACAGCGAAACACCGAGGTGAGCAAGCACGAAGAAGATCACGACGCCGAGACCCGCCGCGAAGAGCGGCGTGTGGAAGCTCACGACGAGGTGTGAAAAAAAGTCTTCGTTGAAAGCCCGCGCATAGCCCGGGTTGGCCCCGAGGTTCTCGGCGTCCTGAACCGCGCGCTGCAGTCCCGCCGCTTCCACCTCTGGGAAGAGCGCAGCGAGCGCCCGACCCGTGGCATAGAACGGTACGAGGACCAGCGCGTGCCCGATTCCGAACCACGAATAGAAGGCCCCGTCGCGCCCTTGCATGCAGTCAAAGCCGCGTCGTCCCTCCTCAGGCACGAAGTTGACGATGAAGCGCTCGGCGCTGCTCGCGTCCGGGTGCGCGTCCGAGAGGCCCGCGCTCCCGCGCAGATAGAGCGAGCGCGCGGTTTGAAACTCGACCTCGGCGTCGGGATTGAAGATCCCACCCTGCGCCCCGAACGCGAAGACCGCGAACAAGAACAAGAAGAGCCAGCAGGCCACGCGCGCCTGTCCGCGACCCATCGTCATCGATCGCCGGGGCTGCGCCCCTCTCGAAGGAGCCAATCCAGGTAGCTGTCGCCGACCGCCACCGCATCGAGGACGACGAGCTCGGGCACCTCGTACGGATGCGCCTCCGCGAAGCCTCGCAGACACCCGGCGACCTCGTCGTCGCGGCACGCGAACTTGGCCACGAGGAGGCTCTCCGAGCTGCGCTCGATCGCGCCCTTCCAGCGGTAGGTGGACTCGATCTTCGGCAGCACCTGCACGCAGGCAGCGAGGCGGGCTTCGACCCAAGCCCGGGCGAGTTGCTCGGCCGCTTCAGCGTCGCCGACGGTGCTGAAGAGGACGCGCGCCTTCACGTTCCGCGCTCGAGACGGTCAGCGAGCCACGAGCTCATCCCGATGTCGAGGATGCGCCGCTGGGTTTCGGCGACCGGATAGGGCACACGGTGGTACTCGAGCCGCTGCCCATCGATGAGCGCAAAGCACGCTCGTGGATCGCCATCACGCGGCTGCCCGACGCTGCCCACGTTGATGATGACCTTGGTCTCGGGCAGCAAGAACTCGCTGCGATCATCGGCGACCTGGTGGAAGCGATAGTCCTCGCCGTGCCAACCCGGCCAATGCGTGTGGCCGACGAAGCAGCGCCGCTCGAAACGCGAGAAGAGGTCCTCCATCTTTTCGGGGTAGAGGAAGCCGTCCGAGCGCAGCACGTACTCCTTGATCGGATCGCGCGGCGACGCATGGACAAAGACCTCACCGTTGCGCTCGACGCGTTCGGGCAGGTCGAGGAGCCACGACCAGCGCTTCTTCTTGCTCGGCGAAAAGAAGCCAGGCTTGAGACGGCGCCGGTGCCACATGAGGCTCTCCTGCGCCATCGGATTGAAGTCGCGGAGGTCGCCGGTCATCCCCCAGTCGTGGTTGCCCTTGAGCGTGAAACTGCAGCGCTCCCGCACGAGGTCGATGCAGGGCTCGGGGTCCGGACCATAGCCGATCACGTCGCCGAGACAGACGACCTCATCGACCGCGAGGCTGTCGATGCGTCGGAACACAGCCTCGGTCGCGAACATGTTCGAGTGGAGGTCCGAGACGAGGGCTATGACCGTCACGATGTGACTCCGAGGCCTTGCGCAATCGCTGTACGCAGCGTCGAGCGTGCGACTTCCAGCGGGCCTTGAAGCGTCGCGCCGGCCGCCTTCTTGTGACCACCCCCACCGAAAGCCCGTGCGATGCCGTCGACTTCGACGCCCTCGTTCGCGCGCAGACTCACCTTGACGGCGCCGTCGGCGAGCTCCTTCAGAAGCGCCACGACCTTGACGCCATCGACCGAGCGCAGGGGATCGAGGAGGGCGTCGGTGTTGAAGTGAGCCTTGCGGGCAGCCGCACAGTACGAAGCATCGAGCGCGACTTCGGCAACAGACCCATCGAGTGCGAAGGACGCGCGGCCGAGCCCGTCCGCCAAGAGGGCGACCGAAGCACGCGGGTTGCGACGATACATGGCGTCGTAGATGCGGTGCGGCTCGAGGCCAGCCTGCATCAGTGACTCCGCGATCGCAAAGGCGCGATGATCGGTGTTCGAGTAGCGGAACCATCCCGTATCGGACACGATCGAAACGAAGATCCCTTCGGCTGCGGCTCGCGTCAGTTCGAGCCCCATCGCTTCGTAGAGCGCGTGGACTACGCAGCCCGCCGAAGGCGCAGTCACGTCCCAAAGCAGCAGGTCGCCGTCACCTCGGTCGCTGCCTTCGTGGTGGTCGACGACGACCCGCGGCACGCCAACCATCTGCTTCGCCTGCACACCAACACTGCCCAAGCGATCCAAGGTCGCGCAATCGGTCAAGAAGTGAACGTCGTGCGGCGGCAACTCGGCTCCGGTCTCGTGCACCCCGAAGGTGGTGTGCTCACCCAAGAAGTCGAAGATCAGCTCGGGAGCATCGGCGTTCAGGATCCGCGCGTCCTTGCCGAGCGATCGCAACAGATGGAAGAGAGCGCACTGCGTCCCGATGCAATCGCCATCGGGGTTGACGTGCCCTGAGATCAAGAAGCGGCCATGATCTCGAATCAAGCTGCGGACATCGTCGAACAATGGCTTCCCCTACGGCTTCCCAGGTCTGGTGCAGTCGAAGCCGAGCATCATAAGCTCGGCTCGTCACCTGGAAACCGTGCCGCGGGTAGAAATACCGCGAGCACGCGACCCGCAGGCTGCGCCCTGCGCTCAGCCGCGATAGTACATGCGCAGGTTCGTGATCTCGATCGAGCCCGTCTTTGTCGGCGTCTTGGCCTTGTCGAGCACGATCAGGAAGAGCATGCCGTTGCCGGCAGTGGTCTCGTACTTCGGCAATGAGAAGTCCTTGACCGTTGCAGGCACCCAAGGCGTGAACTCGCCAATCGGCTGCGAGGTCTGCGCATCGGCCGCCACGCTCTTGAAGTAGATCGCGACCGGCTCCGACGAGGACGCCGGCTTACTGCCCGGAACCATGCGAATGTCGTCGCTGTAGGTCACCGGCACACCGTCGATCTTGGCGTCGATTTTGTAATAGAGCCAAGTCGGCGGGAAGAGCGACTGCGCGACATAGATCGACGAGGCCGCAACCGTTGCCGCGCTGTAGTCGACGCTCCTCAGGAGACCGACATTGTCGTCCATGGCCACGGGCTTGAAGCCGCCGAAGGCGCCCGCGCTCGGCTTGGGATCGGCCTCAACGCGGATGTAACCTGCGCCGCCATTGCCGCCGCGACTCTTGACATCGATGAGGGGAGCGGTCTCCCGGAAGGTTCCGGCAGCTCCACCAGACACGTCGACCTTACCAACGATGGTTGGCACACCGCCGACCTGAACGAGGATCGAACCACCGCTGCCGCCGCCACCAGGGGCGTAGGCGGGCGGGGTGCCATTCAAGTTGATCGATTCGAGGCCGCCGCCGCCAAGCGCGTAGACCTCACCGCTCGCCGAGACGACGAAATCCGATCCCGCCTCGAAGGCGATAGCCCCGCCACCACCACCGCCACCGTACCCGGGTGACCATGAATACGCAGCCTTCGTAGCCGTGTAGGCAGCGTGCGTACCAGCCCCGCCACCACCAGAGCCGCCGAGGAGGAAGAGATCCTTGCTCGCGATTCCGGAAACTTCCGGTAACACCGGGAAGGCCTTGCTGCCCGCCTCGGTGGGCGGAAACTCTGCGTTCGAGTAAGGGCCAAGGATGGGCGTGGTGGTCGTCCGTTCGACCAAGCCAGTACCGCCGAGGAGCGTACCGTTGCGGTCGAAGAGGGAGCCGCCGCCACCGCCGTTGGCCATCATCCGTACGTAGATGTCGAAGTTCTGGAAGACGATCCAAACGACATCCTGATTCTGGCCAGTGCGTGGGAAGGCGAGCGAACCCGGGCCACCGGTGCCAACCGCCTGCGCCGCTCGTGGATGGCCAGCCGGCACGCGCACATTCTCGCCAGGTCGACCGTTGATCGAACCGCTTGGGAGATCGGGCTTGTCGCCACCTTGTCCTCCACGTCCACCGCCCGGCCCACCGATGCCACCGACCCAACCAGCGCGTGTCTCAAACGGCGGCGTATTCGATGGAAGTGGCGAGACCAACTCGATGACGCCGTTGATCTGGATCGTGCCGGACGCGCGGATGATCGGGGGCTTCGTGCCGACGAAGCGCACGCGCTCCTTCTCACCGACGACGAAGTCGGTGAACTCGAAGATTCCGTTCGTGACCGTGATGGCCTGGTTCGTCAAGGTCCGCGACTCAGGGATGACCGCGCTGTCGGTGTTCCACTCGTAGATGTCGCGGCCCTGCGCATCCTTCTGTTGCAGGTCCTTGCCATCAACAGGGTTGAAGGAACCGAGGATGCCGGTGCCACCGAGCTTGCCGACCTTGAGACTGCCGCCACCCCATGACGAGCCGCTGCGCAGCCCGTCGGTTTTGGCGGCGGTGACGAAGGTCTCTTCCAGGAACTGGTCGACGACCGCACGCGCCTCTGCCACGAAGTCGAAGACTTGACCTGCCGCCGACTTGCCCGACAGATCGCGGATCTCGTCTGTGATCTCGACCTGGATGCACGCGCCGCTCGGCAAGAGGAGGGACGGGCGGAAGACCACTCTCGTGCGCCCTGTGATCGGATCCTCGGAGAGCGCCGCGGAACCCGGCAGCGGGAAGTAGCGCCTCGAGCAACCACTCGGCAATGTCGAGTCCGGTAGAGCGACCTTGTAGAGGATCGTGCCGCCCGTGCCCCCGTTCTGGAACGGCAGGGTGTTGATGCTCTCCGTGAACTCGACAACGATCAGCGTGTCGGCCTTCACACCGACGATCGTGTCCGGCACGACGAGCGCCCCGATCGGCGGCTTGCCGTCCGCATCGATGACTCCGAGGTCCGTCGACAGCGTGCAAGCGAGGCGCGCACCGAGCTTGTCACCCGACAAGGACTCGATCGACGCCAAAGCACCAGGACCGCCCGCGAGTTCGAGCGTGTAAGTCTCGTTCTCGACGAAGCCGTACTCCGTGCTCGAAAGCACCGCCGGCTTGAAGACGATGTCCGAACCCTGGACGATCAAGTCGCCGACCGGTTGTTCGCCCTGCGAGCTGCGCAAGCGCACGGTCGAAGGCGAAACGGAGCTAGGCTCGATCGGCTGCGAGAAGCGGAAGACGATGCGCTGGTTGACCGGGATGCTCTTGATGCTGCAGCCCTCGAGCGAACAGCCGAGGCTGCACGACACGAGACAGAGCCCCGAGGAACCGCGGCACGCAGCCCCGAGCCCCGCTTCTCCGCCGCTGCCCGAACAGGCAGTGACCGCGAGAAGGAGAGGCAGGGCGAGAAAGAGCTTGGACGTCGTTCTCATGGATCAACCTTGGAAGCGGTAGGTGGTCTTGTTGACGACGATCTTCGACGCCTTGCTACGGTCGAAGCGCAGGAGCACGCGGAAGGCATTGCCACCCGCGAGGGTCAAGCCATCGATCGTGCCTGACGACCACGAGGAGAAGGGCGGCATCGGACGCTTGGTTTGAGCGTCGAGCTGGGCACCCTGGAAGAGGATTTCGATCGGCTCTCCGACTTGGGCCCGGCGCCCGAGCGTCGAGTCGTCGCTGAAGACGGTCGGCACGTCGTCGATCGTCGCCTCGATGACGTAGCGCAGGTGCTTCGGCGGGAAGAAGAGCCCCGTGTCGTACCAGTCGGTCGCGAGCACCGAGAACTGCGAGGCATCGTCCGGATGGACCGGGCCGATGTTGTCCGCGGTTGGCGTCGGCGTCATGTTGACGAGAGCCGCAAGCGCCGGCGGCGGATCCGACTCGTAGCGCAGCAAGCCATCGCCGCCAGCACCGCTGACGCTGTCGACCGTGAAGCTGTAGTCGCGCGAGCGATAGCGCCCGGCCGCACCACCGGCGGCCGTCACGGAACCACGGATGTCGGGGAGCCCCCCGACCGGCAAGAGCAGGGATCCGCCGCTACCCGCACCGCCTGGCGGCGGGTTGGTGAAGTTCGTGAGGTCGACGTTGTAGTCCTGAGCATTGCCGCCCGCCACACTCACGATGCCCCGGATTCCGACGTTGAAGTCGCTGCCAACTTGGAAGTGCAGGATGCCCCCACCACCAGCGCCGCCCGAGCCAGGCGACCAGGCAAGTGGACTGAAGGGGAGCGAATCAAAGGTCGAACTGGCATGCGTGCCGGATCCACCACCGCCCGAACCGCCAAGGAGATAGAGGAGCGAGCTGCGCTCCGAGCGATTGCGCAAGAGGGCGATGTCGACCGGCGTGCTCGGCGACCCAGCGGGTCCAAAGTCGTACGGCTGCCCCTTGGTTCCCGCCGAGAGGTTGTCGATCGTCGAGCCGACGCCGCCCGCGGTGATGAAGGAGCCACCACTCCCACCAGCTGCAGCCATCTGACAGAGCACGACTTGAACTGAGAACTTCACGTCTTTGTCAAGACCGCTCGCCGGCCAGGCCCCCGTCGGCAGGCCACCGGTATTCGCGGCAGAGGCAGCGAAGGGATGTCCAGCCGGCAGGCGAATCGACTCGCCCGCAGTACCGACCAAGCGACCGCCACCGCTCTTGTGCGGGCTGTCCGCACCGATGCCGCCCGTGCCGCCACCGATCGCCCCGCGGAAGCCCTGCTGTCCGTCCAGGGGCGGCTTGTTGTTCGCCCCGAGCAGCTTGGTCGCGGTCTCCGGCGGAAGCGAAAGCACGCCCTGGATGTCGACCTGGCCGCTGACCCGAATCACCGGCACCTTCGTACCCACGAGCTGTAGGTGGATGTTGGACGGGATCGAGAAGCTCGTGAACTCGAAGATGCCGTTGACGACCGGCTCGTCCTGCCCGCTCAGAGTGCTGAGTTCCGAAATCACCGCTGTATCGACGTTGAGCTCCCAGATCTGACGATCCTGGGCATCGACCCGCGATGTGTCCTTCGCGCCGACGCGCAAATAATTGAAGTCGCCGTGTCGGCCGCTTCCCCCGAGCGTGGGCGCCACGACCGCGCCTTGAACCCACTTGGCCCCGCCGCGCGACCGGTCGTTGGTCGAATCGTCCGAGAAGTCATCGACGATCTCTCGCGTTGGCGCGTCACCGGCACAAGTCAAGAAGGAGAAGCTCTGCTGCTGCGCACGCTTGCCAGACAGGTCGCGAATCTCGTCGGAGACGATCGCGATGATGCAGAAGCCCGCAGGTGGCTCGAAGGCCGGTCGGAACGCAACGCGCGTGCGCTGCGTGATGCGGTCGACACTGATGGTCCGCACACCCGGCATGGCAATCGTGCTCTGCGAGCAGTTGCCCTGGTTGTCGGCCTGAGCCAAGCGGAAGCTCAAACCATCCGAGGTCTCGGTCAGAGTCTGCGGATCGATGAGTTCGGAGAACTCGATCAGCATGTTCGTGTCGCGGCGATCGATACAGTTCTTGCCGATCGTCGAAGGCACGAGCAGCGAAGCGCGCGGCGGCTGGCCGTCGAAGTCGACGATGCCGAGCGTCACCTGCAAGCGACAAGAGAAGTCCGACGCCAAGACGTCCCCCGATGTCGAGCGCAGGGTCTCGAAGGCATTCCCCTTGGAAGGAATCGTGAGCGTGTAGGTCTCGTCCCTCGTGAAGCCGAAGAAGGTCTCGCCACCTCCCTGCTTGACCTCGGGCACGAAGCTGATCGTCGCGCCTTGCACGAGGAAGACCCCGATCGGCTCGTTACCCGCGCGCCCGCGGATGCGCACCCTGTTCGTGGTGACCCTCGCCGCATCGACCTCGAGATTGAAGCTGAAGTCGAGCCGTTGGTTCACCGCGATGTTGCTGAGACTGCAACCACTCGTGCTGCAGCCGAGGTTGCAAGCGGTGACGCAAAGCGCCTTGCTGCCGTCCGTGCAGCCGACGATGCCTGCAGGGGTGCCTCCACCACTACCTCCGCAAGAACCGAGCGCAAAGAGCGCGAGCGGGATAGCGAGATTGCGGGCCTGGCGGAGCGCGGAGAAGAGGATCGGTCCGGTATTTCGGCCGCTCATGAAGACCTCGTCACGGTGCGGGGAATGTCGATCAGGGGAGGGCGAGAACGGGGTTCGACCCGGTCGGGGCAGGCATCGAAGCTGCCACTGAGCAGGACGCAAGAAGAATGGTCAGTCAAGTCTCGTGCCGTCTCCCGCGTGGTATGAGAATAGCCTGGGAAGACCGTGCGTGGAAGTATAGCCCGCCATCCTCCACGACGAGCCTTCAGCTCTAACTTCATTCCGACCAACGCTTTGATCTGACGGCCAAGCCAAGACAGCCACTACAAAAGCGCGGAGAACATGCGCACCGCCAGGGCCCCGAGACCGGTCCATGTGCGCTTTCTCACACTCATCGTTCGCCGCCGCTCGAAGCCCGGCGCCACCTGACCGACATCCGAACCGAAACTCCGATCCATGGCCAAGAGCAATCCGCTACCCGCCTTCCTCGCTTCCCTGGCTCTCTTCGCTGTGATCGGAGCCTGGCTGCACTGGCGCTTCCTCCCCGCGATCGACGCCCAAACCGCGCGGCTGGCCGAAGTCAACGAGCGCCTCGATCGCATCGAGAACTCGGTCGAACTCCTGCACTTCGGCCGCGACCCCGAGGGCTGGCCGGTCGAGGCAGTGCTCGGCTACCTCGCGACTTGGGCCGAACGCGAGCAGCAATACGGCAACAGTATTCTCGAGCAGCCGATCCTCGAAGAGCGCATCGGTCGCGGCATCGCCGCACTCCGGGCCATCGGCGCGCCGGCCTACGTCGCGGTCGAAGAGCGCTTCCTGGCCATTGCCAACGACAAGACCCAGACGCCCTTCGCCAAGCGCTTACTGCGGGTCCTCTGTGACCTCGACCGCCAGCGCTGCCGCGACATCCTCATCGCCCACCTGACCGATGTCGGCATGCAGTCGGCCATCCGAACGGCGGCCGGCGAACTCTTGCTCGACATCGACCCGGAGCTCGGGGGCGCCAAGATCCGCCAGATTCTGCTAACCGAGAACTACCGTGGGGCGCGCCACAGCGTCGGGTCGGGGCCAAGTGGAGGTCTCGCCGTCGGCGGCTACCCGGGCTTCTCGAGCCTCGTCAACCTCTACCTCCGCTCACGAGACGCCGGCAAGGCCGACACCCTGGTCGTCGTCCTCAAGACGGCGGGGCACGATGTCGCGACCTACCAGGCAGCCGTCGATGGACTGATCGAAGCCAAGAACCCAGAGACGGTCGAGACGATCCAGAACATCTTCCAGGGCGGCTCGAGCGTGACCATCGAACAGCGCAATGCCCTGTTGCGACGCAAGCTCGCGCGCGCGGTCGCCGAGATCCAAGGCGCGCTCGCATGTCCTTGGCTGCGTGAGAAGTTCGCTGAAGAGACCGACGATTCTGTCCGCATGAACTTGGGCCAACTGCTCCAGCAGTGGTGCGGATGAGTCGAAGCGAACAGTTCCGGATTGTCGACACGCACTGCCACCTCGGCTTCGATGCTGACGCTGCTGGCCCGCCTGCCAAGGAGCAGGTCGCGCGCGCGCAAGCACTCGGAGTCGTGGCCATCATCGACGTCGGCATCGACCCCGCCTCGAGCGAAGCGGCGCTCGCACGCGCGAGGTCGATCGACGGAGTCTTCGCGAGCGTGGGCTTGCACCCTGATTCTTGCGCCGACTATGCCCAGGCTTTGCCCGCCTTGCGCGCCTTGGCCGTCGACGAGGCCTGCGTCGCGATCGGCGAAACGGGCCTCGATCTCTATTGGGACCGGGTGCCGCTCGAGGTCCAACTCGCTTCGTTGCAAAGCCAGCTCGACTTGGCCTGCCAAGTCCAGAAGCCTGTCATCCTGCACTGTCGCGACGCCTTTCCAGAGCTCTTCGCGGCGCTTGCGCACGAGGCTCCGGTGCGCGGTGTCCTGCACTGCTTCACGGGCGATGTGGATGCCGCGCGCGCCTGCCTCGACCTCGGCCTCCATGTCTCCTTCGCGGGGCCGCTGACCTATCCGCGCAACAACACGCTGCGTGAAGCGGCCCGCTTCGTGCCAGCCGACCGCGTCCTCGTCGAAACGGACGCACCCTTCCTGCCTCCGCAATCGCGGCGCGGCTCACGCAACGAAGCGAGCGGCGTAGTCGAAGTCCTCACGACGCTCGCCGCCACGCGCGGGGTGCCGTTGGCGGAAATGGCAGAGACGTGCACGGCAAACAGCGACGCGCTCTTCGGCTTGAAGCTCTGAGCGCCGCGTCGCCGTCTCGATGTCTCACTTCGCCTCACCTCAGCTCCACCTCAGCTCCACCTCAGCTCCACCTCAGCGAGGGTGAGCGCCGAGCTCCGGGTCCGTCGAGCCCACGAGGTCAGCGATCGGCATGCCGAGCCTTCGCATGATCTGGAGGGTCTGCTGCAAGCCCTGCTTGTCTCCGAGTTCGCGCTGCAGCCGCGCCTGCACTTCGAGCACGTGACGATCCATCGGTGCGGAAGGCCCCGCATCGGCGCGCAGCAGCGTGTCGTGATGCCTGGCAGCTTCGAAGTCCCGCGCCTCGATGAGGACGCGACAGAGTTCGACGCGCAGTGTCCTTCGCTGCGTCGGCGTGAGGCCGCGCGCAGCCTCGGCGCCGCCCTGCGTACCGAGGGCATCTTCGAGGAGGATGCGTGCTTCGAGGAAGCGCCGCCCTGCTCGCGCAGCGCGGGCCGCGTAGAGCTGCGCATCGGCCGAAGTCGCACCGACTTCGAGCATCGAAAGCCCCCAAGCCACTCCCTCGCGCGCGAGGAGGTCGTCGCTGCCGTCGTTGAGGACCTCGGCGAACTCGCTGCTGTGCATGGCTCCCCGCCAGCGCTCCGGCCAGCGCTCGCTGAGGTCGGACACGCGCCGCGCCGTCGCGGCGACGAAGCTCGCATCGCGAGGTGCACTCCGCATGGCATTGAGCCGCGACTCCACGAGGGCGAGCAGGATCGGCCGCTTGGCCCCGAAGATCGCATGCGCCTTCTCGTTGGCCCGCACAGCAGCCGCGTGGTCACCGCGTTCGGAAGCCACCTTGGCGAGGTTGGCCCAGACGAAGTGCGACTTCGGTGAATAGCGAAGACAGGTCTCCCAGAGCAGTTTCGGATCGTGCCACGCACGACTCCAACGCACCGTCTGCAAGCTCGCGACGACCAAGGCCATCACGGAGAGACCACGCGTCAGGCGCGCCGGCCAAGGGCCAACGGTGACCGCGCTGCTGTTGCGAGCGACGAAGGCAGCGGGTGCGAGCCCGAAGAAGAACGCCACCGGATACATGCGGTGCTCGGCGAGCGGCATGTTGAGCGGCACGACGATCCACGGCAGAACGAAGGCGAAGGCCCCGAAGACCGACAGGGTCAAGAGCGGCCGTCGTCCGAGGCACCAAAGCGCGTAGGCGAGTGTCGCAACGACGAAGACCGCCCCCGCGATCGGCGGCGCCGATGCCCAGCCGAGCCGGAAGAACTCGGTGTGGTCGATGGTCATCTCGAAGGGCCAGAGCCACAGCCAGACGGCCTTCGGCACGAAGAAGGCGCTGCCCTCGAGCTGGGTCGCGAGACCGCGACCGGCGCCGTAGAGCGGATTCGACATCATCGCCGGGTTCGGCGCGATGCGCAGGCCCATCGCGTTGGCGCGAGCGACGTACCAAAGCGCCAAGACCGGCATGGCGGCCACGACAGGCACGAGCGCGCGCGCCCGCGCGAGCAAGACGCCGCGCCAGCGTCCGCGCAGGGCGGGATCCTTCGGCAGCACGACTTCGACGAGGACAACGATGGCCGGCACGAGGACTCCGGTCATCTTGGCTGCTAGGGCAAAGGTCGTCCCGGCGCCGATCCAAGCCGCGCGTCGCCACGGCGCCTCCGGATGCGCGAGGTGTCCGCGCAACGCAATCAAGAGACCGATGGTCGCGAGGATCTCGCTGCGCGCCGAGGCGAGCGCGATCGTCTCGACATGGATCGGATGCAAGCCGAAGAGCAAGACGCCGACGAGCGCAGCGCGCTCACTCGTCTTCGTGTCGAGCCCTGCGCGCGAAAAGACGGGGCGCAAAACCAAGAACACGAGCCAGCAAGCGAGCACGTGTTGCACCAGGTTGCCGAAGCGGAAGCCTTGGGCCGTCCCACCAAAGAGCGCGTGATCGACGGCGAGGCTCGCGAGCACGAGCGGACGAAAGGCATGGATGCCCTGAATCGTCGAGAAGCTCTGGCCATCCGTGAACCACGACGCGAAGTGGTCGAAGGAACGAATCGCCGGATTGAAGGCGACGCTGTGCAAGTCATCGAAGACGAGCGGTCCGGGCAGCACGCTGGCACGGACGATGGCGATCAGCGCGAGGCCGAGTGCTAGGAGGGTGTGCGTCGAAAGTCGCGGCATCTGCGCCTTCTTCATCCGCTGCGAGCCATGGAGGCCAGCGCTTCGCTTGCTTGATCACAGGAGATCGGCACGTCATCGCCGAGCAGTGGCCCCCACGTCGCTCCGTCGATCTCGGCGAGATTGAGCAAGAGGCGATGCCCGATCGACCGCGCCGAAAACGATGTCGCGAAGCGTTGTGCGCCGCGAGCAGCGATGCGCTCGGCGAGCAGTGGACCTTCACGCAGGCAAAGCAGCGTGCGCGCGATGCCCTCGGCATCCGCGATCGGCGTCGTCATGCAATCGACGCCCGGAGCGAGCATCGTCTGCACGGCCTCGGTCTCGGCCGTGATCACGACGCGCCCGTGCGCGAGACCGTGGATGACCTTGTAAGGGATCACGGACCTCGCCTTGGCGCTCGCGCCGAAGATTCCGAAGACCGCGTGCTGGGCCGCGAAGAGGTCCTGAAGAGCCTCCGTCTCGACCCAAGGTTCGACGAGAACAGTGCAGGGCAGCTTGGCCGCGCGCTCCCGCTGCGCTTCGCTCCCACCAACGAACGAAAGGGCCACGCCGTCGCTGACTTCGCAGGCGTCGAGGATGTGGTCGACACCATGCAGCGGCACGCCCGTCCCCACGTAGAGCGCGTGGACGCGGTCTCCGACTACAGGTAGCGGCGGCGCCGTCAGCGGCGCGTCCGGGTCACCGACTTGGACGAAGCCGATGCGCTCAGGATCCAGGTGGAGCAAGTCAGCGATACGCCGCGCGTGCACGGGTGTGTCGAGGACGACGCGGTCGGCGAGCGCACAGGTGCGACGGTCGAGCTTGCGCAGCGCGAACTCGGCCAAGCCATGCCGCCGAAAGATCGAGCGGTCGTGGCAGCAGGTGTCCGCGAGCGACAAGAAGAGATCGAGCAAGATGGGGCCATCGAAGACGCGGCGCGCCGTGCCGATCGAGAACCAAGCTGGGTACGGCACGACGAGGGCGTCGATCGCTTCTTCGCGGAGCAGCGCGCGCAGGCGCGCTTCGAGCCGCTTCGAGCCGCTGCGCAGGTGCGCGAAGAGGCCCGGCCAGGCGAGCGGGCGCCGCAACTTGCTGCGCCGCTCCTCGCGTGTCGGCAGCAGGTCTTCGCGCAGCTCGACGACCTCGACGCCGTGGCTCTCGAAGCCAGCGCGCAAGGAACGCACGCGTGGGTAGCCCGGGCCGCTGTCGTAGCAGCCGAAGAAGAGGACCCGACGCCTCGGACTCGGTGACGCCGTGCTCATCGACCTCGGTCGATGCGCTGTGAGTCCTCGCGCGACGACGAGCCTTCGAAGCGCAGCTGGGCCACTTGCTCGGAGATGAGCCCGAGGCTGAAGAGCACGCTCGCCTGGACGAGGAGCAACAAGGCCATGTTCGTGAAGCGCCCCGTCGTCAGGAAGCTGTAGACGTACCAGGTCACACCGATCGCGCCGACGAAGAAGGCCAGCGGCAAGAAGACCCGCAGGGGCGAAACGAGCGTCGCGACCTTGAGGATGATCAAGAAGAAGCGCGAACCGTCCTCGAAGAGGCGGATCTTGGAACGCCCGCCGCGCTTGCGCACTTGGATCGGCTCGTAGAACACCGAGTAGCCTGCGCGAAACGCCGCCAGCGTGATCGTCGTCGGGTAGCTGAAGGTGTTCGGCAACATGTGCACGAAGCCCTTGAGGAAGTCGGCCCGCGCGACGCGGAAGCCGCTCGTGAGGTCTGGGATCTTCGCGCGCGTGACGTAGCCCGCGGCCTTGTTGTAGATGCGGTTCGCGAGATTGCGGTGCAAGGTGCCACCCGAACCACCGCGTGAACCGACGACGAGGTCGTACTCGTCGAGCTGCGCGAGCAGACGTGGAATCGCTTCGGGCGGATGCTGGCCGTCGCCGTCCATCAAGAGGATGTAGTCGCCGCGAGCCTCGCGGATGCCGCGCTTGACGGCCGCGCCATTGCCGAGGTTGCGCGGGTGACGATGGACCAGGGCGCCATGCGCACGCGCGATGTCGGCGCTGCCGTCGGTCGAACCATCGTCCACGACGAGGATCTCGAACTCGAAGCCCTCGATCGAGGACAAGACCTCGTCGAGCTCGAGCAGCAAAGCACGAAGGTTCTCCGCTTCGTTCAGCACGGGCAGCACGACCGTAACGAGCCTCGTGCGCGTCGCCATTGCCTTGTGAGAGGCGGGGACCGCGGTCTCGCGCGGCGCGTCAGCAAGGCTTGTCTCCAATGGAGCTGCAGCCATGAGCGTGACGAGATCTCGTTCCCGGGAATCGACGGTCGCCATGGCAGACCCATCGACCAGGCGAGGCAGCGACGTTGAGCCAATCGCCGCTGTCATCGGCAAAGCCGCCTGCAATGCAAGCGGCCCCGCAAGCCACAAGGGCTCACGGGGCCGCTCTGCACCGTTCTACGTCGATCAGTTGACGACGGTCCAGCGCATGCCGTCGGTGCCGGTCGTGTTGACGGCGACTTCAGCCGCCATCGACAGCGTGATACCGGAGACCGCGACGTAGGCCGCGCTACCCGAAGGCACGGCGGTCGTGCCGCTGTAGCGGGTCGTGGCGTTCGACGAGGACATGACGTCACCCTGCTGGTTGCAGAAGAAGACGCGCTTGCCCGAGTTGCCGAAGCTGGCCGGCCAGGCGTAGCAGGCCCAGAGCACTTCCGACTGCGACGGGTCGACCACCGGGTAGGCGGCCGTCGGGTCCCCTTCGCGGAGGAAGTTGGCGCCGACGCCCGGCAAGATCATCTGGAAGTAGTAGCCGGAGCGCAGGACGCGACCGGTTGTGTCGACCTTGCCGAAGGCGCCCGAGAGGACCGGCGGCGCGACGCGCACCGTGCTCTCCGAGACGGTCGTCGCCGGCGTGCCGGTCTTGACGGGACGTGCGCCCGACAGCTCTTGGAAGTAGCCGTATTCACCGGCACCGTTGCCGTTGGCGTCGATCACGCCCGCAGCCTGGATCTGTGCCTGGCTCGAGCTGATGTTCTTGAGGGTCGCGATCGCTGCGCTTTCATTCGCATTGATGCGGGCCGCCATTAGGTTCGGAATCGCGATGGACGCGATGATGGCGATGATCGCGACGACGATCATCAGCTCGATAAGCGTAAAGCCGCTTTCTCGCTTGTTCATTGTGGTGAGCTCCATTTCCCTGTTCTGGTGTGAACGTTCTCGGTTCCGCATCGTCAAGGCTCTGCTCAGCGCGTCGGCCCGGCGGTGACGGACAGCACCCTGTCGGCGAGCGCTTTCCGGTCTCCGATCCAGAAGCCTCGGTCTTCGCTGACCCAGCGCTTCAAGGCTTCCGGAGCCGTCTTTGCGATTGCTTCCAACATGCTCGTCGCAGTATCGGTGGCCCCTTCGTTGATCTTGAGTTGAGCCAAGCGGTAGCGAGCGCGGGCGTGTTCGGCGCCCAACTCCTCGAAGGCCGAAGTCGCGATGGCATCGCCGAGAGACGCAGCGGCTTCAGCGATGGAATAAATCCCATTCGCGTCCTTATTTTTTGCGGCGCGACGCAGTCCGTCGGCGAGCGCTTGGCTGCGTTTCTTGGCGTCGCCCTTGGCTTGCCAAGCTTGGGCTTCGACGATGAAGGTCGAAGCGTCACGGCGTCCGTTCTCCATGCCCTCGAGTCGCGCGATCGCGCGGTCAGGCTTGCCGGACTCGAGGTCGATCGCAGCGAGGTTGTTCTCGAGTCGCAGGCGCAGCGCAGCGTCGTCTCCAGCGCGCGAGAGCGCCTCGCCATAGGCACGCTTGGCGGCTTCGAAGTCGCTGCGCATCCACTCAGCAAAGCCACGGAACTCGGACGTGATCGAGAGGCCAGGGCTCTCTGCTTCGACGTCGTCGAGGATCGCGAGCGCCTTGTCGATGTTGTCCTTGCGCTGTTGTTTCGCGACGCCGTCTGTCAAGGGCAGCTGTTGTGCGAGCCCCAGGTGGAGCTCGCACATCGAGAGCAGCGTGCCAGCGTCAGCACGCACGCTGCGCGGATAGATGAAGCCGCCGTAGACTAGGGCGCCAACCACGAGGCTGGCCCCAGTCCACAAGGCGATCCCTCGGTGCTTCGTGTTCATCCTGCGAGCTTCTCCTGGAGCTTGAAGATCGGAAGGAAGACGGCGAGCACGATGCCACCGACGACGAAACCCATGACGGCGATCATGAGCGGTTCGATCAAGGACGTGAGGCTCTTGACGTCTGCTGAGACCTGCTCGTCGTAGAAGGTCGCGATCTTCTCGAGCAAGATCTCGAGCGAGCCGGATCGCTCGCCAATGCCGATCATCTTGGTCACCATCGGCGGGAAGACAGGCGAAGCTGAGAGCGGCTCGGACAGCGGGGTGCCCTTCTTGTCCCCCCTCTTTGCGCCGTCGCGGATGCCCTGGGGAGCCCCGGGTGCCGCGGGGGTGGCCGCCGGCGACCCCCGCCCC
>CALLZN010000393.1 GCA_937858895.1 uncultured bacterium | reverse complement strand
CCGCAGAGGTAGAAGCGCGTCTCGTGCCGTGCACGCGTTGGCCTGCACGTAGGTCATCGCGCGTCCCCTGGCAGGGTCGCTGACATACACAAAGCAGCGGTCGACCGTGGCGCCCTGCGCTGCGTGCGTCGTGCCGGCGTAGGCGAGCTCGAGGGCGGCGGCATCGTCCGTGAGCGCGACGTCGATGTAGCGCTGGTCCACCTGCACCGTGAGGCTCCGCGCTTCGCTGAGGAGTCCGACGACGGTCCCGACTTCGCCGTTCAGGACGTCGGGGCGGTTCTTGCGAAAGCGCACGCGGTCGCCAACAAAGAAGAGCGTGCCTGCCTCGTTCGCGACCGCCTCGTCGCGTTCGAGTTCGCCCTGCCGGTAGCGCTCCTCTTGGACCAAGGCGTTCAGGATGCGGACCTCTTCGCGTGTGCTTGCGAGCACCAAGGCGTCTTCTGCGCATGCATCGCGTGCGAGTCGCTTCATGAACGGGAGCGCGCGCGGCCTTCGGACGACAAGGCCGCTCGTGTCTCCTGAGTTGTCGATTCGTCCCCCGCACCGCTTGCCTTCGCGTTCGTGCAGCTGGTGAACGAACTCGAGTTGGCGCTGGTCGACGATTCGTTCACGGCCGGCGTGGACGAGTTGCTCACGGAGGGGCTTGGAGCAGAACTCCGACGACGAATGAGTCTGGTCGGCGAGAGCGCGATCAGAATCGGTAGATCGCCGCCAGCCCAGTGTCCGATGGCATGCGCTCCGCCGGCACGATCACGACCTCGCCCTTGATGCGCAGGACCGCCTCGGCCAGGTCGTCGAGCACGTCGTCCACGTGGTCGTGCGCGACGTCGCTGGGTTCGAAGCGTCCTGATTGCGCGTCCCAGCGACCGGGAATCTGGCGGTCGGCTTCCACCATGAGCTTACCGATGCGACCGGCCGCGGCGGACTTTGCCACCTCGACCAAATCGTCCGAACCCAGGTCGCGTGAACGCGCCACCTCAAAGTCCTCGACAAGTTTCGCCAGCTTCTGCAGGTAGAACGGTTCGACGTGCTGCCAGGCCAAGCGGCGCAGGGCATCGATCTCCAGATCCGCAGTCGCCATCTCGATCCCGCCCTCCATCAGATTGGGATTGTCGCTGAGCTTGCGGAAAAGAGCGTGGTGCTGGGGCAACGCGGCCAGCATCAGAGGCAGGCCCGAGGTCTGCGAGTGGTGCTCGAGGATCGCACGATCGACCACGCGGAAGAAGCGCTCGGTGTCGATGTCGACCTCGGGCTGCTTCCCGCCGTGCCCATGGTAAGACTCCTTGCCCCCCTTCCCGGCGCCCTTGCCGTAGGAAGCCACGGTCAGGTGCGGCTCGGTCAACTCGCCTCCCAAGGCCTCCGTGAGTGTCGAGGGCACGTTCGAGAGCTCGACCGCGTCCAGTGCATCCCGGTTGCCCTCGTATAGCTTGGCCTCGTGGCGGTCCAAGCACAGGATCTGGTAGCGGTCGGCCGACTGCAGGACGCGCAGCAGTGGCTTGATGTGAAAGCTGTCGGCTACGACGACCAGGTTCTCGACGGGGCGCTGCAGCTCGAAGATCTGGAACTCGTCCGCCGAGGACAGGATGGCCAAGCCCTCCGTGCGGTGCTTCCAAAAGTTCACGTCACCGTCCAGCGCCTCGAACGGTGACAGGCGCTCCTTCACGTCCCGCTTGGGGTAGTGCTCGAGCAAGGACTTCTCCACGTCGCGCAAGTGGTTGCGGTAGCGGATCGGATCCTGCTGATTCTCGGGATGCTGTCGGTGCGTGCGCTGGTAGAGCGTGATGCACGGCGGAGCCTGCTTGGCCAGGAGCCCGGAGAGTCGATCTTTGTCGAGTTGATGCACTGAGTTGCTCCTGGAAGCTGCGGATCAGGTCGTCGGATGATGGGTCGGTGCGCACCGCCCTTCAGCCAGCTGGACCGATTAGAAGCCGTCTCGTTAGTGCGAAGCGCCGTGAGTTTCAAAGCGCATGAGGTTTGGCGGGGAGCCGTCCATAGGCGGCGGCGGCGCCGCGCTCGTCGTGGCTCACGGCGCAACGCCCTGTGATCCTCGACACAACTCCGACGACGACCTGCCGCTATCGTCTTGGCATGAAAGTGCTATGCGCCATGCTCGTCGCCGCCGGGAGCCTCGTCGCCCAGGCGCCTCGTGTGCAGTCTCTCGAACCCGCAGCCGGCGATGTCGAAGTCGACGCGGCGAAGGTCCAAGAGTTGGTCATCGTCTTCGACCGGGACATGAACACGGGCGGCATGTCCGTCGTTGGCGGCGGACCGACGTTTCCAAAGTTTGCTGGTAAGCCCAAGTGGGACGGCGCGCGCACGCTGAGGATCCCCGTGCAGCTCGAAGCGGACCATGGCTACCGCATGAGCCTCAACAGTTCGACGTTCACGAATTTCCGAAGTCAGGACGGGACGGCGCTCGCGCCGGTGCCGTGGTCCTTCTCGACCTTGCCGGCCGAACTGCGGTCAGCGACGGAACAGAAGAAGCGCAACGACGATGCCTTGAAGGCGCTGCTCGCGACGTTGCGCAAGCACTACTCCTACTACGACCTGCGCATCGACGACTGGGACGCGCTTCTAGCGAAGCACCGCAGCCAGATCCTCGCAGCGCAATCCGATCTCGGGTTTGCGGCGCGGGCAGCGAAAATGCTGGAGAGCGCAGAGGACATCCACTTGTCGCTGCGGCTGCGCGACCAGACCTTGGCAACCTTTCAGCGCGCGGTCGACCCGCTCTACCGAGAACCCATCATCCAACGCCGCATCCAAGTGAGGCAGGCCGGCCCGATGGCGCTCGCTGGCCGCACGGACGATGGAATCGGCTACTTGATGATCGCTTCGTGGATGCCACCGGTCGATACGAAGAAGATCGGTGAGGCCATCCGCGACCTCGGCGATACCAAGGCGATGATCGTGGACGTGCGCCCGAACAGCGGTGGCGACGAGACGCTCGCGCAGGAGATCGCTGCATGGTTCGTCGAGGGCACAGCGGTCTACGCAAAGAACCGCTACCGGACCGGCCCAGGCGAGAAGGGCTTCGGCAAGGTCCTCGAGCGCAGCATCCGTGGACACGGAGGCGACCGCCACTACAGCGGCCGGGTTGTCGTTCTGACGAGCCGCTACGTGATGAGCAGCAACGAAGCCTTCGTCCTCATGATGAAGCAGGCCAAGGACTGCGTCGTCGTCGGGCAAACGACCTACGGCAGCAGCGGCAACCCGAAGCCGTTCACGCTGCCCAACGACGTCGTAGTCGTCGTGCCGACTTGGCAAGCGATGCTGCCCGACGGCACGCCGTTCGAAGGTAGGGGGATCGAACCCGACGTGCGCGTCGCATGCACGGGCGAGGACTTCGTGGACCAAGATCCGATCCTCGAAGCGGCGCTCGAGAAGCTGCGCGCCAAGTGAGGCGCATCGCGCCCGGGGCATGCGCCGATTTGCGCGAAGACCATCGATGCGTCGCTGGGCACGGCGCCTTCCGCCAAGTACGATCTTCGACTTCATGAATGACCTCACCTGGCCTCGGCCCCGACAGACTTGGGGACTCTTCCGCAGAATCATGTACGGCGTGACCTGCCTGGCGCTCTTGATGGCCATGCCCTCGTGCTCGAAGAGCAAGACCAAGCCCGCACCTGCAACGACCGAGGGCCAGCAGAGCAAGACGAGCGCGGCGCCAGACGTCAACCGCGCGTCCGAGCCAGCGCCGCGCAAGAGCCGCTCACAGACAGGCAAGGCGCGCGGGACGAAGGACGCGCCCCGTCCCCTACCTCGTCTCGACGCTGCGGCGACGACCAAGGTCGACAAGCTCATCGACGACGCGAAGGCTGCCTACAACAAGGCCTTGACCGCCAACGCAGCGAGCCCGCCCGACAAGGAGACCTTCTTCGCCTCGCTGAACAGCTGCAAGGACCTCCTCGACGCTGCCGACGAAGTGCTGGTCCCAGTCACGGCGTGGGAAGAAGAGAGCACGATGGGCGATTGGCGTGTGAGCGCCGACGAGGACGGCTACTTGCGGACGGTGCAGCCCCTGCTGAATCGCATCGACAAGCTGCGTTCCGCCGCCGAGAAGATCTCCCGCGCTCGCTGAGCGCCGCTGCCGCCGATGCTCCAGATGCCACAGCTGCCGATGTCCTCGATCCCTTCGAAGAGCTCATCCAAGAACCGGCCGATGCCACGCATGTTCGCGATCGCGCTCTTGTGCTCGCTCGCGTGCGCACAGCGACTCGCGACCCAAGACGCGCCCGACGCCCGGCGCTTTGCCGCGACCTTCGAAGGCGGCACGGTGACCTGGAACGAGTTCTACGAGGAGCTCGCGCGTCGCCACCGTGGCAAGCAGCTCGGCAAAGACAGCCTCGAGCACTTGATCGAGAAGGTCATCGTCGAGCGCGAAGCCGAGCGCCGCGGTCAAAAGATCGCGCCGGGCGAAGTCGACCGCTACCTCGAGATGCTCGAAAAGCAGCTCGCGTCGCAGCAGCGCTCGTTGCGCGAACACCTGACGCAGCGCGGCATGAGCCTCGCGTCCTTCAAGGACTACATCGCCCTCTCGCGCCTCTACGAGCGACTCGCCAAGAGCGACCTCGGCCTCGACGACAAGACCGAACTCGACGAAGGGCGGCGCAAGCTTTGGATCACCGAGCAGAAGCGCAAGCACGCCGTCGAGGACGCCGTCGCCAAACTACCGCAGGACGCCGCGGCCCTCGTCGATGGCCAAGCGGTCTCCCTCCTCGATCTCGGCCGCACGATGGCACGCTCCCTCGTCGCCGACGAGCGCCACTCGATCTTGCGCCAGATGGTCGCCTACCGCCTGCTCCAGCAAGAAGCGCAGAAGCTCGGCGTCGTCGTCGACGCCAAGAGCTACGACCGCGCGCTCGCAGCCAAGCGCGCCGAGATCGCCGCCAACCCCGAATACGCGAAGCACGGTGTCAACCTCGAGTCCCTGCTCCAAGCGCAGGGACGCAGCGTCGCCGACATGCAGCGCGGCGAGGTCTTCCGCGCCGAGGTCCTGATCGAGGCGATCGGGCAAGCGCGCTTCACCGACAGCGCGCTCCAAACCCTGCTCGACGAGGACCCGGCGACCTGGGAGCGTCGCGTCGGCGCTGCCCGCGAAGTCCACCGGCTCTTGCTCGCCGTCGGGCCCAAGCGCGACGAGGCCAAGGCCATCGCTGACGCCAAGCTCCTCGCTGCCAAGATCGACGGACCGCAGACCTTCGCGGCCGCTGCCCGGCGCTTCTCGGATGACGAAGGCAGCAAGGGCCGCGGCGGCCGCCTCGGTTGGCTGCACCGCGAGGAGCCGGGCGTCGATGCGAGCTTGCTGCGCGCAGCCTTCGAACTCGAGTACGGCAAGCTCTCGGCGCCCGTCCGCGAAGTGGACGGGGTCTCGCTCCTCCTCGTGACGCAAGGCAACGACGGCCCGAAGGGCGCCGACCGCCTCGCCGCGATGCGCCGCTACGAGATCGGCAAGTGGCTACGCGGCATCGTCGATGCAGCCAAGGTCGAGTTCTTCGAACTGCCGCTGCAGTGAACCCCACTGTTGCATTAGATCCGCCCGAAGTCGTGCAGCGTGGGCCTCGTGGCCC
>CALLZN010000392.1 GCA_937858895.1 uncultured bacterium | reverse complement strand
GTGCGCGGCCACGCCCACGGCACTCTCGCGCGCTCTCGCGAACCGGAGCGCTTACCTCAGGGCTAGTCGCCGCGATCGGGTCGACGCCGGTCTTGCTTGATCGCGCCGCGGCGCTGCTTGGCGTCGAGGCGGCGCTTTTTTGCGGCGCGCGTCGGCTTCGTCTCTCTGCGCGTTTTCTGCGGCGTCAGCACTTCGACGATGAAGGCGCGCAGGCGCTCACGGACTTCATCTCGGTTGCGGCTGCGTTCGCGGTGCCGACCACAAGTCATGAGAACTTCGCCGTCAGCCGTCAAGCGACGCCCGGCGGCCTTGGCGATACGGTCCTTCTGCGCGTCGTCGAGGACACGGCTCGCGAAGAGGCGGAAGCGCAGCTGCACCCGCGTCTCGACCTTGTTGACGTGCTGCCCCCCTGGGCCCGAGGCGCGGCTGAAGACGAAGTCGAGTTCATCGCCAGGAATCGTGAGGTCGTCGAAGATCACTAGATCCATGGGCCTTGCTCAGCGCAGAAAGACGGCGCTCGCCTCGAGCAGGCGAGCGTGGGCTTGCCCTGGCCGCGCCGCTGCGAGCAGGGCGGCGCCGACTTCGGGCTTCGAGATGGCAGGCATGACGTCGATGTGCTCGGCTTGCAACAGCGCTTCGAACTTGTCGGCGACGATGCGCGAGCCGAGGATCAAGCCGCCGGTCGGCGCGACCGCGAGTTGGCCGCCGAGTTGGCGCTGCGTGGCGATCGCGAGCTCGGACAGGGACTGAGCCTGGACGTGCAAGGCGTGCGTCGCGACTTCGTCCCCGGCGTCGGCGCGCGCGACGATGGCTTCGACGGCCGCGAGGACTTCGTCCGGCCGCGGGTCGCGCGCGAAGACCTCGATCAAGTCGCGGATCGACGCAAGGCCAAGCCTCGCGACGAGCGCGTCGCGCAGCGAAACGGTGGCTGCGGTCTGCAACTCGAGCCCGTCGTCGGCTGCCAGAAGCGTGCAGGCGACACGCCGAAAGAGGTCGAAGCCCGACCCCGCATCGCCGAGCCGCCGCCCCCAGCCGCCGACGCGCACGCAGCGGGCGCCCGAGTAGCCGAGCGCGACCGACCCGGTTCCTCCGACGACGAGGATGCCCGGGCCCCCTTCGAAGGCGCCGGCGAGCGCGGCGACGACGTCGGTCGTGACGACGACGCGCGCTGTGGCGAAGCGCCGTTGCAGCGCGCCTTCGATCGCCGCGCGCGCCGACGCCGAAGCGCCGACGCCGGCGATGCCGACGCCCACCGCGTCGAGCGGAGCTTCTCTCGCAGCGCCGCTTGCGGCGCCGCTCGCAGCATCGCGCATCGATGCCCCGAGCGCTTCGTCGACCACGGCGAGCAAACGCGCGATCGCGACCTCGACGCCGAGCACCAAGGGATTGGTCGCGGGCCCAACGGCCGAGGACACCGCCTCGCCATCCACGAGCAGGACGACCCGCGTCCGCGTCCCTCCGCCATCGACTCCGACCACGCGCATCGCAGCAGGCTAACGCGGGCTTGCACGAGCGCCTACGTCGCCTTTCGGCACTTGTCGAAGCGGCGGCCTCGAACCCCTCAACATTCCGCGCAAGCCGTGCCAACGGTCTCGGCCCAGCGCCTGCATGATGTCCTGGCGATGAAAGAACGAAGCGACAAGGCGAAGCACAGGAAGGCGCGAAGCGCGCTGACCTACACGCTGCTCGGCATGGCCGCGGCTTGCGCCGCGCCGCACGAGCTGGAATCGGCGGTGACGGCGCGTCGAGACGCAGCGTTGGCGGAGCCGGGCGCGCTGCTCTTCGCAGGCGGAGGCGATCACGACACAGCTCTCAGCGCCGCCGTCGAAGCGAGCGGCGTGCCCGACCTCGCCCGGCGCCTCGCGCAGCAGCGCGGCGAGGCCTTGCCCGAGGCGGGCATTCGCTTCGCCGTCGTGCCGTGTGACGGCGAGCGAGCGCGCGAGCCGCTGCACCGCGCCTTCGTCCTCGCGCTGCTGCGCGGCGTCGCCGAGGCCTCCTTGCAGACAGTCGTCGACGCGCGGACGGTCGACCTCACGCGGCCGACGCTCGTCGACGCGGCGCTGCGACACGGCTGTGCGGCTGTCTTGGTGCAGGACCGCGCGGCGACGCGGCCGCTCTTCGAGCGCCTCGGCTTCACCGTGCCCGTCCTCGAAGCTGCCGCGACGGGCCTGGAGAGGCTGAGCCTCGACCTCGCCAAGCTGCCCAGCAGTGAGGCTTCGCTCGTCGCCGAGGTTCTGCAGCGAAGCGTCGTCCTCGTCCGCGACGAGGCCCAGCTCCTGCCGCTCGAGCCTTCGCGCACGCTGCGCCTCGCGACCCTCGGCTCGGAGGGCGAAGCTCACGTGCTCGAGGCCGAACTGCGGCGCGAGGGCTGCGCGTTCGAAGCGGCGAGCCTCGACGCAGCGGAGCTGGTCGCGTGCTTCGGCGAACAGACGATGGCCAGCACCGCACTGCCACAAGAAGCGGCCCTCCTCTACACCGCCGGACGCGGAACTGCGGCAGCGCGAGCGCTCGCGCGCGCCCTGAGCGGTCGCAGCACGATCGACGGCCGACTGCCGACGAAGCTCGCCGCCTTCGCGAGCGGCAGCGGCACCACGATCGGCGCGACCGACAACAAGCTCATGCGCGCGGAGCCACACGTTGCAGGCTTCGTGACAGACCTCGAAGCCCGCGTCCGCCGCATGGCCGACGAAGCGATCCAGGGGCGCATCTTCCCGGGTTGCCAAATCGTCGTGACGCGCCGCGACCGCATCGTCGTCGACCTCGCGCTCGGCCACGAGACCTACGACGCCTCGAGCCCCGCGATCACGAAGACGCATCGCTACGACCTCGCGTCGCTGACCAAGATCCTCGCTTCGACTGCCATTGCGATGCGCCTCCACGGCGAAGGCCGCCTCGACCTGAACACGCCCGTCGCGACCCTGGTCGCAGACTTTTGCGATGCCACAGCGACCGACTTCGAGGCCAAGCGCGCGATCACGCTGCGCATGCTGCTCACCCATAGCTCCGGCATGGCGCCGTGGAAGAAGCTCTGGACACTGGCCTCCGGCCGCGACGCGATCCTGCTCGCGACCTACGACGAGCCGCTGCGCTTCGCGCCTGGCACGAGCTACGCCTACTCGGACCTCGGCCTCATCACGTTCGGGACCTGCTTGGAAGCGCTCTGTGGCGAGCGTCTCGACTTGCTGGCCGAGCGCCTCGTCTTCGAGCCCGCAGGCATGCGGCACACGAGTTATGGCCCGCTCGCCGCGCACATCGACGTCGCGCCGACCGAAGAAGCTGCGAGCCGCGGTGGCCTCATCCATCGGCGCGTGCACGACGAGAACGCCGATGCCCTCCTCGGTATCGCTGGGCACGCGGGGCTCTTTTCGACCGCGGGTGATGTCGCGCGCTTCTGTCGCTTGATCGCTGCTGCTGGCGTGCTCGAGGGCTTTCGCCTTTGTCCGCGGTCGACGGTCGAGCTCTTCTGCGCGCGCCAAACGGACGTCTTCGAGACGAGTCGCGCGATCGGCTTCGACACGCCGACTTCGAACAACAGCGCAGGTTCGCGCTTCTCGAAGTCTTCGGTCGGGCACACGGGCTTTACCGGGACGAGCCTCTGGATCGACCGCGCGCGCGACCTCTCGGTCGTCTGCTTGACCAATCGCGTGCATCCGCATCGCGACGAGCCGCGCATCCATAGCTTCAGGCGCGCGCTGCACGACCTCGTCGTCGACAGCCTGCAAGTCGACCCGCTACGGCAACGGAACAAATGAGCAACTGAGCATCGCAACTCAGCGCAGAGCAAAGCGGGCGTCATCGGCGTCCACGCTCGCGGCGCGATACTCATGCATCCACTGGCGTGGCGGCGAACCGATCGCATCGAGCCGGTCCTCGTCCTTGCGGAAGCGGCAGGGCAGATCGAACACGAAGCGCGAGCCGCACGGCTCGCGCGGCTCGACCCGAATGCGACAACCGAGGTTGCCGGCGATCGCGGTGCAGATCGTGAGACCGAGGCCCATGCCGATCGGCTTGTCCGACAGGTTTTCGCGCACTTGGTGGAAGCTCTCGAAGATCGCCCGCCGCTGCTCGGGCGGCACACCAGGTCCAGAGTCTTCGATTCCGAAGCGCAGCCGGTCGTGGTCGGCGTCCTCGGCCAACAGCACGTCGACGTTGAGCGTCGCGGTCGCTGCAGGCGGCGAGAAGCGCAAGGCGTTCTCGAGCAAGAGCTCGAGCATGCGCGCGAGGTGGGCACCGTGCACTTCGAGGCCGATCGGACGCGCCGGCCAGGTCACGAGGCAGCGGACATTCTGGATGCCGTCGAGCTCCGCGAGCGCCAGGCGCAAGTGCCCCAAGACATCATCGAGCGAGACGATCGAGAAGCCATCTCGTTCGGCCTGGCTCTCGAGTTGGACGAGCTCTTCGATGCGCTGAACTGTGCGCGTGAGGCGCTTCGTCGACTCCATCGTCATGTCGATCCATTCGCGACGAGCATCTGCTTCGTGAGTCTCGTCGGCGAGGATCTCGGTCGCCGCGGCGATCGAAGCGAGCGGCGTGCGCAGCTCATGAGACACGACTTCGAGGAAGCGCTCCTTCGACTGGCGCAGGGTCGCTTCTTCGCGCTTGGCCCGCCAGAGCGCGAGGCTACCCTCGCGTTCGCTGTCGACACGGCGTGAGCGTTCGTCGTGAACTTGCTCACGCAGGGCTTCGAGCTGGATGCCGAGGCTGCGCCTCTGCGCGAGCCCGCGCAGCCACGCCGCCGTCAAGGCAACGCAGCCGATTCCCACACTCAGACATCCCAGCGAGGCAAACATCGAATCCGTAAACAACTCCCGGATCGCTTGATGTCATGCCTATCGTCGCAAAACCGAACAAAGTAAAGCCGAGCGCGCGCCCTGCACGCAAACGCTCGTGTCATCGAGGGCGTCAGCGCAGTGTGAGCGCGTGGACCGGGAAGATCGAGCCAACGGACACAGTCGGCGTCGTCACGAGCGTGAGGCCACCGAACCAGAGGCGCAGGCCGCGCAAGCTCGGGTCCTGCGGCGTCGAAAAGCTCGCGTTCGCCACGCCGCGCGCATCGAGGAAGCCGACGAAGCGATCGAAGACAGCGTGGTTCGCGCCAAGGCTCAGCGCGAAGACAGCGTCAGGTGTGAGCGGCAAAGAGCGGCCGTCCGCGAAGACAATGCCTGGCTGCGTCGTGAGCGCGGCGGCGAGGACATAGAGCGCGTTCGGCTCCGTCGGCACGGAGACCCGCAACGGTGCCCGCAGGCCAAGCGCGAGCTCTCGCGGCGCTTCGAAGGCCCGCGGCGCGAGCAGCCAACGCACGCTGCGCTCGAGTAGCTCCGCACGCAGACTCGCGTCGCGAACCGTCTCGAGCGGAAAACCGAAGACCATCGTTCGCGAGACACCATTGTCGCGCGCGACTGCCGCCGCATCGCTCGACGAGCTGCCATAGAAGAGCAGGCTCTGCCCGAGCGCGTCCGCCGGCGCGAGCACGTCGGGGTAGTCGACGTCGTAGGTGTCGCCGCTTCCATCATCGAAGCTCCCCGACGCAAGGCCCGCGAAGAGCCCACCCGCCGCCGGCCTGAAGACATAGGTCTGGGCGTCGTCACGCACGTAACGCACGCCGAGCACTTGCCGGAAGAAGCTCTGGTCGACGCTCGTGCCCTTGGCGTCGAGGTCCCACGCGACTTCGGCCCCGCTCACGAGCAGGCGACCGCCGCGCGCGAGATACTGCGCGACCAAGTTCTGCTCCGCGAAGGAGAAGGTCTCATCGACCGTACTCTCTTCACCCGCACACCAGACCACGAGGCGGTAGTCGTCGAGGCGCACGTGGCCCGCGGTCACGGCCTCATTGGAGCAAGCGTCGAAGCCGAGCGACCAAGCACCGTGGCGCCGCAGGCCATCGCCGTGTTGGCGCAGGTAGTCCCTCGTGTTCTCGGGACCCTTGACGGTCTTGCCCAAGCGGTCGAAGCCCGCGACGAGCAAGACCTCGGCGCCGAAGTCGTGCGAGGTCCCCGCACAGAGAACCTCACTCGGGAAGCTGCGCCCGCTCGCGTTGTGGGCGCGCACGCGGAAGCTGCGCACGCTGAAGGCTTCGAGCCGCCCCGTCGACCAGGACGTGCCTGCGACGCGCGCGACCTCGACGAAGCTCTTTCCGTCCGGCGAAGCCTCGATCGCGTAGCTCGTAGCGCTGGGCACCGCGTCCCAAGCGACGCGCAAGCCGCCACTACCGTCCTTCGTGACGCGCATGCCGACCGGCTCGTCGGGCGCGAAGACCGCCGTCGCATTGAAGTAGCGCAAGATGCCACGCGCGCAGGACCGCGCCGCGAGGCGCCGCCACTTGGGATCATGGATGGCGTTGTGATCACGACTTGCATCTTGGTCGTGGAAGGCGAGCTCCATGAGCACGCCCGGCATCGACGAGAGAAGACGCAGCTCACCGAAGTTGGCCGAGAGCCGCCCGCGGTCACCCCAGGTCGGGTCGTATTCGCGGCGCAGGTCGCCGACGAGTTGGTTGTGAACGGCTGTCTGCAAGGCTGCCGAGCCCGGTGTCGGCGACGTGCTGTGGATGTAGCTCGAAGTGCCGCTTCCACCGCCCGCGTTCGTGTGCAGCGAGAGGAAGCAATCGGCGCGGCGCCACTCGGCGTAGCGCGGACGACAGGTCACGTCGTCGACGTTGTCGATGTCGTTCGATGAGTCATAGATCGAGGCCGGCGCGCCCTGGTACTGGGCCCAGTAGCGCGAAGCTTCGAGCGCGCGCAGGCGGCCGCTCGTCGACGGGCCGCGCACGATGCTGCCAAGCCCGTTGCCGAAGCGCAGCGCGTCGGCGATGACGACCGAGCCCGTCGTCGCTTGGTTGTCGAGTTCGACGCGCGCGGTCTGCCCCTGGTCGAACCAATAGTTGCCGAGATGGACCCAGACGCCGTCGTTCACGGTCTGGTCGATGAGGCGCACTTCGCTCCCGCCTGCGTGGCGAATCGTGTAGCGCGCCTCGCGACTTCGATTGCTCCCCGCCCGATACCAAACGTGAAGCGGCCAATAGCCCGTGCGCGGAACGACGAAGCTCCAAGTCGCGACCGCGCTGCGCGTCGCCGCCACGCTCGCGAAGCGGTATTGACCCGCACGGTAACCCGACGAAAGCGAAAGCGTCCAAGCGCCGCTCGTCTGGAAGCCCTGCGCCGGCGGGTCGTCGTCGACGATGCTCTCGACCGGCAGCTCGCCGATGTCGCGGCACGAAATGACTTCGGCCCCCATGTTCTCGAGGAAGGGGATGAGATAGCGGTTCGCGATCT
>CALLZN010000391.1 GCA_937858895.1 uncultured bacterium | reverse complement strand
GCGTGGAGCAGCGGCCCCGAGCTCACGGGCGGAGCGGGCAAGGATAAGGGCATTTGGCGATTGTCACTCTGACCGCCTCAGCGGGCGTCGACACCCGCGACGACGCGGCGACCGAAGCGAGGATGCTCGAGCACGAGGGCATAGGATCCCGCAACGAGCCCCTCGACCACGAAGCTGCCGTCATCGGCGAGGGCTAGGTCTCGTGGCACCGACCAGGAAGAGTTCTGGAGGCGAAGAACGCTTCGTTCGGCGTCCTCGAGGACCTCGACGCGCCCACGCAAAGTCGCGCGCTCATGAGCAAGGACCTTCAGCGTCACGTGCTCCGAGGCCTTGGCCTGGTCAAGGACGGCGAGCGGCTGGTTGGCCGCGTCTTCGACCCCGCGCGTCGCTTCGAAGAGGCCGAGTCGGTAGGGCACACGACGCGGAAGCTGAAGCGTAAAACTACCATCCGACTTTGTCGTGCACGTCGTGAGCAAACGCGCCCGCAAGAGCGGATCGCAGCCTTCCCCCGGAATGCCATCGACGCGATGGCCCGCGAGCGGACGCCCCTCGGCGTCGAGCGCGACACCGGTCACGAAACCCGTGGCCTCACAGTCGAGGTCGCAAACAGAGGTCTGCGGAACCTCGACGAAGCGCTTGGCGCGGTAGCCACGTGCGGCGAGCATCGTGAAGACACAGACTTCCCCCACGCCAAGACCCGTGATCTCGTAGCGCCCCAAGGCATCCGCCTTGGCATCACGAGAACGCAGCCCCCCGTCCTGCTGATCCGGCCCAAGCGGCGCCGGAAAGGACTGAACAACGGCGAAGGGGAGCGGCTGCCCGAGCGGGTCGCGGACGACGCCAGATAAGTGCATGCCCCGGGCAAGCCGAAGCGCGTACTCACCATCGTCACCGGCGTCGTCGATCTGCCGCCAGCTCGTCGCATGCTGGCCGTGCCGCGCAATCAGGACGCCTTCCGTCGCGCGAATCCGACCGAGGTCGAAGCGACCCTCAGCGTCACAGAGCCCATAGGCTGGCGCCACTGCGTGACGCGCGTCAGCGCGCGGGAACCACGCAACGAGGGCAGCAGCAACGGCCGCGCCGCTTTCATCGAGGACGCGGCCACGTAGAGGCTGGGCCGCGCGCGGCAGCACGAAGCGCATGTCCACTGCGGCTTCGCCGGCGCCGGCAGCAACGAGCGGCACGAACTGCGGCGGCGAGAGGCGACCATCGACAGCGCGGGCCCAGAGATATGGCTGCTCACAGCCTATGCGCGCAGTGAAGGTCCCGTCGACCGAGCTAGGAGCGCAAGCCCCACCAGCGTCGCCGCGCCCCATCGTCGCCGACACGACCAGGGTCGCGTTGCTCTGCGGCACGCCATCTTCGTCCACGACGCGGCCGCGCACGACGCGCTCGGGACCGAGACAGAACTGCGTCGACGCATCTGCCTCGTCAGCACTCGCGCGCAAGTAGAGGCGCGGCAAGCCACCCGCCGGCATGAGGATCGCGTCTTCGACGAGCGCGTCGATGTTCAAGCGTCCGTCGGCGTCCGTCACGACGTCTCGAGCTGACGGATCGAGCTGACTCGCCGCCAGCGTGTCGCGCAGCGGCAAGAGGCGCAGCGGGAAGCGCGCCGCCGCGCGTCCATCGACGAAGCGAACCACGATGCTTCGACGCGTCGCGACGTGCGAAGCGGCCGAAGGCTGGGCAGAGGCGGCGCCCCGCGCATCGACGTCTTGCGTCGTCGCTACGACGTCCCCCTGCATCGCACGCTCCTGCGGCGTCCCGTCGTCGACGACGAGTGTCGCCAAAGACGCGCTTGTGGTTTCGCTCGCTCGCCAAGCAACCACGCCGATGCAGACCGCGAAGACAGCAGCGAAGAGCGCCAGCGCCGGACGACGTGCACAAGACGCCGACGCGGCAGCGATCGCGCGTCGCGGCAAGATGAAGGCGAGCGCCACGACCGCCACTTCGACGGGCAAGGCGCGACGCAAGAGCTGCAAGCCACGCGTGATTTGCTTGCGCACGGTGCCCGCTTCGCGACCGAGCCTTGCTGCGATCGCGTGCGTCGGCTCGGCGCCGAGGAAGCGCGCGAGCACGACATCACGATAAGGCTGTGGCAGGCGTCGAACGGCACCGTCGAGCTTGTCGGCGATCTCGTTCGCGCCGACGACGACGTCAGTCGCACTCGCAGCCTCTCGAGCGCGCCGACGGACGTCGAGGCGCGCGAAGTCGAGCCGACGCTGACGCTCGGATCGTCGACGCATGGCCATGTGCTTCGTGAGGATGCCCACGAGCCACGGACGCAGCGGACGACGGACATCGAATGCATCGACACCTTCGATCAACGACACGAAGCACACCTGCACGAGGTCGTCGGCATCGGCGTCCAGTCCCGCTCGACTCGCGTGCCGCCAGAGCGCATAGGCATGGCGCTCGAAGAGCTCGGCGAAGGCTGCCGGGTCGCGCGTCGCACGAAAGGCGAGCACGAGTTCGGCATCCGTGGAGGGCGCTGGGCCGATCGGATTCGCGGTGGGCATCGTTCGGTCGAGACTAACCGAGCTTCTGCAAAACGGCGACCCCCGCAGCCTGGCTCGAGCGAGGCTCGTGCGTGGCCCCAATTTCTCGAGTTTCTTGTCTCGTTCGGCGAGCCTCGGGCAAAGGAAGAAGCGAGTCTTCTTTCATCCCCGCTCGCGCTGCTCTTGCTTCTCCTTGCTTTTCCTTGCTTCTAACGATGTCGCCGATGCTTCCTGGTCTTCGTCTCTTCACCCCCATCCTCCTTACGCTCGCGATCTGTGCGCCCGGACTGCGCGCCAACACCGACGCCGTCCAGGCCTACGGCACGGCCAGCCCCGGCTCGGGCGGCGCCCTGCCGGGCCTTTGGTGCAACAGCACCCCGCGACCAGGTAACAACAGCTTCGCCCTGCTGATGGACGGTGGCCTCGGCGGCGCGCCGGCGATCACCTACATGTCGGCGGGCTCGGCCGACTTGACAGTCTCGGGTCTGCGCCTCCTCGTCGACCTCACCCTTGCAGTCCCCCTGCCTGCCGTCGTCCTGCAAGGCAGCGGCAACGGCAACGGACACGCGAGCTTGAGCGCGCCCTTGCCGAACTTGACGGTGCTCGAGGGCCTGCCGCTCTTCTTCCAAACCTACATTCTCGATGCGGGCGGGCAGTGGCTCGGTTTCTCGGCGACCCAGGGCTTGCGAACGGTCGGCCACGCCGCAGGCTTCGTGCTCGCGGCGCCGTCCTCGCGCATCAACTTGCCGGCGAACACCGTGACGAGCTTCGGCGGCACGAACGTCGGCTCGGGCGCGAACGCGATCGCGATCGCCCCCGACTGCTCGACGGTCTTCGTCGCCGGGCGCCTGCCTGGTGGCCCGGGCGCGGCCATCTTTGACGCGACGCAGACGAGCTTGCCGCACGTGAAGACGTTCTCTGTCGTCGACACCGGCACCAATCCATGGACCGCGACGGTCACGCCCGACGGTTCGAGGATCTACCTCGCGAACCAGGGTCCGTCGTCGACGACACCCAAGGTCGAGTGCTTCTACGCGAGGCCGAGCCCGATCGCCGGCAACCCCTACCCAGGCCCGGTCCTCGACCCAGGTTCGATCAGCACGATCCGCATCGAGTTCACGCGCAACAGCAAGGTCGGCTACGTCTCGAGTCTCGGTATTGGCGGTCCGGCCGGAGTCCTGCGCTACGACACGGATCCGAGCAGCCCGCCCTCCCCCAACAAACGGGTTCCCGCCCCCTCCCCGGGAAAGTTCGTGTGGGATCCCCGCCTCCCGCCTGACGACCCCCGCCTCTTCGTCTCGGTGTCGCCGCTCGGCAGCTTCGGCGAGATCGCCGTCGTCGACGCCCGCACGATGCAAGTCCTCGACTGGGATCCGGTTGCGCCCGGCATCCAGAACATCGGCGGCGAAGTCTCACTGCCGGTCACGCCGCTCGGTCGCGTCTGCTGGTCGGTCGCGGTCGGCCCGCGCAACCGCTTCCTCTACATCACGGTCAGCGGCAGCGTCGCAGGGCCTGCGCGCTTCGTGCGCGTCAACATCGACGCATCGAGCCCCGACTTCCGCAAGTTCGTTGTCTATACGACGGGCCTCGCAACGGGCGACACGCTCTACAACGTGCTGCTCTCGCCCGCCGGTGACACCGCCTATCTCGCGATCGGCAACACCACGAAACTCCACGAGATCGACACAGCGACGATGACGCAGCGGCGCATTCACACGTTGCCGGCCGGTGCCAAGGAAATGGTCTACCGCTGAGCAGCAGAGAGACAGCGACACCGATGGCAGCGCTGGTCAAACTGCAGCGCCTATGATCGCTCCTGCTACGAACGCTTTACACGGGGACTCTGCAAAGCTCTCGCCACCGTCGATCGTCGCGCTGACGTGCGCGTTCGTGCTCCTCGCGTTTGCAGGCTGCCAGAGTCCTGCGCTGCATCCACCACGCGCGGTCGACTGGTTGATCGACGCGAGTCCCTACCGGGCGACCTTGCGCGTAACGAGTTCCGAGCTCGTGCTCAGCAATGGCCTCGTGCGGCGGGTCTTTTCGCGTCTGCCGACGCTCGCTTGCACGGCGATCGACGACCTGGTCAGCGGCACGAGTCACTTGCGGGCGATCGAAGCCGAAGCCCTGCTCGTCTTGGACGGTGCGACCGTGCGGGTCGGTGGCCGCGTCGGTCAAGCAAACCGCGCCTGCCCGCGGCCCGGCTGGGCGACGAACTTGGCAGGCGACCCCGAAGCCCTCGTGTGCACGCACTTCGAAGAGCACCCCGTCGAGGCCCCCTTCGCCTGGAAGCGCGTGCGTCACTGCGAGGACCGGCCGTGGCCAGCACCGGGCGTCCACCTCGTATTGACCTTCGAGGCTCCGACAACGCGACCGGACCTCACGGGCCTCGTCGTGCGCGTGCACCACCAAGTCCACGACGGCCTGCCGCTCTTCAGCAAGTGGATCGAAGTCGAGAATCGCGGCGTCGCGCGCACGCTCGACCACTTCGAGTCGGAGAGGCTCGCCGTCGTCGAAGCAGCATCGTCGGTCGAAGCGAATCCGACTTGGCCACAGCACGCCCTGCACGTCTTCAGCGACTACGCCATGCACGCCCGCGAGCGCGGCGTCCAATGGCGCAGCGACAAGGCCTTCACGACGCAAGTCAACTACCGCCTCGAAACCCCCTGCCTCGTCGTCGCGCGCCCCGAGGTCGGGCCGGGCGAAGTCCTTGAGGAAGGCAGCGTCCTGCGCTCACACACCGTGCACGTGCTCGTGCGCGACAGCCTCGAGCGCGAGCGATCCTCGCTCGCCTTGCGACGCGCAATGCGCACCCTCGCGCCGTGGATCACCGAGAACCCCCTCATCTTTCATGCTCGCTCGTCGAAGCCCGAGGACGTGCGCAAGGCAATCGATCAAGCAGCAGCGACCGGCTTCGAGCTCGTGATCCTGTCGTTTGGTAGTGGCTTCGACTTCGAGAGCCGGGATGCGGCCTACGCCGCGACGGTGCGTGACCTCGTCGCCTATGCCCACGCGAAAGGTATCGAACTTGGCGGCTACTCCCTCCTCGCTTCGCGGCGCATCTCGGACACGGACGACGTCATCGATCCCGCGAGCGGCAGCACGGGCAAGCACGCAGTCTTCGGCAACTCGCCCTGCCTGCTCTCGGCTTGGGGCGAGGCCTACTTCGCGCAGCTCGAGCGCTTCCGCGCCGCTACCGACCTCGATGCCCTGGAGCACGATGGCAGCTACCCGGGCGATGTCTGCGCCTCCACGAAGCACCCTGGACACGACAGCCTGCACGACTCGCAGTGGAAGCAGTGGAAGCGCATCACGGACTACTACGCGCGCTGTCGTGCCGAAGGCGTTTACCTCAACGTGCCCGACAACTACCACCTCAACGGATCGAACAAGACCGGCATGGGCTACCGCGAGACCAACTGGTCGCTACCGCGCGCCGAGCAGCTCGTGCACGCGCGCCAGAACATCTTCGACGGCACTTGGGACAAGACGCCGACCATGGGTTGGATGTTCGTGCCGCTCTCCGAGTACCACGGTGGCGGCGCGACGGCGACGATCGAACCGCTCGCCGAACACCTCGACACCTATGAGGCCTTCCTGCAGATCAACCTCGGCGCCGGCGTGCAAGCCTGTTGGCGGGGCCCCCGCCTCTACGACAGCGAAGCGACGCTCGCGCTCGTCAAGAAGTGGGTCGACTGGTTCCAAGCACGACGCGCCATCCTCGAGTCCGACGTGATCCACTTGCGCCGCGCCGACGGTCGCGACTGGGACGGCCTCCTCCACGTCAACCCCGGCCTCGAGATGAAGGGCCTGGCCGTGCTCTTCAACCCGCTCGCATCCTCGATCGAGCGCCGCATCCGCCTGCCCCTTTATTACACCGGGCTCAGCAGCTCCGCTCGGGTGCGCGTCGGGGACGGCCCGGAACGAGAAGCGCAGCTCGATCGGGGCGACGGCCTCACGCTCACGCTCACTCTGCCGCCTGGCTTTACCTGGATCGAGCTGCGCTGAGTCGCTCACGGCGCGCCCTGACCGAATCCGTAGCTCAGTCGTTACGTCGAACTCGACACAGCACGCGATACTCGAGCAACGCATCCGAGTCGTACTTCGCGATGAGCTCCACGGCCGCCGCGAGGACGAGCGGGTCGTGGACTTCACCGGTAACGACAATGCGTTCGAAGTCCGCGTGCGGCCCGACCATGAGGCCGTCGAAGCGCCGGTCCGCGCGCAGGGTTTCGTACAGCCCTTGCCCCCAGTCGTTGGCGAGGAGGACGAACTTACCCCGCCTCGACTTCGCGAAGCCTTGATCCTGCTGGATCGCGTCGAGCTCTGCGAGGACGCGGCCTGCGACCTCCGTGACAGCCTCGCTGCGCGGCTTCGCGCTGCGGAGCTTCTTGATCTTGTCGCGGACCTTCGCGATGCGTTCGCTATCGGTGAAGACACCGCCACACAAGAAGCGCATGTCCTCGATGCGCTGCCGCTCTTCTGGCTCGGTCGAGTCGTCGAAGTCGAAAACGCCGTCATCGACGCGCGTCTTGACCAAGAAGGCTGACCAGTCGTACTTCGAAGAAGACTTGGCAACGTCGGCCGAGGGACGAACGGCACGTTTCGCGTCATTTCGCTTCGGGCTCATCTGGGCGGAGATTCTAGGTCGTCGAGCGCGACTCTGCATCGACAAGGTCCTGCACGGCACTCCTGGCTATGGCGTGTCAGCCGTGCGCCCCGTCTAATGCCGGTCCAACCTTCGAAGCCAAGTCGCAGCAGGAGCAAGATCATGCATCGCCCCAGTCCTTCCCGCTTTCTCGTCCTTCCGGCCCTAGCCCTCTTCTCCGTCAGCCTCTCCGTCAGCCTCGCCAGCCAAGACACGCCAGAGACACCGAACCCCAAGACGCCCCAGCACGAACGCTTGGCGAGCCTCGTCGGGACATGGCGCACCGAGACGAAGATGGCGGCCATGCCCGGCGTGCCCGGTATGGAAGAGGCCTCCGAAATGGTCGGCATCGAGCACGCCAAGCTCGTCTGCGGCGGCTTGTGGTTGAAGGTCGATGGTGACGGGATGTGCGCGGGCCAGCAATGTTCGGGTATGTGGCTCCTTGGCTATGACCCACACGCAAGGTCCTACCAGTGCATCGCCGCTTCGAGCATGGACGATGCGCCCTGCTGCGTCGAAGCGAAGTACGACGAGAAGACCAAGACCTGGCACTTCCACGGCGACTCGCCGATGGGTGCCTTCCGCAGTGAGTTCGCGATGCACGGTCCCGACAAGTCGGTCGAGACCTGCTATTCCAAGGACAAGGACGGCAAGGAGACGGAGTTCATGCGCTCGGTGCGCACGCGCGTGAAGAGTGGCATGACCGCCAAGAACGCGAGCTCGAAGTCCACGGCCGACCTCACGGACATCACCAACAAGGCCGGCGGGTCGGACGAGGCTCCGGCGCTTCCGGCGCCGCTCGCGGCCCTGCACGCCGACTGCGGCACGTGGGAAGCCGACTTCAAGATGGAGATGCCCGGCATGCCCGCGATGACATCGAAGTGCCGCGAGGTGACGGCCCCCGTGTGCGGCGGTAAGTGGACATGGTCGACCTTCACCGGAGAGATGATGGGCGCGCCCTTCGAAGGCCACGCGCTGACCGGCTTTGACAGCAAGAACAGCAAGGTCGTCAGCTTCTGGCTCGATTCGATGAACGGCGCCTTCATGCGCACCGACGGCAGCTACGACGCCAAGGAGAAGGTCTTCACGATGAGCGGTACCTGCTACGACGAACAGGGCAAGCGCGGCCCGGTGGCATCCACGGCGAAGGTCACGGGCAAGGACGCGCGGCAGCTGCGCATGGTCTTCGGCAAGGGCGACGAGCAGAGCGTGATGACGATCGACTACCGGCGCGCGGGCAAGTAGTCGATACGGACGGCTTCGCGGCCAGTCGGCGAGGAATTGCTGCGCAGCGCCGAACACGGGCTGCCGCCGTGACGCTCCCGAGGTCATGAAAACCTCCTACACTGTCGTTTTGCTTATGGCTCTCGCGCCCGCCGTCATGCCGGCGCAAACAGCCCTCTTTTCAACCTCTGGCGTGGCTTGTGCGGGCAGCGGCGCATCGCGAGGCGGCGCGTCGCGCGTCGTCGGTTCTCCCACCGTCCGGCTCTCCAGCACGAAGCCCATCCTCGGCTCGACCTACACCATCACCATCCACGGCCCGGCAGGTCGAGCCGGCCAACTGCTGTTCTCGAGTAGCGCGAACTTCGCCGGCCTTGACCTGACGAAGAACGGTATGCCGGGATGCCGTAACTACCTCGCGGGATCGCCGTTCTCGGTGCCCATCGTCCTCGACGGCAGCGGCATCGCGCGGACGACGATGCAGGCGTCCGCCACCGCTGCACCCGGCACGACGCTCTACTTCCAGGCGCAAGTCGTGGTCCCTGGCGCCAACGCCGCCGGGGTCCTGACCTCGCATTTGGGTATCGCCCGTCTCGGCACCGAGCCCGACCTGACAGCAGCCGAGATTCGCAGCTTCGCGCCCGTCGTTCGCATCCACCCGAGCGAGGCCTACCGCCCGATGAGCCCGGACGAGTTCATCGCCAAGTCGCGGTTTCGGCACCACCGCGGGTGGCAGTCGGACCAATGCTTCCACCGCCTCAACCAAACGTGGGTTACGACCAACAGTCATGACGCGGTCTACTACGGCATCCCGACGAACGTGCTCGCGGCCTACACCCTGCACTCGGGGGGCAAGAACCGCCGCCCCCGCGACTCCAACTGTGGCGACTCCTACAACGTCTTCCTTCAGTCCGCGGGCCGCTTGACCGGACCGACCGCGCCGAACGGCGTCGTGCCGGCCTACTACCACTACCGGCGCTTCGGCCGCACGCACCAGATCCAGTTCTGGTGGTTCAACGGCTTCAACGATTCGCTCGGGACCTTCAACCACCAAGGTGACTGGGAACACGTCACCGTCCACGTCGAGCGGGAAGCCATCATCGGGGTCTTCTTCGCTGGCCACGAGGACGGCTACTTCGCCAGTCGATCCCACCTGAGCTTTGCAGGCAACCGTCCGGTCGTCTACATGGCAAAGGGATCGCACGCCTCCTATCACAAGACAGGATCTTGGATGGGCGGCATCGACGTCACGTCGGACGGCGGCCCAGCCTGGGACACGAGCCTCTTGTTGCGCCCGCTGGCGACACAGCCGTGGCGCGACTACGCCGGCGCTTGGGGTGAAGTCGGCACCATCAGCACGACGACCGGGCCCCTCGGTCCGTGGCACAAGCGACACAAGTCGTAGCGCATGTCGGCGGCGCGGCATGCAGGCTGGCATGCCGGCCTCCACCCGCGGCACGCGACTTGTTGCCTCTCAGTGCTTCAAATCCTGCAGAGGTCTCAGAGAATGCACGTGCTTCAACTTGCCATCACGTTCGCTGCGCTCTCCGCCTTGGCGCTTCCGGTGCTGTCCCAGAATCCGCGCCTTGTCACCGACATCAATCGCGCCCCCGCTGCACTGTCGAGCGTTCCTCAGGCGAGCCGGGAGCCGCTACCATTCGCGCGCGCTGGCGCTTGGTGGTTCTTCACTGCTGCGACACCGCAGCACGGGCGCGAACTCTATCGCACGGGTGGCACTGCGGCGACGACGACCCTCGTCAAGGATGTCTGGCCGGGATGGCACGATTCCTTGATCGATGAGATCACGCCGATCGGGTCGCTCGTGCTCTTCAAGGCCTTTGATGGCGTCAAGACGCAGCTCTGGGTGAGCGACGGCACGTCGACTGGGACGTTTCGGGTCCAAGATGTCATCCCTGTCGAGCCGAGCCCTTCGCCGAGCGACGTCGTGTTGTTCCAGAACGCGTTCTTCTTCAGTGCGACGGATGGTATCGGAGGCTTCGAACTCTGGCGGGCAGATGCGGCGGGCTGCTCCCTCATCAAGGACATCCGACCCGGACCTGAGGGCAGCAAGCCGAGTCGCTTCGCGGTGCTGCCCGGCGGCAAGCAGCTCGTGTTCGTCGCCGACGACGGCATCAACGGCAAAGAGCTCTGGATCAGCGGTGGCACGACGGCGAGCACCATGCTCCTCGCGAACATCGACCCGAGCCCCACGGGGTCGAGCCCAAACTACTTCACGGCTGTTGGCGCCGAGCTGTTCTTCGAAGCCGACGATGGCTCGACGGGACGTGAGCTCTACAGGACCGACGGCACTGCCATGGGGACGGTGCTCGTGCGCGACCTGGCTATCGGAAGCGCTTCTGGCTGCAGTCTCTCCGAAGCCCGCGTCCTCGGGAATCGTCTCTTCTTCGGTGGAACGACAGCGGCGACCGGCCTCGAGATCGCGATCAGTGACGGAACGGCTGCCGGCACGATGATCCTCGCCGATACGTTTCCCGGCAGCACGAGCGGCGGCTTCTCGCAGGGCGCTGTCTTTCTCGGACGCATCTACTTCCGCGCGCGTGCAGGCACGCTATCCAACTATGAACTCTACGTGAGCGACGGCAGCTCGCAGGGCACAGGTCTCTTCAAAGAGATCGCGAATGGCGACGCCAATTCGTTTCCGAGCAACTTCGTGCCGCTCGGCAAAGCGATGTTCTTTCGTGCGACCGATCCAGAGCACGGTAGCGAGCTGTGGTCGACCGATGGCACGCCGAGCGGCACGCGCCTCGTCAAGGACATCCGCAGTGGCGCGAGCGGCAGCGGCCCCCTCTACCTGACACGCATTTCGGACGACGCCTTGATCTTCAGCGCGAGCGACGAAATTGCTGGCACCGAGCTCTTCGTCAGCGATGGGAGCAGCGCGGGCACTCACCTTCTCGTGGACCTCCATGGCGGTGGCGCAACGGACAGGTCGTCGCCAAACAACTTCGCGCCACTCGGCGATCTGACTCTCTTCAGCGCCTACGAGGCCACCCACGGCACCGAACTCTGGGCGAGCGACGGCACGGCCGCGGGCACGAAGCTGATCGCAGATCTCTACCCCGGCCCAGACAGCAGCGCGCCCACGCAGCTCTGCCGCATCGGCGACAGAGTCGTCTTCGCGGCCTACCAACCCGCTGTTGGTCGCGAACTCTTCGTCACGGACGGGACCACGAGCGGCACAAAACTCCTCAAGGACTTCCGCGGCGGCAACAGCAACCCGAGCTTCATGACGAGGATCCGCGACTGGGTCTACCTAAGCGTGGAACGCGCAACGAGGCAGTACGAACTCTGGCGCACCGACGGCACGGCGGCCGGCACGACGCTCGTGAAGGCAGGCTTTGGCGGCATCGACACGAGCAGCGTCCCTCACTACTTTGCAGCGATCGGCGACGCAGGTCGCTTCGTCTTCAGCGCGGATGCTAGTTCAGGGAAGGGCACCGAGCTGTGGATCAGCGACGGGACGGCGCTCGGCACCGTTCTCTTGGTCGACATCGCCACTGGCGAGAGATCGAGCTCTCCGTCCCATATGACGACCTTCGGCGATCGCGTCATCTTCAATGCAAGTGACGATGTCAGCGGCGCTGAACCCTGGATCACCGATGGCACGGTCGCCGGCACGCAGCGGATCACGGACTTCTATGTGGGCCAAGTCGGATCCAACCCGACTTCCTTCACAGCGCTCGGCGCGGCCTGCGTCTTCGCGGCGAACGTCGCCGGTTTCGGTCGCGAGCTCTGCATCACCGATGGCTCGAGCGCGGGAACCAGGCTCGTGCGCGACATCAATGTCGGCTTCTGGAACGCAGACGTTGCCTACCTGACGGCGGTTGGCAGCCGCCATGTGCTCTTCTCTGCCGAAGATGGCTACCATCGGCGGGAACTCTGGGCCAGCGACGGCACCACTGCCGGCACGCAGTTGCTCGCCGACATTCATCCAGCGGGAGGCGACAGTCAGCCAGCGGCGCTTTCGGAGAACGAGCGTCAGGCCTTTGCTGTCGTCGGCGACCGAGTCTTTTTCAGTGCCGATGACGGGGTCCATGGACGCGAGCTGTGGCTGTATGAAAACGGCGCCACGGCTTGGCCAGCCGTGCCCGGGTGCGGGACGCCGCAGCGCGTTCCAAGACTGACAGCCGAGGATCCGGTTCTTGGCACGACGCAGCGGGTCGTCAGCGAGAAGATCTTCTCGAACAGCCTCGTTGCCCTCGTCTTCGGCCTCGAAGATCGGAGTCCGGTCAGCCTCGGGCACGGCTGCGTGAGCCATGTCGACCTGACGCTACCGTTCATCGTCGTCGAGTCGTGGCGCCAAGACAGCGGTTCGCGACATACGACGCTCGTGCAGGTGCCGAACAGTGCGGCGCTGGTCGGGCAGCGCTTCGCCATGCAGGCTTGGGTCATGCAAACGGACGCGCCACTCGGATTCGACTTGTCGAACGGCGTGTCGGAGATTGCCGGGTACTGAAGTTCGTTAGCATCCGACCCGCGAGCACGAGCCTCGCAGATCTGCGACGGTCGCTCGCAATCCTGATCGACGGACAGCGACGTCTGCGCGGGCCGGCAAGGCCGGCAAGAGAAATTCATTCACAGGTCGGCCCCGCGACGTACGAAGTCTTGCGGATCCACGAGCGCGCCGTGGACCACCTGCGCCCAAGGATCGGAGCCGATGGTCACGGCGAGGCCGATCGATGCGGAGTCATCGAAGGGCGCCGCAGGCCACGCGTTGACGAGGAAGAACCAGAGCGCGTCGGCGAGCTTGTCATCCGCGTGCCAAGTCGTCATCACGACGGCCTCAGGTGGAAGCCCGAGCGTATTGTCGGGGTCGCTCACGACTTCGTCGATGATGTCGTGCACGCGCTCGCAATCAGGTCCCCAGCAGACGAAGTAGACCGCGCCAGCGCGGACCATGGCCTCGACGAGTGCCGACACGACCGAGACCGGAACATCGCGGGCATCCCACGCGAGGAAGCACACAAAGCGGCTCTCTAGCTCTTGGAGCAAGGGCGGCACATCTTGAGGCGTGCGAGCGACGAGCCCAAAGAGGCGCCGCTCGGTGAAGGCGTCATAGGCGAGCTTGGAGAGCTTCGGTCGTCGGTCCACTTGTCTCTGTGTCGGCTCGGCGCGGCAGTGCTTCTTGAAATAGGCTGCGGCTCGCTTGGCGAAGTGGTTGACCGGCAAGGCCGCCTCAACGCGAGACCAGTACGGCCCAGCCCCGATGCGTCGGAGCAAGCGGCGATACTCGACGAACTCGCGGGGCACAGTTCCGCTTTCGTACATCGCGACGATGCGACAGCGCAGTCGATCGACTTGGTCGTCGCTGAGCTTCTCGAAGCGTCGCAGCGCGCGCGCGGTTCGCATCTTCAGCAGTGCACCGAAGCAGAAGCCGCGATCATCGTCAAGGAAGTCGACGCCGATCTGCGCACAAGCAATGTCACCGGCTTCGATGCCGTCGATGACTCGATCCATGACCGGGTAGACCCAGCGCGAGTCCTCGGACTCGCAGACCCTCGGCGACAAGTCGCGCGGCTCGAGGCCGAACGACGTGGCGTAGCGCCGAAAGCGTTCCGCGATCGCCGTCGCAGTCCAGATGTCTTCGCCGTTGTAGTCAAAGAGCTTCATCTACGACTCCAAGCGCTCACGACGGCAGTGCGTTCAAGTCTCGACGACTTCGAGCGCCGCGCGCAGGACCGCGCGCACGTCGGGCATCATCAAGTCCTCGAGCATGGGCGAGCTCGGGAAGGGCACGTGCGCGCCTGTGACCTTCTGGATGGGCGCATGGAGATACGCGAAGACATCCGGCAAGACGTCGGCGATCACGCGGTCGCAGACGCCGGCGACGCCCGTCGCTTCTTGGACGAAGAGTCCGCGACCGGTCTTCTGCAGCGACGCGATGCACGTGGCGCGGTCGTAGGGCTGCAGGCTGCGCAAGTCGATGATCTCGGCCTCGATGCCGCGCGCTGCCAGTTGGACCGCGGCTTCGCGACAGAGCTCGACGCAGAGGCCGTAGCTGAGCATCGTGAGGTCACTGCCTTCGCGCACGATGCGCGCCTCGCCGAAGGGCAAGACGTAGTCGTCGCCGGGCCACGCGCCGCGCACGGGATAGAGCAGCTTGTGTTCGAGGAAGATCGTCGGCGCGTCGCAGCGGATCGCTGTGCGCAGTAAGCCGACCGCGTCTTCGACGCTGCTCGGAAACGCGACCCAGAGCCCAGGTGTGTGCACGAAGAAGGCCTCGAGGCTCTGACTGTGGGTCGCGCCGTAGCCCTTGCGCCGCCCGACCGGCATGCGCAGCGTGAAGGGCACGCGCACTTGGCCTGCATACATGTAGCGCAGCTTGGCCGCGTGATTGACGAGGGCGTCCATCGCGTAGCAGACGAAGTCGCCGAACATGAGCTCGACGATGGGTCGCAGGCCGCCAGTCGCGGCGCCGACGCCGAGCGCCGTGAAACTGTTCTCACAGATCGGTGTCTCGAGGATGCGGCGCGGGCCGAACTGCTCGACGAGGCCGCGCGTGACGCCGAAGGCGCCGCCATAGGCGCCGATGTCTTCGCCCATGACGAAGACCGCCTCGTCGCGCAGCAGCTCTTCGCGCAGCACCTCGCGGATCGCTTCGGTCAGCGTGATCGTGGTCCCCTTCGGGATCGCGCCTTTCACCGTCGCCTTGGCTTGGCTCGACGCGAGCTCGGTCGAACCGAGCTCGCCGAGCGCGATGTCGACGCCGCCGGCCTCGCTCTCGAGGGCGAAGCGCACGGCCGCCTCGACCTCGGCTTCGACCTCCTGGTCGGCGGCTTCGAAGTCGCAAGCCTCGAGGCCGCAGTCCCGACCACGCTGCACGGCGACCAACAAAGGATCCCGCTCCTGCCAGCGCGCTTCCTCTTCGCGCGTGCGGTAGACGCGCGCGTCGCTCTTGCTGTGCCCACTCTGGCGATACGTCAAGAACTCGACGAAGCCGGGGCCCTGGCCCGCACGCGCTCGCTCGAGCAAGGGCTGGACGAGGTCGCGCACGACAAAGACGTCGTTGCCATCACCGCGCGCCACAGCCATGCCTTTGTAACGCGAAGCCCAGTCCGCGAAGCTCTCGCAAGCGCTCGTCCGCTCGATCGGCGTCGACATCGAGTAGAGGTTGTTCTCGAGCACGAAGAGGAGCGGCAGCCCCCAGAGCGCCGCGAGGTTCAGCGTCTCGTGGAAGTTGCCGACATCCGCTGCGCCATCCCCCAAGTAGGCGACGGCGACGCGGTCACTGCCCTTGTATTGCAGCGCGAGCGCGAGGCCTGCTGCGATCGGCAAGCCGCCACCCGTGATGCCGTTGCTGCCCATGTGGCCAATGGCCGGAATCGCAACATGCTGGCTGCCGCCCTTGCCCTGGCAGTAGCCGTCTTTTTTGCCAGCGATCTCGGCCAGCGCGCGGTCCATGCGCGCGCCCTTGGCGAGCAAGTGACCGTGGCCGCGGTGCGTCGACGTGATCTGGTCCCCGTGGGTCAAGAGCGAAGAGACCCCGACCGGCACGGCCTCCTGTCCGATGCAGAGGTGCGTCGTCCCGCCGATGGCACCGCTGCTGACGAGGCGGTAGAGCTCCTCCTCGAAGCGGCGGATGCGCCGCATCTCGCGGTAGAGCTGGAGCGTCAAGCTCCGCTTGGAGTCATCGATCGAAGTCACGTCGGAGTTACTCGGCCTTGCTGGCATGCCATCGATCTATCGACTCAGACCGGCTTCGGGATCCAGACGAGCCGCACGCCGAGGACCTCGATCTCGGACTTCTTCGGTCGCACGACCTTCTCATCGATCTCGAGCTTGTCGACCGTGAGCCCGGTCTCGAGTTCGCGGGTCTCGTCCTCGAACTCGGCCTCGAGCCGCTGGAGCTCTGCGCGTAGGTCCTCGAGCTTCTCCTCGGCGTGGGCGATGTCGCTCTTTTCTTTGGCCGCCTTGCTGGCGCGCCGCACGCTCGTCGCAGCGCGACCGACGTTGGAAGCGCTCGCGACCTTGCGGCCAAAGAGAGCACCCAAGATGGTCGTGCCGATCGACACGACGGTGTCGAGTTTGCGCTCGCCGTACTGGGCTTCTTCTTTCTCGACGCGCCGGGCTTGGTCGGAGATGCGGGCCTCGAGCCGCTCGAGCTTGGGCGCGTAGCGCGCGCGCAGGTCTTCGACCTTTTGGTCGCGCAGTTCGCGCAGGCGCTGGGTGAGGCGCGCGCGGAAGGCGCCTTCGCTCTCCGCTGGCTCTGAGCTCGCGTCGAGCAGCTTGCACTTGCGCACAGTCAGGGCCTGGTCGCGGTAGAGCGCGGTTGCGAGCTTGGTCGCCCAAGTCTTGTAGCGCGCCACCTGGGTCGCGGCGCTCGGCAGCGGCGCGAAGCGCGCTTCGCCGAAGGGCTCGCGCTCGAGCTCGGGTGCCGCGTCCAAGACCTCCGCCTCGGTCCACGGGTCGCCGACGTTGTCGTCGGACAAGGGCGCGAGCAGACGCGCTTCGCGCCACTCGTCGACATCGTCGCGCGACGACACGAAGTGCAGGCGAGCCTCGCCTAGCAGAGCCGGCTCGTAGCAGAGCTGCTGCGATGCCGTCAGGCGGCCGACGTAGGGCAGCACGAAGTCTTCGATGCCGGGCGGCAGCAGCGGCCGCGCGTGCTCGCCAGCATGGTTGCTCGCGCTCGTCGCAGCGACGGCAGCGCTCGCGCTCGCTGACGCGCCGCCGCCATGCATGCTGCGCGCGACGAGCTCGGCCTTCTTGGTCGCCATGAGCCGCGCGATCTGCTCGCGCGTCATCGGCCCGCGCAGGTAGCTCATCGCCCAGCGCGTGTGCAGCAGCACCGGCCCGTCGTCGTGCACGTTCTGCAGCAGGAACGTGCGGCCCTGCATGCCCGACAGGATGCGATCGGCGTCGGCGCGGTCGAACTGCGCGCCGGTCTGCGCGGTGGCGCCCTCGAGGCCGTCGAGCACGCGCAGCTTGTCGCGTTCGGTCTGCAGCCGCCCGAGGAACCAGGTGCCGATGTTCGACAGCGCCTTGTAGTCGATGTCGACCGGGTTCTGCGTCGCCAGCATCACGCCGACGCCGAACGCCCGCGCCTGCTTCAGCAGCGTCAGCATCGGCTGCTTGCTGGGCGGGTTGGCGACCGGCGGCAGGAAGCCGGCGACCTCGTCCATGTAGAGCAGCGCGCGCAGCGAGGCGGTGCCGGCCTGTTGCCGCGTCCACGCCAGCACTTCGCCGAGCAGCAGCGACACGAAGAACATGCGCTGGTCGTCGGGCAGGTGCGCGATCGAGACTACGCTGACGCGCGGGCGCCCATCGGTGGTCCACAACAGCCGCTGCACGTCGAGCGGTTCGCCCTCGCTCCACGCCGCGAACGCCGGTGATGCCAGGAGGCCGTTCAGCGCCATCGCCAGGCCGAAGCGGTCCTTGGCCGGGAACACCGACTCGAGGTCCATGACGCCGATGCGCTGGAACGGCGGGCTCTGAACGGCGCGGGTCAGGGCCGGCACGCCGAGGGCG
>CALLZN010000390.1 GCA_937858895.1 uncultured bacterium | reverse complement strand
CCGCGATCGTGAAGCCGCCGCGCAGTCTCTTCTTGCGCATGAACATCCAGTCGCTGACTTCGTCGCGCGTGATCCGCACTTCGTCGCCCATCTTGAAGCCGATGTCGTGGACCGGCTTGTTGCCGATCTTGCCGACGAAGTCGTCGCCGTCCATGCGGACAGCGCTGATCCAGATGAACTCGCGCCGTTCCTGGTCGCCGTAGGCAAAGCCCTTCTTGAGCGAGAAGTTCATGTCTCCCAGCCGCTCAGCCTTCAAGGCGTCGATGAAGGTCGCGAGCTTCGAGCGGGCTTCGGCGATCGCTGCGTCCATGCGCGCTTCGTCAAAGGCTTGGACGAAATTGTCGTCGCCGCCCTTGGCATCGCCAGCCTCAGCGTCGCTGCCCTTCTCGCTACCGCCGGTCGCCGGCACGCGGAAGGTGAAAGAGGACCAGAACGACTCCCACTCGTAGTCGTCAGCCAACGGGCGCGTCATGTGAACGAGGCGCAAGGTCATGAGCCCCGCCTTGCCGATCGGCACGAGGGCGGTGCCGTTCTCGTCGGTCCAGGTCTGTCCGGTGAAGTCCTCGCCGTTGCCCGGGTGGTCCCAGCAGAGATTGCCGCGCTTCAGCGGAACGCCCTCGAAGAGAACGCGCACGGCGACGCTGCCGCCGACCTTCGCGCCGAGCGCAGTGCTCGTCGCCCCGGCGGCAGGCACGATCTCGAGTTTCGTGCCGAAGCGCGTCGTCGTTGCAGCGCCGCCCACGTCGCCGACTGGGACGATGGTCTTGCAATACTTGCTGTACTGCTCGGTCGCATCGCGGTCCAGCTCGCCGCGGTCCATGCGACCCGCCAGGACGTGGGGCAAACCGTCGTGGAGCAGGTAGTCGTTGAACTTTGCCGCCTCGAGCGCGAGGCGATTGGGGCGCGTGGTCGCCGTGACCAGCCAGAGACCAGCGCGCTTCGGCGTGAAGCTCGCGACCAAGACCTTGCGGTCCTCATCCGCGCGCAGCGTAACCGGCGCGGCTTCCCCATCAGGTCCCAAGGCCGCCACCGTGAGGCGCGCGGGGTCGATGACATTGAGGCTCGTCGGAAAGTCCATGCCGACCGCGACCGCGACCTCGACGGGCTTGCCCACGGCTGCAGTGGCTGGTGGGACGAGCCACATGTCGTGGGCGAAGACAGGGCCTACGAGGCCGAGGGAGAAGGCGACCGCGACGCCGGCAAGTAGCGCTTGGAGGTCGTTAGAAGAACGCTTCCGATTCATGGATGCGGAGGCTACACGACACCACCACGACGACAAGTTGCACCGCGTCGTCGACGCCAGCGCTAGGAGCCTACGCTCGATTCGTGCTTTTCCGGCCCACCGGTCGCTGCGCGTTCCAGACCAGGAAGGCAAAGGGCGCGAAAAAGAAGAGGACGACAAAGGCCGCGACCCACCCAAAACGGACATAGGCTCCGGGGAAGGCATCGTCCGGCAGGGCCATCAACTTGGCGAACTGGAAGATCCACAAGATCATGACCACGACGCCGAGCGCCATGAAGACCAAGGGTGCAAAGGGGAAGTCGATTCTGAGGAAGTCGGGCACGTAACAAGTCTCCGGTCTTGGGTGGAGGCTATTGGATCGAAACGCGAAGCGCTGTGGCGACGAAGCCGGCCGCGACGCTGCTGACAAGGACGGTTGTAACGGCTTGAAGCGCTGATGACCCCCGCGTGTAGACTCGGGCCATGGATGCCCGGACCGCCGAGACCCTTGCCCTCCTCGTCCACAAGGGCTTCGTGAGCGCGGACGACGCGCGGCGCGCGCTCGGCGAGCGGCGGGCAGACGAGGGATTGCCGGAGACGTTGGCGCGCCTTCACATGCTCGACCTCGCCGAGGCCCAGCGCCTCTTCGCGAACCGCGTCGGCGAAGACCCGCAGCTGACGCGCTACGAGGTCGTGCGCCGCCTCGGCGAAGGCGGTACGGCGCTGGTCTTCGAGGGCCGTGACAAGAAGAGCGGCGAGCCCGTCGCGCTCAAGATCTTGCGCGAGGACTTCGCGCGGGATTCCAAGCGCCTCGAGCGCTTCGTGAGCGAGGCCAAGCTGCTCTGCGAGCTCGAGCACGAGGGCCTCGTGCGCGGCTTCCGCGTCGCTAAGGACGCCGGCACGATCTTCCTCGCGATGGAGTTGCTGCCGCGCGAGACCCTCGAGGACCGCTTGCTCGCGGGGCAGCGCTTCAGCGAAAAAGAAGCGCTGCGCGCGGTCCGCGACGTCGCTCGCGCCCTCGTCTACCTGCGCAGCAAGGGCCTCGTCCACCGCGACCTCAAGCCCGGCAACATGATCCGCTGTGACGATGGCCGCGTGAAGCTCATCGACCTCGGCTTCGCGACGCGCATCGGGGCAGCGAGTGGCGGCACGACGACGGTCGGCACCATCGCCTACATCGCGCCCGAGCAGGCGCGCGGCGAAGGCGAGCTCGACACCCGCGCCGACATCTACTCGCTCGGCGCGACGCTCTACCACTTGGTCGTTGGCGAGCCGCCCTTCGCGGGCGAGGACCAACGCGAAGTGCTCGAGAAGCAGGTCTTCGTCGAGTTGTCTTCGGAGCGCATCAAGGCCCTCGGCCTCTCGCCGACGCTGCACTACTTGATCGAGAAGATGATGGCCAAGGACAAGGCCATCCGCTTCCAGGACGCCGCCGACATCGTGAGCGAGCTCGACGAGAAGCTCGGCCACTCCCTCGACGACGACGACGAAACGAGCGGGCCGAAGCCTGCTGCCAAGCACGCCAAGCTGTCGAAGCCGAGCGCGACGCGCTCTTCGAAGCTGCGCAGTCGCCGACCCAAGTGATGACCGCGTTTCGCTTCCACTGCAAGCGCTGCGGCAACTGCTGCACGCGCCCCGAGGGCCGCGTGCGCGTCGATCCAGCCGATGTTCCTCGCATGGCTGCCCTCTTGGAGCTCTCGCCGGCAGGCCTGGCCTCGCGCTACCTCACGCCCGGACCCGAAGCTTGGCTCCTCGTGCGCCTCGCGCCCGACGGCGCCTGCCCCTTCTTCGAGCGCGAAGAAGGGCTCGGCGCCTGCCGCGTCTACGAGGCGCGGCCCGAGCACTGCCGGACCTTTCCGTTTTGGCCCGAGGTCCTCGAGGACGAGCGCGTGCTGCGTGAAGTCCAGCGCTTCTGCCCCGGCATCGAGGTCTGAGGGTTCCGTCTGGCTCAGGCGCAGGCCTGGCCGCAGTGCTTGCAGAAGCGCGCGTCGATGGACTGGCTGAGCCCAGGCCGACGAAGCGGCTGTCAACGACGAACCGAGTAACGGGTCACGCGGAACCCGAGGGCGTTCGCCGCTGTTCAGTGCTGCGTCTCGAGGGCACGCGTTACGTAGGACATTCCAGGATTCAACGGGTCAAGAACATACCACTGCGCATAGAGCTTCCGCTTCGTGCCGAGCGGGAGCGCGAGTTCTGCAAAGGCATAGCCCTTGTCGATGCCTTGCGTCCCCGCCCTTGCAACGTGGACGTGGTCGACCGATGTGTAGAGCTGGCAGCCCGGCAATCCGAAAGCACCAAGAGCCAACGGCAGCGGCGTGTTCCCCCACATCGAAGATGACGTGCCGAGCAAGAGAATGGCTGGAGCCGCCGGTGGTGCACCGCGGAGGTGATAACGGATGCCATCCGCTCCGTGATTGGCGAGGCCGATCTCGGGATCGAAAGCAGCGGTGGCGTGGCAGGGCTGGCCGATTACTTGGACCCCCTTCGGTGTAAGGTCGACAACGATTACGCGACCGAGCGTACCATGTGCATCCCGTTCACCCGTATCACCACACTGCATACGGCCGAAGATGCGGCCGGGCAAAGGCGGAAGCAGCCTGCCGTAAAACCCCAACCCCTTGTTGAACAAGTCTGACGCGTCGATGTCAAATAGCTCCCGACCTGTCCGTAGCGAATAGACAAATCGCCGACCAGGAACGGCGTACGGATCCTTAGCCTCGTTGGTGCAACCCGGCACATGGGTAACACTTTTGTCCGGGGACATAGGTAACA
>CALLZN010000389.1 GCA_937858895.1 uncultured bacterium | reverse complement strand
CACGTGCGGGCCAAGTCCCTTGACAGCGATGGCCTTCTCATGGAAGGAAGTCCAACGGATAGGAAGTGCAAAGCGTCATTTTCGTCGGACGTGCGCCGTGAGCCATGATGCTCCTGCGAAGTGGCTGGGCCTAAGCGAAGAACTCTTCCTCACATCCCGGCGGTGAGCGCGCGGGCGCGCTCACGACTTCGTTGCAGCCGGCGACGCGCGAATGTGAGATGTCGCGAGAGTTTCACTTCTTCTTCGATGCGAAGACACCTTGCGACGACAAGGGACAAGGAGTGAGCAGCGCGTGACGCGAGATGTCGTGATACCGAGTGAGTTTCTCGGCATTCAGCCGACGAGCTGGCGGAACGGGATAACGGGCTACTACCTGACGCCGTTTGTGGGGGGATCGGCGAACGCTCCCGCTTGCGGTTTCTATCACGGTTGGCCAGAGCGTCGCGGGCTTCCGCGGCTGCATCCGCCTTCGTCCAGGCTGGCCTCGGCGTGCTGCTCGCGAGAGGTCGCGACGAGCTTCGGCCTCGCGCCAGGCGGCTCTCAGGATCGCAATCAGCGGAGCTCCAGGACTACGTCGACTGGCTCGCGGCTCACGCGAGGCACCGAGATCGCGCTTCGTCCTGAGAGTTCGCCCGCGCGCGCACGGAGCTCGTAGCTACCCGGCGCCAGCGCGAACTTGGTGTACGTCCGACCATCCGCGGTGAGACCCGCCCGATGCTCGGCCACCATCTGGCCCGCGGCGTTGCGAATCTCGAGCTCGACGACCGTGACCTTCTCCCGGCCCGCAGCAACCGTAATCGCGATGTCGAGCGGCGTGGCCGGACGTGCAAGCAACCGGAGCACCGTCGGATCTCCACCACCGGGCGCTGCCTGGAGCACGACCTCGTGCGATTCGCTCGCGAGCTCCGTGCCGCACAGCTGCAAGCGATACTTGCCGCCCGGCAGCCCGCCGATCGAGCCCTGTCCGTTGACGACTTCGAGGCGGGTCCGGTTGCCTCGCCCGACGTGCGTCAACCAGAAGGTCAACTTCGTCTCGGGCGCGCCGTCGATCGTCACGCGGAGCGCCGCCGCGTGCTCGAGCCGCACGTCGCCGAGGTCTCTCTCTTCTTTGGCGCTGACCTCGACGCGAACGTCGGCCAGCGCGAAGCCGGCCACCTGAATGCGGAGGTTGAAGGTCCCGGGCGTGACCTTCTGCTCGAAGCGGCCCTCGGCGTCGACCTCGATCGGCATCGAGCCGCCCTGCCCCATCAGTGCATACCAAAGGTCGGCACCGGGGATGGGCTTGCCATCAGGGTCCACGATGCGACCGCGCAGCGTCGCGCTCGCGACGTGCTCGGGACCGAGCACGATGTCGAGGTTGCCCTCCGGAAGCGGCCCCTCGAAGACCATCCGAGCGAAGGACATCATGGTCGTCGCACGAACGCGCACCGACGTCACGTGCTCGGGCACGTCGAGCACGAATCGCCCCTGCTCGTTCGTGTACTCGAACTGGTGCCATCGCGGCTTCGAGTCGATCGACGCGACCATGAGCTCGGCACGCGCGACCGGCGAACCGTCCTGCCACGTCACGCTTCCGTGCACCTTTCGTTCTGCCGCGAACTCGATGTCCCAGCGATGCTCGCCGCCGGGCAACGTCCGGATCGTCTCGCGTCGATCGAGGCCCTTGCGTTGCGCGTGCATCCGAACCTCGCCGGCAGGCGCGCCGGTCAGGCGGTAGGTCCCGTCGACCGCAGTCCGCGTGTTGGCTTGGACGATGTGGCCGTGATCGCCGTAGCCGACGAAGACGCCTTCGATCGGCACCCTGCTACCGTCGCGCGCCGCGCCGGCAATCACGATCGGCTGAGGCAGAACGACTTCGCGCTCGATGCGCTTCGGCGCACCGCCCGCATGGCTCGGCACTTCGACCTCATCGACGTAGCCCGAGTGGCCGTCGGCGGCGACCTCGAGTTCCCAAGTCCCCGGCGCGAGCCCTCCGAGTATCGCGATGCCGCGTTCGTCGGTCGACGCACGCGCCGGCACGATGTGCTCGTCGCGCCCGTCCGCTCCTCGACGAGGCTGACTTTGCCTGCCGAAGATCCCCACCCCCGCACGCGCCCCGGCGATGGGCACACCACTCGAATCGACGACCTTGACGCTCAGCTCGGCGGCTGCGGGTTGCAGCACGATGTCGATCGATTCCCGCGTCTTCTCGTCGAGGTTCATGCTCCAGAGCACGGACGGCACGAAGCTGCGCGCCCGAGCGCCGATCGAGATCCTGCCGTGCAGACCTTCGATCGAGAACCGTCCGTCTTTGTCGGTGACGCCGATCTCCTGCTTCCACGAAGCGGCCCAACCAGCGCGAAGCACGGACGCGCCCGCGATGCCATGGCCCTCGGGATCGACGACGCGCCCGCTGACGGTTGCGCCGCGGAGGATGCGAACCTCGAACGGGTCGCGCGGGTTCGACGTCGCGTCGACGGTCAGGACCGTCGGCGTCGACACGGCGCGGAATCTGCCTTCGATCCAGTAGCGACCCTCGGTGAGCGCTGGGAAGCGCGCGATGCCGTGCTCGTCGGTGGTATTGATGTGGTCGGGGTGCGACGCGCTGGTCCAGCGGCGTTCGTCGGTGACGAAGACCTGCATGTCTGCTGCGGGAGAACTGTCGTCGTCCCAGACCACACGGATGTCGATGCCGGGACGGGCGGCGCTGGGGTTCTCGGTGCGGTGCGCTTCGTCGGCAATGGGTTTTGGTGCTGTTGCTGCGCCGATGACGCTCTCGCCTTCGGCATCGCTCTGGGAAACGCTCGCCATCGTGTCGAAGGCGAGCCCGTTCGCGGGAGTGGGAGCTGCGCCCGATCCGGGACTCCAGAGCAAGTAGGCGGCGAGGATCGCTAGGGCTGCGAAGGCCAGGACGACTTTCGATTTCATGGCCGTAAGGGACAAGGGGACCGAGCGTGTGAGCCGGACCTTGCTGGTAGCGAGGAGCGCCGGGGTAGTACGCTAGATCGATCTTCAGGTGCTGAACGTTGGCGGTAGCCGACTTGTGATTCTAAGCGTCCCGTTTGCTGAACGTTTGCGACAGCCAATCCTGACGATTCCGTTCCGCTGGAAGCGCGGCCGCGCGTCGAGGTGACGCTCGACGCGAACTGGGCACGCACAAGCGCTTCGGGTTGGCCCGTTCGAGGCAGACGGCTTGGTCGTGCAGTTGCACGAACACGAGGGGCCTGAGCGAAGAACTCTTCCTCGCATCCAGGCGGGGAGCGCGCGGGCGCGAGCACGACATCGTCGTTTGCGAGTCCGCAGTGTTCGAGGATCTTCCGGATCACGTGGGCTGGGTGATGAAGGCGACGATCTTGCGCGGTCCCTTGCAGGCGTCGCAGGTCAAGACTTCGACGGCGAAGACGCGCTGGAGCAGTTCTGTCTATCAGTAGTACGGACTTCGTTTGCGCGGCTTGTTCTCTCGTCGCTCGGGCGTCCCGCCGGGCGCTGACTTCCGGGCTTCACACAAAAGCTCGGGCTCGGGGTTCACGACGATGGCGGGTCGCAGTGCCGAGCCCTGGCGCGAGCACTCCGTGGTAGGTCACGAGCGGACGACGTGGCCTGGGAACCCGAGCCGCGAGTGGCTCGAGGAAGGCGATTGCGGAGAGCTTGATGGCCTTGCTGCCGTCTTTCGTAGAGGAGCGAGAGGACCCACTGGCGGACGGGAACGTTCGGCAGCACGCTGTCCGTGAGGTGGGCCGCCGTCGCGGCCATGCGGCGTCCGCCGCAGGACAGGCAGAAGCCTCGCCCCTTGCAGCTGAAGGCGACGAAGATCTCGCTGCGGCACTGCTCGCAACGCACTTGGGCGAAGCCCTTCTGCAGGACGCCGCAGTCGAGGAAGGCGGGGAGCTCTCGCTCGACGAAGCGCGGGAACCGCAAGGGGTGGTGCAGGGAACGTCGCTCAGGGAATGCAGGCGACCTCGAACGCCGTCGACGTACGCACGTCGCGGAGACTCGGTTCGAGTTGTGCATCCTGAATCCGGAAGCGCAGCGTCGCAGGCGGGCGCGCGATTCGGTGGGCGGAGATGCCGTTCGCCGCGATAGAGCAGGGCCCGAAGGACACCTGGG
>CALLZN010000388.1 GCA_937858895.1 uncultured bacterium | reverse complement strand
ATCCATAACCTCGTCCTCGCGCACGAAAAGACAGCTCGTCTTCTCGTGCCAGTATTTACCAAGTCAGATGAAATATCCTCATTCATTGCTGTTCGCGGCTACCGTTCTATGCACTGGTACAGCAGTCGCGCAATCGGTCAGCAGCTCTTACACGCGCAGCTTCGGCAACTCGAACTTGGGCGGCAGCCTGGCGGTCTCGAGCTACGCAGGCGTCAGCCGCTCGGGTACGACATACTCAGCAAGCGCCTACGTACGCGGCAGCGCGACCGGCAAACTGCTCGGCTTGTCGAAGGAGTTCGGCTACGCCAATGCCGGCATGAGCGCCAAGAAGACGGCCACGGCAGTCAGCGGTTCGGCCTCGGTCACCGTGCGCGTCGCAGGTCGTACGCTCTACAATTCGAGCTGGTCACGCTCCTACGCGACCTCCAAGACATGGTCGACGCCGACCTACAACGTCAAAGTGTTCCCCGTTGACCCGAGCGCGAAATTCACGATCGGCCCCGTGCCGATCACGGTGAAGGGGAACGCCGGCGCATCGGCGAACCTGTCGGCAACAGCTGCTATCGCGACGTCGCTCTCCAACATGGCTTCCCTCACGGGCACAGCTCGCGCCTGGAGCAACGGCACGGCGAGCGTGACGGCTGGCATCAAGGTCTTGTCCCTCGGCGTCGAGCTGAGCGCCAAGTACGCCAACCAGTCGCTCAACCTCCGTAGCAACATCGGCAGTACGGGGCCACGCGGGAGCTTCTACTACACGCTCCAAGGGATCGCTTTGAAGCTCAAGGTCAAGGTCAGCGTTCTCTTTGCGTCGTACTCCAAGACGATCGCGGAGTACGCGAGCTCTACCTACACACGGACGTTCTGGAGCCGTTGATCCGCGACGGATCGTGAAATCCTACGAACCCGCTCCTTGACGAGGATCCCATGAAAATCCAGCGGCCCAAGTCGAACACGATCGTTCGCCGCGTGTTTCTGTGTGTCTGCACGACCGTGTTGATCGCGGGCGCTGGATGGTTGCTTTTCGCCGGAGCGAGTCACGCGACGACGGTCGACGCGCGCGCGAGCAGTGCCGCCATCGAGGAGGCGAGCGCCAACTTCGATGCGCGGCGCGCCAGTCGACTCAGCGACACGAGCAAGACGGAGGCGGACGATCGCAGCGTCGTTGGATCGGACATCGACGGCCCCTTCGGCGCTGCGCCTGGCAAGCGCTTCCGCTATCGATTGAAGAGCTCGACGGACTTCGGCCTCGCCAAGCCCGACGTGGCAGCGCCCGACGAGATGGCTCGCATTGCCTTCGAGGGCGAGCTCGCCCTGACCGTCGAGGACCGCGATGCAAAGCACGTCCTCGTCGCGATGCAGTGCAGCGCCTTTCGGATGGCCGGGGCGACGAGCGCGGACGTCGACTGCGAAGAACAAGTCCGGGCCATGAGGGCATCGACGCACATACGCATCGACCTCGATGGTCGACCAAATGGGCTCGCCTTCCAGAACGACGTGACGGCCGACGGCCGCGACTTCGTGCGCAACGCGGTCGCCCTGCTCTTCTACCGCGTCGGCGCACCCACCGATGGGACTTGGCGACTAGAGCCGAGCTTCGCCGTCGAAGAGAGCGACGCCACCGGGCGCTTCGCCGCCGCCTATCGTGGCCGCTTGGCCTCGGCAGGCGTCGCAAGCTACGAGCGACGCAAGCGCGCCTATGTAGCCATGAACGCGGCGCTCGCCACAGTGCCGCCTCATGAGGCTCATGGCGCCACGAACGTGAGCTTCGACCGAGGCCTACGCTGGCTCAGCCGCGTGAGCGTCGACGAGCAGCTCACCATGCAAGCGGCCGAACTCGAGGTCCGCGTGGTGACAGCAACGACGGCCGAGATCGAGCTCGTGACCCACGATAGTGTCCCGACTGGTGAGCTCGCCTCTCTCGGCAGCTTCGCAGAGGACGCCTTCGAGTCACCGCGTGGTGAGGACCAGAGCGGACAACTCAGCGCCGCAGCCCGCCTCGACATCTTGCGGCGCGACTACGCTGGCCTGGGCATCGACGACATGGTCGACAGCCTTCGCGATGCCCTCGCACGGCACGGCATCGACGCGGCCGAGACCTATGACGCGTGGCGCCGTCTCGGCGAGTTCCTCGAGCTTCATCCTGATCGCTGCACGGTCGTGCTCCAGCACCTACAGTCCGGCGCCGTCAAGGGCGAACTCGCGGGGCTCTTCATCTCGGCTTTGGGCGCCGCCGGGAGTGACGCGGCCCAAGGCATCCTCGTCGAAGTCGCGGCGAGTCCCGCCTTCGACATCGAAGCGCGCCAACTCGCGGTCGTTGCGACCCAGCAGCTTGCAACCCCGAGGCCCGACCTCTTGGAGTCGCTTCGTCGACGCATCGAAAACGCGTCGGCCTTCGAAGTCCTCGACGGCGCGAGCGCGCTGGCCTTCGGCACCCTTTCCGGACGCAGCGTCGATCGACTCGCGAACGGCAAGACGGCGCTCGAGACGCTCTTGGCGCTGGAGGGCAAAGCTCGGCGCGGCGGCTGGCTCGACACGTGGCTCGAGGCGCTGGGCAACGTCGGGTCGAGCGCCGTCTTCGACGCCCTCGCGCGCTACTGCGCTGACAACGATGTGGGGCTGCGCGCAGTCGCAGCGCGCGTGATCGGGCGCCTCCCAGATCCGCGCGTCGCCGCCGTGTTGGCTGCGCGGGTGCAGGTCGAAGCCGAAGACCTCGGACGCCAAGCCCTCGCCGATGCCTTCGGCGACCAGCCACGCGGTTCGGCCGACGAGCACCTTCGCATGCTCGCGCTCGAGCGCAGCGTCGCCGTGCAGCTGCGCGCCGTGACCCAGCTCGGCCGCCGCAGCGACGTCGCGCAAAACGTCAGCCTTCTGCGCGAGCTTCTTGCGTCGCCGGCGTGCAACGAGGAGGTACGCAAGGTCGTGAAGGAGATCCTAGTAGAGCTCGACAGGGCCAAAGGCTGAGCGCTCAGCGCTTCAGCCCTTCAGCAATCGAGGCCGACTGCTGTCCGCAAGATGGACCAAGCCGCGAGCTTCTCTGCACGATGCAGGCTCGCGTGCGCGGGGCTCGTCGACGGCAAGCGATCGACCAGCAGCTCACGTCCGAGCTCGTGGGCAACGCGCGCTTCGACCCAGCGACGCCAAAGCTCGAAGGCCTTGCCGCCGTTGCAGAAGACGCGCGCGATCGCCGGATAGCGGCGCAGCAAGCCAACGAAGTCGTTTGGCTGCACGGAGCGAATGTCGCTGTCGGCGCTCGTCTCGCGTTCGCAGGACTGGACGACGTCCCAGAGCGCGACGCGGTGCGCTCGCAGACTGGCGAGGCGCTCCCCGTGCGGCATGCTGCGGGGGATGTCGAAGAGCTCTTCGACGAAGTCCCAGAAGCGATTCTGCGGGTGCGCATAGTACTCGTGTGCAGCAAGCGAACGACGCGAAGGCATCGAACCGACGACGAGCACCGTGCAGTTGACGTCGATGGAGGGCTCGTAGCCCTCGATGCGGCCTGCGCCCGCGGGCTTCACTTGCCGAGCAGTTTGCGCGCCCGCGCCGCGACGTTGGCGCCCGTGAAGCCGAACTCCTCGAAGAGCTTCTCGGCCGGGGCCGACGCGCCGAAGTGCTCGAGCCCCACCATGACCCCTTCCTCGCCGAGGATGCGGCCCCAGCTCTGCGGATGGGCAGCCTCGACGACGATGCGCGGCAACTTGGATGGCAGGATGGATCGTTGGTAGTCGACGCTCTGGCGTTGGAAGACCTCGAGCGACGGGCACGACACGACCCTCGCTTCGATGCCGTCCTCTCGCAGGAGCGCTTGCGCGGCGACGCAGTGCTGGAGCTCGGAACCCGTACCGATCAAGGCGATGTCGGGGTCGCCGTGCGCGTCGGCGAGCACGTAGGCGCCATGCGCAAAGTCGGCAGCGAGCGCTGCGTGCTTGCGATCGAGCGGCGGCACCTTCTGCCGCGTGAGCACGATCGCGCAGGGTCCGTGGCGGTGCTTCATCGCGAAGCGCCACGCTTCCACCGTCTCCGCTGCATCGGCGGGCCGCAAGACGGTGAAGTTCGGGATCGCGCGCAAGGCGGAGAGGGTCTCGATCGGTTGGTGCGTGGGACCGTCTTCGCCGAGCCCGATCGAGTCGTGCGTGAAGATCGCGATCGTGCCGACCTCCATCATCGCGGCGAGCCGCAGCGCCGGCCGCATGTAGTCCGAGAACACGAGGAAGGTCCCGGCATACGGAATGATGCCGCCGTGCAGGGCCATGCCGTTGCAGATCGCCCCCATCGCATGCTCACGCACGCCGAAGTGGAGGTTGCGACCCTCGCGGTGCTTGGCGCTGAAGTCGCCACCGTCTTCGATGAACGTGTTGTTCGAAGGCGCGAGGTCGGCCGAACCGCCGAAGAGCTCGGGCACGCGTTCGGCGATCGCGTTGAGCACGCGGCCGCTGACGGCGCGCGTCGCGACCGGCGTGATGTCCTTCGAAACATCGGGCAGAGCCTTCTCCCAGGCGTCGGGCAGCTTGCCGCCCAGACGGCGAATCATCGTGTCAGCGTCGGCGGGAAAGGCCTTGCGATACTGGTGGAAGGTCTTGATCCAGGCTTGCTGGAGCTTCTCGCCGCGGTCCTTGCACTTGCCCCACTCGTGCAGCGCTTCGACCGGAACGAAAAAGGGCTCGTCGAAGCCCCATCCAAGGGCCTTGCGCGCCGCGACGACCTCCGCCGCACCGAGCGGGGAGCCGTGAGCTTCGGCCGTGTTCTGCTTGTTCGGCGCGCCGTAGCCGATGATCGTCTTGACGATGATGAGCGAAGGCTTGGACAGCTCGGCCTTGGCGGCGTCGATCGCGTCGTCGATCGCGTCGATGTCTTCGCCATCGTCCACGCGCAAGACCTGCCAGCCATAGGCCTCGAAGCGCATGGCGACATCGTCGGAGTCGGCCAGGCTGCGGTCACCTTCGATCGTGATCGAGTTGTCGTCCCAGAAGCCGATCAACTTGCCGAGACCCAAGTGACCGGCGAGCGACGCCGCCTCGTGCGAGATCCCCTCCATGAGGTCACCGTCGCTCGCGATGAACCACGTGTGGTGGTCGAGCACGTAGTGACCCGTGTGGTTGAAGGCCGTCGCGAGCTTGGTCTCGGCGATGGCCATGCCAACTGCGTTCGCGAAGCCCTGACCGAGCGGCCCGGTCGTCGTCTCGATGCCCGGCGTCAGACCGTGCTCGGGGTGACCCGGCGTGCGCGAGCCCCACTGCCGAAAGTTGCGGATCTCGTCGCTCGAGATCTCATAGCCCGCAAGGTAGAGCACCGAGTAGAGCAGCATCGATGCGTGCCCACAGGAGAGCACGAAGCGATCGCGGTTGGGCCAGTTGGGATCAGCCGGGTCGTGCTTCAGGTGACGCGTGAAGAGGACGTAGGCGAGCGGCGCGAGAGCCATCGGCGTCCCCGGATGTCCCGAGTTCGCTTGCTGCACCGCGTCCATCGAGAGGATGCGTACGGCGTTCACGCAGAGGCGGGTGAGCTCGCGGCCTTCGGCCGAGGGATCGCGCGTTGAAGGATCGGTCATGGCGGCAAAGAGGATTCCGATTCGAGACCTCGCATGCACGCGCCGAATGGAGATTGTGTCGCGGGGATGTTCCGGGCGGGCAAAACACGCTTGACGGGATAAGCGTCGGGCGTGCAGGAGTCCGACCCTGAGAGTCCGCAGTCTGGACTTCAAGACATTGCAGGGACCGGACAGAAGCCTGATCTGCGCACGCTACTTGCTTCCTACATTACCTTTACGCCAATCCATGCTATGCCTCGGCCGCGGCACGCCACTTGTTCAGCGCGCCTCTTTCATGACGCTTTTCCTATCCAGAAAGGACTGATCGACTGTGCGCCAGACCCGAGTCACTGCAGCAGGAATCTTCGCTGCCCTTCTCTCCGCCTCCCTGCTCCTCGGCCACAACAACGGGGTTGTCGCGGGCAAGAACGGCATGCCTTCGAACCTGACGACCGGCTTCCCGAGCTGCGGGAGCTGCCACACGAGTAGCCCGAACCCGCTCGTCACGGTGACGATCGACGGGGCGACCTCGGTCGCCCCAGGCGCATCCGTCGCGATGCGACTCGGCGTCTCCGATCCGTCGACGAACACGGCTGGCGGCTTCTCTCTGCAGGCGAGCAGCGGCGGCTTCGTCGCGGGCACCAACACGCGCGTCGAAGCGACGTCGAGCGGCGCGCCAGCGATCACGCACTCGAACGCCCTCTCGCGGTCTTGGAGCTTTAGCTTCACGGCGCCGACGACACCTGGCCTTGTGACGATGACCGCGGCCGGCAACGCCGCAAACGGCGACAACCGCGATCGTGGTGACGAGTGGGGCTTCTACGGCCACGCCTCGACGGTGCCCGGTGCCTTCTATCGCGTCTTCGTCAACGCTGCGGGCATTGCGAGCACGGGTGACGGCTGCACAGGGACCGACGGCTACAAGCCCGTCCTCGGCATGGCCAAGCCTGCGCAAATCGGGACGACCTGGGACAGCGAGGCCTACAACCTTCAGCCTGGCGCTGCCAGCATCGGCATCCTCGGCCTGTCGAACACGGCCTTTGGCGCTATCCCGCTGCCCTTCGCGCTTCGCCCGATCGGCGGCGGAGACTGCATCCTGCGCGCCTCGCTCGATGTCTTGCAGGTCGCCATCGCGAGTGGCCGCGGTTCGGGCAACGGTGTCGCCAAGATCGCCTGGCTCCTGCCGAACGATCCGAGCCTGCGCGGCATCCCTCTCTACTTCCAGCAGATGACGGTCGACGCTGGCGCGAACACGTGGGGCTTCAGCTTCTCGAACGCCCTGACCGCCAGGATCCAATGATGGACGTGAGGCGATGCGAACGACCGCTCATGTCTTGAGCTTGGGATCGAGCGCATCGCGCAGCGCGTCGCCGACGTAGTTCACCGCGAGCGTCAGGCCGAAGAGCAGGGACCCCGCGACGATGAGGGGCCACCAAAAGCCGACCATGAGCTCGTTGTTGGCGCCCGCGATCGTCTGCCCCCACGACGGCTCTTTGTCGACGCCTACGCCGAGGAAGGTCAAGATGACCTCCGACTTGATCGCGATCACGAAGGTCAGCGAGAAGTTGATGATCACGAGGTGGAAGACGTTGGGCAGCACGTGCCTAAAGGCAATGCGCCAAGTCCCAAAGCCGAGGCTACGCGCGGCGTTGACATAGTCCAGCTCGCGCACCTTGAAGACCTCGGCGCGCACGAGGCGACAGAGCGTGACCCAGCTCGTCAAGCCAATGACGACCACGAGATTGAGGAGGCCGAGGCTGATGGCCTCGGACACGTCCCATCCCCACGGCGCCCACTCGTCATAGCGAGTCGCGAAGGGCCCCTTCCGAATGACGAAGGCGATCGCGAGCATCAGCAAGAGGTAGGGAATCGAAGCGAGCGACGAGTAAAGGAAAACGACGACGCGATCGACCCAGCCACCGAGCAAGCCAGCGAGGAGGCCGAGCGTCATGCCGATCACGACGCTCAGGAGCGCGCCGAAGGTACCGACGGTGAAGGCGACCTTGGTCGACTGCAGACCTCGATAGAGGATGCTGCGCCCGAGCTTGTCCGTGCCGAGCCAGGTGTAGCTCCCACCCGCGGTCGACGGACCAGTCTGCGTTTGCGGATAAGGCTTGCCGTCGAGCTCGAAGCCCAACTGCTGCATGGAGGCCTCGTAGGCCGGCCGCACTTGGCCCGCGATCTCGTAGCTCCCACCCCAGCCAACACAGGCCGCCCAAAGAGCGATCACGACGTAGACGCCAACAACGGCCAAGAAGAAGAGCCCGAGGCGATCCTTCTTGAAGCGACGCCAAGCCTCTTGTCGCGGTGTACGTGCGACCGTCCTGCCAGGACCTGGCACCACGGCACTCACATCCACCGCCGTCATGACAACCTCACTCGCGGATCGAGCGCCGCGTAGCTGATGTCAGCGACGATGTCGAAGGTGACGTAGAGCACGGTCCCGAGCATGGTGAAGGCCTTGATGATCGGCAGATCCGAATTGTTGATCGCGGTGTAGAGCACGGTCCCGAGACCCGGGATACCGAAGAAAATCTCGAGCAGGAAGCTACCCGTGATGAGGAAGGGCACGATGATCGCCATGCGCGTGACAATCGGAATCAGGCAGTTGCGCAGCACGTGCGAGAAAAGCACACGGTGCTCACTCACGCCCTTGCTGCGCGCCGTCCGCACGTAGTCGCGCGAGATCTCTTCGAGCGCCACCGTTCGGTAGTAGCGCATGTCGGTCCCAATGGAGAGCAAGATCCAGATCAAGACCGGCAGTGCAATGAAATTGATAGCACCGATTCCGTACTCGTAACCCCAAACCGGAAAGAGCTTCCAAGCGTCCGCCAAGACGGCCTGGAAGACCAAGATATAAACAAGCGACGAGATACTGATTGCCGCGATCGCGACGACCGTCATCGCCTTGTCGAGCAGGGAGCCGCGGTAGAAGGCAACGAGAAGGGCGAGAATGACGGCGACGAACGTGCCAAGCAGGAAGGCCGGGAGCGTCAAGCTCAAGGTGGGGATGATGCCACGCTTGAAAACCGTGCGCACGGGCGTGTCATCCGACCATGAGTCGCCGAAGTCGACCGTCAACGTGCTCCACAGGAACTTCCCATACTTGACGAGGAAGGGGTCGTTGAAGCCCATCTTCTCGTGCAACGCCGCGACGGCCTCTGGCGAAGGGTTCTTGCCGAGCTTGATCGCGGCCGGATCCCCCGCCGCGATATCGAAGAGAAACAGCGTGACCAAAGCGACGACCAAGAGCACAGGGATCGCGTAGAGGATCCTCCGCAACACGAATTGGATCATGAGCGCGCCACCCCGTTCGCCAAGACCGCCTTGAGGATGAGGCCGACAAAGAGCAGCGATAACAAGACGAGGGGCCAGCGCACAGGCTTGTTCCACTCGGCGAGCAAGCGATCGCGCATCTCGTCGTCGATCGAGCAGTAGCGCCAGAACTGGTAGTTGACCTCCGTGTACTTCATGCCCGTGAGCCAAGGCTGCTGGAGGTTCTGCTTGAGGCGGTGGGCGCGCGTCACCCAGGGCACTTCATCCGCGACGATGTGGGTCATCTCGCGATAGAGCTGCGTGCGCTCGGGGCCCTCGCTCAAGAGCGCCGCCTCGAGGAAGAGCTCGTCGAAGCGCGCGTTCTGAAAGCTCGCGTAGTTCGCACCCGGCGCCTTGTTCGGCCCGTAGAGGTTGATGAAGATGTTCTGCGCGTCTGGATAGTCAAAACCCCACGCAAGCCCAGCGACCTGAAAGCTGCTCTTGCGCATCTTGTCGATCATCTGCGGAAACGTGTTCGAGATGACGTCGACCTCGACACCGAGCTGGCGCATCTCGAAGACGAAGCGATCCGAGAACTCGCGCGCCGTCGCGCTGGAGCCGGAGTTTTCGTAGACGAGCTTGAGGCGCTTCGAGGTCTTGGCGTCTACACCGTCGGGATACCCAGCCTTGGCCAAGAACTGCTTGGCACGCTCGACATCGGCCGTCCCATCGGCGCGGTGATAGGGATGGTAGTCGGGATCGAAGCCGGCGATGCCCGGTGGCAAGACCGAAGTCGCGACGACCGCCTGGCGCGAATAGAGATTGTCTCGCGTCCAGGCGTGGTCCATCGCGAGCGCGATCGCGCGACGCAAATCGACGTTCTGCATGACCGGGTCGATCGTGTTGAAGCACGAATAGACCGTGCCCAACTCCGGCCAAGGATCGAGGCGCACGCCGCGCGCGGCGAGCTCGGGCGACAGCTTGCCATCAGGAAGCGCCTGGTCGACGCCGTCCTTGGGCGGATTGAGGAAGTCCGCGTAGCCAGCCTTGAAGTACAACCAGCGCGGCTGGTCTTGTGTGATGTAGCGGACCTCCATGCCGTCGAGCAGGGGCATGCGCTTGCCGGCATGGACGAGCAGACCGGCCTTCTCGTCGGCCTCCCAATCCCAACCGTCGACGCGATCCTCCGTTTTGTTGCGCGGGTCCGGGATGTACTCCTCGCGATAGTTCTCGTTGCGTCGCATGACACAGCGATACACCGCATCGAAGCTCACGACCTTGAAAGGTCCCGTCGCGACAGGGTGGTTGCGGAACTGGTCACCGTAGTGCTCGACGGCCTCCTTCGGGTAGATGCCGGTGTAGGACATCGCGAGGACCCAGAGGAGCTGGTCGTAGGGTTCCGTCAAGCGGATGACGATGCGGTCGTCGCCCACGACTTCGATCCCATGCACGTCGTTTTCGACGATCGGCGCTTCGATGCCTGGGTACGTCGCCGGCGGCAAACTGCCGTGCTCCTTGAGATAGGCCGTGACGTCACCTTCACGCGCCTTGCGCCACGCGTCGAAGCCGACGATGCGGTCCTGGAAGAGCCACCAACCTGTCGTCTCGGAGACTGGGTGCGCGAAGCGCTTCAAACAATAGAGGACGTCGTGCGCGGTCACGAAGCGTCCCTTACCACCTTCGAAGCACGGATCATCCTGGAAGCGGATGGCCGTGTTGATCTTGAAGGTATAGGTCCGCTTGTCCTCACTGACCTCCGGAAGCGCCGCGGCGATGGCCGGCATGAGCTTGTAGGGCCTCGCGTACGGATGGTAGGTCAAGAGGCCGTCGTAGATCTGCGACGCCAGGTTGTTGGACCCCTCGTCCGAGATCTTCGGCGGGTCGAAGGTCTTCGGCAGCAAGCGCAGCGCGTAGTGGAGGATGGCGCCCTCTTCACCCGGATAGGCATCGGGTGCGCAGGACACACAGAAGACCGCAAGGACGGCGGCCATTGCTGTTCGGTGACGCTTCATCTCGCACGACCATAGCGCGAGCCCCTACGTTTCCTGAATCGTGGATCGTTCGGCCTCGACGTTTCTGATCCAGGCAAAAACTCAGCGCGCGCGCGGCCTCAGCGACAGAGCAAGGCCTCGATGGCGTTGCCGGCCTCTAGGCCGCGCGCCGAGAGCGTGAGTGGCGAACAGTAGATCCTCGCGCCATCGAGGAGCGCATCGTTCGGCAGCAAGAACTGCAACGTCGCCGCACCCGCCGCATCTGCCGGCACGACGAGGGTCGCCGCGAGCGGCAGCCCAACGAGCAAGGACCAACCGAGGCCCGGGATCGCCAAGTGCTCCGGCGTCGCCGACAAGAGGAGCAAGTAGGCCCCTTGCGGAGGCGCGCCCAAGAGGGTCCACGTCGCCTGAGAAGCGAGCTTCGGCACCCCACTCGCGCGCAATGTGAGTGCATGCTCGGTGCCGACCATGCCCGAGTAGTGTCGATAGGCGCAGAGCCCCGGGGCGTTGTTCGCGCGCGGCGACGACGCGAACGGGAAGCTGACCCACGGCAGCCCGCCATCGAAGAGCCGCCCGGTCGCGACATCGGGCTGCTGCGCGCCGAAGCGAAGTTCATCGAGGACGGTCCATCCATCCCGATCGAAGAGCAGGAGCTCTTCGCCGTCAGCGTCGAGCTTGAAGGTCGCGTGCAAGACACCATCGCCAGGCTCGGCGTCTGCCCAAACCAAGATCGTCCCACGCGCGGGCACGATCGTGCCGACCGGGAAGACCCATCGTCGGGGTCGCGAGGCATCATCGGTCAAAGAGTAGCCAGAGATGTCGAGAGGCTGGCTACCTGCGTGATAGAGCTCGATCCAGTCTTCGCGCTCGCCGGCTTCGTCCTTGATGCCGGACTTGTTGCTCGCGAGGACCTCGTTGATCGTCACGGTCGACGAACGCCGTGGCCAGTCGACGCGGAAGCGCCGTGGCGCATGCCCCGCCGCCCGCGGCTCGAAAACAACGGCGCCGCCGCGCGCGGCGCTGGCCTCGGCGCCGCAGTAGTACTCGACTTCGGTCCCGTATGGCAGCTTGCCCAGGACGACGCCGTAGACCCCGTCTTTCGCGGCCCCATCGCCGTGCAGCCCATCGTCGAACATCGGCAATTCGAGCCACGCGCCGCGCATGCGCGCGAATGCGCTGACGCGCACCGCCTCGCTGCTCGCCACGACGGTCAGCGACACGTCATCGACGACCTTGGGGTCGAGCGGCGCATGCGCAAGCTTCGTCAACGTCGGCGCGGGCAACGCGACTTCGACGTGCTGACGCAAGAAGGCGGCGCGGCCCTTGACCATCGGCTCGAGCCCCGGAATGGTCTGCCGAACGAGGTTCACGGTGATCGAAACGTCGCGCACGACGTTGTCGGCGAAGTCCTGCATCGAGTAGATGCGCTTGGTGTCTGCGCGAAGCTCTGGTTCGATGAGCGTCTGCAGCTCCTTGACCCACGCGCCGATGGTCGCCCAGTCGTAGCCATCGTCGAGCAGCGCGCGGATCTGCGCCAGGTAGTAGTGCCGCCACGGACTATGGCCGAGCGTGCGCGTGATCAGGGGGCGCTGCGCGTGCGTGAACTGGTAAAATGGATCGAGGCGTACTTTCTCTTGCACCGTCAACCAGGAGTTGCCACCAAAGCTCGCGTTCAGGTCCCAAGGCAAGAGCGCGAAGCGCGCGTGGTACGGGTCGTTATAGAGGTAGTAATTGTGGGACGTGTTCCCGATGTAGCTGTCGACGGCCGGCAGCACGTTGTTGACCGCCAGGTAACGGAGCGCGAGCTCGACGTCGAGGATCTTGGGGAGTTCGGCTGGCAGCTGCGCGAGCGCGGTGTTGTTGAGGACGTGACAGAGATCACAGACATCGACCCAAGGATTCGTCGGTGCCCCCTTGACTTCGTAGCCGCCCTTGTAGAGGTCGACACGGTCGCCGAGCCAGGTCAGCGCCGACGCGTGCTGCGACGCGCCTGCTTGCCGCTCAGCACGATAGCGGTTGCCGTCCTCGTCCCGGAACCAAGCGCGGAGCATCGTCTTGTCGACCTGCTGCACATTGATGTAAGGCCCCCAATTCTCGTTGTTGATCACGAGCTTGACATAGTTGCAGCGACAAGCCGGGACGAAGCGACGGAAGAGCCGCCAGGCGATCACTTCGCGCACGAAGGTTGGGTCGCGAAAACCGTTGTTGAGGTTCAGCGTCTTGAACCCATACAAGTTCTGGCCAGGCACGAACTCCTCGAGGGCCAGCTCGAAGGGCTTCTTCTGCGACGTCCCGATGTTGCTGTAAGAGGTGTTGCCGCGGAAGCGCACGCCGACGTCCTTGTAGACCTTTCCATCGACGGTCAATGTCGCCTTGAGGAAGGTCTTCGAGCTGTAGTTGGTGGTGAGGATCTGGTACCAGTTGCTCTCCTGGAAGCGCAAGTCGAGCACGCGCACCGTGGACTCGTCGTAGAGGTCTTGGGCGCGGACAGCCTGCGTGCCGAGCGAGGCTGCGAGGACGACGAGAGACACGACAGAGACGAAAGACAGGACGCGCTGAGACGACATTCAAAACTCCGCTGCGGACAGGGCGATTATGACCGAAGACTGCCAAGGACGCGCCCTTCGCTGTGCCACCCGCCACGCCATCGCAGCGACACCTCGATCAGCGCCCCAGCGCGGAATGCGCGCCGGCGCGCCATTTCGCCATCTCCAACGTTGTTCGGCATGGCTCGAATCGCGATAATCTCCGGCCGGCAATCGGCCTCCTGCGACCTTCGCATGGGAGGCTACTAGGGGGAGGGCTCGAGAGGCCCGTAGGCGCCAGAGTTCCGGCCGCCACCCAGGAGAAAGGGCCCGCATGACAGACGAGACGAAGCCGGACGAAGTCCGCGAACCGACGCCGCTCCTCATCGAGAAGGAGATGAAGGAGTCGTATCTCACGTACGCGCTCAGCGTCATCCACAGCCGAGCGCTCCCCGACGTGCGCGACGGCCTCAAGCCATCTCAGCGACGCATCCTCGTCGCGATGCACGACCTCAACCTCGGCCCACGCAGCAAGCACCGTAAGTGCGCGAAGATCTGCGGCGACACCTCGGGTAACTACCACCCGCACGGCGAGTCGGTCGTCTATCCGACGCTCGTGCGCATGGGCCAGGACTTCAACTCGCGCTACGTCCTTGTCGACAAGCAGGGCAACTTCGGCAGCAACCGGCCCGACAATCCGGCCGCGATGCGTTACACCGAAGCGCGCCTCTCGCAAGCCTCGCTGCACATGCTCGAGGACATCGACAAGGAGACAGTCGATTTCGCGCGCAACTACGACGACACGCGCGACGAGCCCATGGTGCTGCCGGGGCGCTTCCCCAACCTGCTCTGCAACGGCAGCTCGGGCATCGCGGTCGGCATGGCCACGAGCCTGCCGCCGCACAATCTCGGTGAAGTCGGCGCGGCGCTCGAAGCCCTGCTCGACGACCCGAAGATCAGCGGTGAAAAGCTGCTGCAGTATTGCCCCGGACCGGACTTCCCGACCGGTGGCATGATCATGGGTCGCAGCGGCATCGCGCAGGCCTACTTGACGGGACGCGGCCTCATCACTGTCCGCGCCAAGTACCACATCGAAGAAAAACTGAAGCGCCGCTACCTCGTCTTCACCGAGCTTCCCTACCAGGTCACGGTCGCGGCCATCGTCGAGTCCATCGTCGAGGCCGTGAAGAACGGCAAGATCGAGACCATCTCGGACGTCAACAACGAGACCAACGCGCGCACGGGCATGCGCCTCGTCGTCGAGCTCAAGAAGGCCGTCGACGACGAGACCGTCACGCTCAACCAGCTCTTCAAGTTCACGCCGCTGCAGACGACCTTCTCGATCATCAACCTCGCGCTCGACCGTGGTCAGCCGAAGACGATGAACTTCAAGGAGCTGCTCGAGGCCTACCGCGATCACCGCATCGACGTGATCACGCGGCGCACGCGCTACTTGCTGCGCAAGGCCGAAGAGCGCAAGCACATCCTCGAAGGTCTGCGCATCGCGCTGGCGAACATCGACGAGGTCGTCGAGATCATCAAGTCGAGCCGTAGCGTCGACGACGCGCGCGAGCGCTTGATGAGTCGCTTCGAGCTCAGCGAGATCCAGGCGCGCCACGTGCTCGACATGCGCCTCGCCCGGCTCACGAGCCTCGAGATCGAGAAGCTCGAGGCCGAGTTCAACGAGATCCTCGAGGAGATTCGTGGCTACGAGGCCATGCTCGCCGACGTGCGCCTCATCCACGAAGTGATCCGCGAGCAGATGCGTGAGATGGTCGCGCAATACGGCGACAAGCGGCGCACCGTCATCGACGAAGAAGAGGTCGGCCGTTCGATCGACATCGAAGCCCTCATCGAAGAAGAGCGCATGGCCGTCACGGTCAGCCACCAGGGCTACATCAAGCGCGTCGCCTTGGAGATGTATCGCAGCCAGAGCCGCGGCGGCAAGGGCGTCAGCGCGGGGGACATCAAGGACGAGGACTTCCTCGAGCGCCTCTTCATCGCCTCGACCAAGGACTACCTGCTCTTCTTCACGAACCAGGGTCGCGCTTACTGGCGTAAGGTCTACCAAGTCCCCGAGATGAACCGCGCCGCGCGCGGTCGCGCCCTCGTCAACATCATTCCGCTGGCCGAGGACGAACGCGTCCAAGAGATCCTCTGCGTCGACGTCTTCGACGATCGCTACCTGCTCTTCGCGACCGAGCTCGGCTACATCAAGAAGACCGTGCTCGCCGCCTACTCGCGGCCGCGCGAGAACGGCATCCGTGCCGTGCAGCTCGACGACGGCGACCGTCTCATCGGCGTGCGCCTCCTCCGCGACCACCAGAGCGTCATCCTCGGGACGGCCGAAGGCCAAGCCATCCACTTCGACGAGACCGAGGCACGGCCGATGGGGCGCGTCGCACGTGGCGTGCGCGGCATCCGGCTCAAGGGCAAGGACGTCGTCGTCTCCCTCGCGGTTGCCGACGAAGGCCAGTCGATCTTGACGGTGTGCAAGAACGGCTACGGCAAGCGCACGGCCCTCGCGGAGTATCGCAACCAATCGCGTGGCGGCTCGGGCATCATCAACATCAAGACCTCCGAACGGAACGGCCCAGTCGTGGCCGTCCTCGCGGTCGAGGTCGATGACGAAGTCATGCTCACGACGACGGGCGGCATGGTCGTCCGTTCGCCAGTCGCGGGCATCTCCGAGATCGGACGCGCGACGCAAGGCGTGCGCTTCATCAAGCTCAATGACGGCGACGAGGTCGCCTCGTGCGCGCGCGTGCCGAGCGAAGGCGAGGAGGTCTCCGAAGAAGGCGACGCTCCCCCCACCGAGGCCTGATCTCACCGAGAGCTTTGCAACGAGCAGCCAATGTTGACGATCCAAGAGCAGATCCAAGCTGACATGAAGTCGGCGATGAAGGCCGGCGAAAAGGACAAGCTCACGCTCCTGCGCATGGTCTTGGCCGACCTCAAGAACGCCAGCGAGGCGGCTGGCCAAGCAGCGCTCGACACAGAGCAAGAACTCGCGGTCTTGCGCAAAGCCCAGAAGATGCGCATGGACGCGATCGAGGCAGCCAAGGCCGCGGGCAGGGACAGCATGTCGGAGCAAGAAGCGCGCGAGGCCGCTTGGATCGCTGCCTACTTGCCCCAGCAGATGGACGAGGCGACGACCCGAGCCTTGGCGAGCGCCTTGCTCGCCGAGTTGGGCGTGACCGAAAAGAAGGACGTCGGCCGCTTCATGAAGGAGTG
>CALLZN010000387.1 GCA_937858895.1 uncultured bacterium | reverse complement strand
AACCGTTCGCCCGGGCGATCCACGACTGGAGCCCGCGGGCAGCGCAACCTTTCATCGCCATCAACTGCGGCGCGATTCCGGCGGCGATGGTCGAGAGCGAGCTGTTCGGCCATGAGAAGGGCGCGTTCACCGGCGCCGTGGAGCGGCGCATCGGCCGCTTCGAGATGGCGCAGCGCGGCACGCTGTTCCTCGATGAGATCGGCGAACTGCCGCCCGAGCTGCAGGTGAAGCTGCTGCGCGTGCTCGAGGATCGGCGCTTCTACCGCGTGGGTGGATCGCGCGAGGTACATGCCGACGTGCGGGTGGTGGCGGCGACGCATCGCGATCTGGCCGAGCGGGTGCGTACCGGCGAGTTCCGCGAGGATCTGCTGTACCGGATCCGGGTGCTGGAGATCGCGCTGCCGGCATTGCGGGAACGCCCGGAGGACATCCTGCCGATCGCCGAGCATCTTCTCGCCCAACTGAGCGTCGGCTCGCACGAGCGGCCGCGCCCGTGCCCAGCTCGAACGTGCCCAGCTCGAGAACCAGCTTCGGCACCTTCGGAAGCGCGTCCAGCACGGCCGCCGCATCGACGTCCGTATCGACGACGATGAGCGAAGGCGATCCTCCTTCGTGCTCGAGCCGAGCGATGCTGCCGCGACCAGGAGCCAAGACAACACGACGCACGCTCGCTGGCAGCGTTGCCGCATCCGGCGATCGCCGTTCTGCGCCGATGCACCACCAGACTTCCGTGCTCCTTGCCGTCAAGGAGGCCGTCAAGCTCGGCAGCATCGAGTCTATGAGATGCCGGGCCGTGGCCCGCACGAGGAAGGCCTCGCTGCCGCCGACCCACATATCGAAGCGCAGCGGCGAAGCGCGCAGCAGCGCGGGGCCGGCAAAAGGATTGTCGACAAGCCAGTCCGATGCAGCAACGTCAGCATCGTCGGCGCGTGCGAGTGTTGGCGCTCGGTACGAGCCACGCGCTTCGGCGAGCCTCTCCTGTGCGTTGCCCTCGGTCGCCGTCACGGCCGCGCGCTCGCTGGCCCATCGCGTCGTCGCGTGCACGTGCCGCGAGGCATCGCCCGACTTCTCCGTCAGACGAGGACCGCGCTTGACCGAGACTCGCGCAGCGAAGTCGCGGCCTTCGCCACCCAAGTAGGACGCCTGTGCCGGCAAGGCCGTCGTTCGCGCGCTCGTCCCTTCGCCCGTGCGTGCATGCCCGTGACCGTTGCTCGGCTCGTCCGCGGCCCCATGGCTGTGGCAAGCGACGTGCTCCTCGCAGTCGCTGCTGCTGGCGACGTCCTCGCCCATCGGCGCATCCTTCGACTCGTCGAGCAAGAGCTCGGGAAGCGCGTCCAGCACCGCCTCACCGCTGCGCGGGTCGACCCAGGCCAGGCGACGCAATTCGATCTCGAAGGCCTGGACGCCGACCTTCGCCACGTGGCGACCGAGCGGCGCGACCGTGTCGATCCACGTGTCCGCCGAGCCGAGGCAGCGCATGCGCAGGCGTTGTCGCTGGTCTTCGGGAAGGTCCTCGACCAGCCCCTCGAGCGCCGCCAGCGCGCCGCGTGAGACGAAGCGCAGTCCACGCACGCCTGCACCCACCACCTCGTCAAAGGCCTCCGCATCGAAGCTCCGATTGCTCTTGCCGCTGCCGTGACCACCGACGAGGCCGACGGCGCGTTGCACAGCGCGCCCGTGCATGGCGAGGGCCGTCACCGGGTCGTCGACGACGAGCAGGTCTTCGTGCCCCCCCTTCGTGCGCAGCGCGACTTCGAGCCCGTAGAGGCGCGGCGCGTGCGGATTGTCTTCGCGGCTGCGCAGCAGGCCCCCGTGCTTCGTCCCGCTCACGTCTCCTTGCAGCCTGGCGACGAAGAGGTCGTGCAGGGTCCCGAACTCGTCACGCAGCCCCAGAAGGACACGGTCCTCGAGCCCGGCCTTCAGGAGACCGAGCTTCTCGACTTCCTTCTCGGTGTAGCCCAAGTCGGTGAGGCGCTCGCGCAAGGCTTGCGTCGCTGGATAGTTGCCGCTGACAGGCCCCGGGTAGAGGCCCAGCGGGTAGGCGCCATCCCGCAGGGCTGGCTCGGAATAGCCGAGGTCGGCCAAGGCATCGAGGGTCGCGCCGCCGATGTGCTTGACGGCGAGCGCGCGCAGGAAGGCCCAGGCCGTCTCGAGGAGGTCGAGGCTGCGCTGCGTGCGTGCGAAGGCCGCGTCGCGAAGGACGTCGTCGGGCAGCGGGATGCCAGCGGCGCGCGCCAAGCGCTCGAGCCCTTGCCCAAAGGTCGCTGGGTTGTGTCGCGCTTCTTTGGTAGGCGCCTCGTGCCAGAGCCACGGCAAGAACGCGTCTTTTGGGTCGAGGCCTCGTAGACCCCGGCGCTCGCCATAGAGGCGCGGCGAGGTGCGCAGCGCATGTGGCAAACCCTGCGGCCGCCGGGTTGCGATCCAGCGTCCTTGAGCGTCGCGGCGGAAGCCATAGACCGGAAAGGCGCGATCGAGGCGCTTCTCCAAGGTCGGAAAGAGCACACGCTCGAGGAAGTCACTCGATGCGGCTTCTTGGACTCGTCTCTCCATGCTTCTCCCGTTCCCCGTCGTTTCTTCGCGCGGCCGCGCGCCCCTGTATGGGTCCGCAGCTCAGCGCTTCGTGCGTTCGCAGCGTAGCTCCGTGAGCCCGGCCTGGCCGGGCCAGGCCCAACCGGGCGTGCGCTCCACGACCTCGACGTCGATGCGCTTGACCTTGAACTTGCGCGGCAGGTCGAAGACCGTCGGCTCGAGCGTGTCGTCGGCCATCGTCACCTCGAAGGAGTCGCGTTCGTTGAGCGTCAAGCGCAGCTTGCGAATGTCGTCGAACATGCCCTTCTCGAAGGAGCTCGCGGCGCTCTGCTCGAAGACGAAGCGGTCCGCATCGACGAAGCGCGACAGGCGCACGGTCAGCGTGGGCTTCTCGTCCTTGGCGTCACAGACCCAGCGCGTGGCTTGACGACCGTCGAGCGCGCCCTCGGCCGGGTGGGCCTTGTTGAAGCTCGAAGCGGTCGCGATCAGCGGTATGCCGACCAAGACGTTGCGGTCGCGTGCGTCGAGCTCGTCTTTCATCCAACCGGCCATGACTTGGCGGACGGGCACTTCGATCGTCTTCGAAGTGAGCTCGACCAGGGGCCCGTCGCAACCCTTGGGTGCCTCGGGGTCGACGACGAAGGCCGTTGCCTTGATCTTGTAAACGTCGGGCCTCGTGAAGCGATACTTGGCGCCGAGCGGTTCGTGGTCGAAGACCCGATCGATCGACCCAGCGACCTCCGCGATCTTCGTGTCGCCGACGTACCACTCGACCCGCGCGACGCGGAGACCATGCGTATCATGGGCCTTCAAGGTCTCTTCGTTGAAGCCGAGAACCCAAAGGGCGAGCTCGCTGTGTCCCGAAGCTCGGATCCAGAGCGGCGAGTTCCTGTTGTTGGCCGTCCACACATCCCGCGGCCGCGATTCGCCGCCCGTCTGCGCCGATGACGTCGCGCGTTTGAGGAAGGGCACCGCGAAGCAGGTGTCAGCTTCGTCCCCCCACTGGCCGCGATCCTGCTGCTTGCTGACGATGAATTTGGCGCCGTCCCGATACCAGTAGTGGCCGCCCATACGATCGATCCCCAGGAGGTCGCCGACACGCTCGAGGCCGTAGAGGTAGTAATAGAGCCAGCCGTTGTTGCCCGGGTTGCGCTCGACCGAGAAGTTCGCGCCGAGCCAGTTGACCGCGGCTCGGATCTCGTTCTCGACTTCGATCTTGAACTTGTCGCCGGCTCGATCGCCGAGAGCATCGAGGCAAATGTGGAGGATGCTGGCCCCTGCCGCGGTCATCGACCCCGTCGGCTTGCCCTCGCCTCCATACCCGCGCTTACTGCGGTAGCAGAAGCCGAGCATGCGCTCCTTGCCGTAGCGCTTGGCTTCGCGCTCTTCCTTGGTCGAAAGTCTCTCCTGGTACTCGAGGGTCCGCTGGATCAGGGTCTTGACCGCCTTGGGCGGGACTTCGAGGCCCGCGCGCCGCGCCGCGAGGATGCCGAGCGCCGCGTATTGCATGTTCGAGAGATCGGGGATGCCTGGCCGATCCGCCCAGCCCTCGCCCGCGTGAGTCAGGGGATAACTGAAGGCGCCTTGCACCTGCCACGACAAGAGGAGGTCGAGGATCTCCTGCATGCGCGGCAGCAGACTCGGATCGTGCATCGACTCGTAGAAGAGCAACTGGCAGCCCGCGCTGTAGGTCTCGTTCGGCAACTGCTTGCCGAGGAAGTCGAGGGCGAGCAGGATGGCCGGGTGCTGGCGGTCGATACCTGCCTTGATCAGCATGTAGGCCGAGAGCGACGTCTGGCCGTTGCGGAAGGGCTTGGCCCGGTCGCCCCAGCTCCCGTCCCGCAGCTGCCTGGCGAGGATGTTCTCGGCACCACGGTCGATCGCCCTGTCGATCGACGCTTGCATCTTGACGAGCTCGGCTTGCACGTCCTCGGGGGTCTCACCCTTCTCCTGCGCAGCGACGAGGCCGCTCACCACCAGCTGAAGCACGAAGGCAAGGGTGGCCATGACGATGCCGCGTGGGATGCCGCGTGGTATCGAAGAGAGCGAGGCAGGGCGCGCCGAAGCAAGGACCGACATGCCCCCCAGCGTATCGCTCAGGCCTTATGCTTGCATTCGCTTCCTCGATGCCCGACACCTCTCCCACGATGCAGACCGAGCAAAGCCTCAAGCCGTATCTCTACTTCCTCCTTGTCAGCAGCGCCGCGGTCCTCTTCGGCATCGCGGTCGGAGCGTGCAATACGCGTCCCGGCCTCGTTGGCAGTGGCGGCAACAAGAGCGCAAGCAGGGTCGGTGGCGACGCTCCCCAAAAGTCCGAACTCAGCGATACGAGCGACAAGAAGGTGACGGGAATGGCGATCAACGAGAGCACTGCGACCTTTGCAGCCGGTTGCTTCTGGTGTGTGGAAGCGGTCCTCGAAGAGGTCGAGGGCGTCCTCGACGTGAGCTCGGGCTACATCGGCGGACGCAGCGAGCAACCGACCTACCGCGAGGTTTGCTCAGGTTCGACCGGCCACGCCGAGGCGGTGCAGGTGCGTTTTGATCCGAACCGCATCAGCTACCGCGAGCTGCTCGAATGGTTCTTCGCCCTCCACGACCCGACGACGCTGAACCGTCAGGGCGGCGACATCGGCACTCAGTATCGTTCCGCCATTTTTTGGCATGACGAAGAGCAGCGCGTGGCGGCCGAGGCGGCGATCCAGGCGCACCAAGCGGTCTTCGGCAGACCCATCGTCACCGAAGTGACCGAGGCCACGACCTTCTGGCCGGCCGAGGTCGACCACCAGGACTACTTCCGCCTCAACCCTAACGCTCCCTACTGTCGAGCGGTCATTGCGCCGAAGCTGCAGAAGTTGAAGGCGAAGCAAGGGGACGCGAAGACGCCGCGCGCGAAGTAGGCGCGACCGCGAGCCCGCGACCGGCGCGCACAACGCTGTGGAGCTTGCCGTCGAGGTCGCCGACGAAGCAGCGCTTGCCGTCGCTCGTCGCACAGAGGCAGGCCACGCCGCGAGCGCTGATGCGCGCCGTCGCCGTGCTGCGCACGGCGGCATCGAGGCGGACGAGGCTCGCATCGGCAGCGAGGCTCCAGTAACCGTCCTCGACCGCCTCGATGGCGACCCCACCGGCGCCATGGAGCTGGGTTGTCGCAAGGCTGCGCAGCGCCTTCGCGCCTTTCCCATTGGGCGCGCTCGCAATCTGACGCACGCCGCCGTCGGCGCCGACGCAGAGCAGGCGGTCGCCACGCGGGCTCCAGCAGAGGCTCGTCGTGGCTGCGACGCCGAGTTCGAGGCTGGCGCTCTGCAGAGTCGCGAACTTAGCGTCCTCGAAGCTGTGGACGCTGATGCGGCCGCGACGCTCGAGGCTCGCGATGCGCTCGCCGTCCGGCGAGAAGCGCAGCGCGACGACCCAGTCGCGCTCGCTGACTTCGCGCAGCGCACGGCCAGCGCCGTCGAAGATGCGCAGGCGTGGCTCGGCGCCACCGACCACGAAGACGCCGTCGTCGCGCACGTCGACGCTGGTCCATGCATCCCCCTCGCGTTCGACCCGCGCGAGGACCTTGCCCTCGCTGACTTCGACGAGGACGGCGAGGCCCGACCGCCCGGGCCGGCCGCCGACGAGGGCGAGCTTGGTGCCGGATGGCGAGAAGCGCAGCGCCTCGATGCGGCCCTGGGGGAAGAGCTCGAGGAGGCCGACGAAGCGCAGATCTGCCGCGCCCTTGGCGGCGTCCTTCTGCGCCTCGAAGACGTCGAAGACGTGCAGCTCGCCTGCCGCCGCGAGCGCGAGGGTCGACTTTCCTTGCAACGCCATCGCGCGCAGCGGTGTCGCGTGCGCAGGGTCGAGCGTGGTGCTGGCCTTGAGGCCGCCGGGGCGCGGGGCGCTGCTGCTGGCTGCCGTTTTCGATTTGCCTTGCTTGGCGCGCTCCGCGGCGAGGCGGGTCGCGCCGCCCTTTGCCGCCGCATCGTCTACGGGGGCACCGAGTTCGATCCCG
>CALLZN010000386.1 GCA_937858895.1 uncultured bacterium | reverse complement strand
GAACATCGAGCGCGACACGACCTGAGTTGCGTCGTCTTCACGCTCACCGTAGCCCTGGTCGGGCTGGACGCGGACGTCGAGGGTCTCGCCGACCCGGCGGCCGTCCAGGGCCGACTCGAGGCCGGGAACGATGTTGGAAGATCCGTGCAGGTAGTCGAAGGGCCGACCCTCGCGCGACGACTCGACGACCTCACCGTCGATCGAAAGCGTGTAGTGAACGGTGACGACCATGCCTTCGGCGACGTTACTTTGCTCTGCCATGAGGCGCGAGCATAGGGCATGGCCGAGCGCCGCCGAAAGGCACAGCTTCGAGGATTCTCATGCCCACGGTTGCAGGGGCGCTCACGGCCGGCGGTAGGTCGTCCCCGAGGCCTGGACCCCGCTGCGTCCGCCGTTGGCGGCCAGATACTCGAGGAGGTCGTGGACCGTCACGAGCTCGTCGGTGCCGAGCCGCGCCGCGAGTTCCGGGACGGTCATGGGTTCTGCACCGAGCGCTTCGAGGACGCGGCTCTGCAAGGCCAGGGCCTCGGCCGCGCCGCGCTTGCCGGCCTCGACTCCAGGCTGGTGGTAGGCGTTGATGCCCGCGAGGCTCGCGTAGAAGCCGACGACGCGTTCGAAGAGCGCCACGACCATGCCGAGCTCCTTCGGGCCGAACTCGGGCAAGGTGATCGTCAAGCTCGGTCGGCCGTTCTCGGCGAGCGCCCGTCGCGTCCCGAGCCAGAAGCCGTGCAGGAAGTCGGCGCTCGTGATGCCGGCTTCGACCTCGATGTCGCTCGCTGTGCCGATTTCGAGGACGCGCACGAAGCAGACGAAGAAGTCCGCGACGCCGTCGCGCAACTGCTGCACGTAGGCGTGCTGGTCGGTCGAACCCTTGTTGCCGTAGACCGTCAGGCCTTGCTCGACGCGTTTGCCTTCGAGGTCGCGCGCCTTGCCGAGCGACTCCATCACGAGCTGTTGGAGGTAGCGGCCGAGCAGGAGCAGGCGGTCACAGTAGGGGAGGACCACGAGGTTCTTCGCGCCGCGGCCCTCGGCGGCGAGCCAGAACGCTATGGCCAGGCGCGCGGCTGGGTTGGTCGCGATGTCTTCGATGCGCGTGCGCGCGTCCATCTGCGCTGCACCGTCGAGGAAGGCCTCCATGTCGACGCCACAGAGCGAGGCCGGCAGCAAGCCGACCGCCGAAGTGACGCTCGTGCGCCCGCCGACCCAGTCGTGCATCGGGAAGCGCGCGATCCAGCCCTCGCGCTCGGCTTGGCGGTCGAGCTCCGAGCCGCGGCCGGTCACAGCGACGGCCTGCTTCGCGAAGCTGAGCCCGGCGCGCTCGAGCTGGGCGGCTGCTTCGAGCATCGCGTTGCGAGTCTCCTTGGTGCCGCCGCTCTTGGAGATGACCACGAAGAGCGTCGTCGCGAGGTCGAGCCGCGCGAGCGTGCGCGCGATGCCGTCGGGGTCGGTGTTGTCGAGGCAGGCGAAGGCGAGGCCGTGTCGTTCCTCGCCGAGCGCATCGATCACGAGCTGCGGACCGAGCGCCGAGCCGCCGATGCCGATCAGGCAACAATGGCGGTAGCGTCCGCCGCGCGGCGGGAAGCGCGTCCCGTCAATGACCTCACGGGCGAAGGAAAGCACCGCGCGCTTCTCGTCTTCGATCGTCGCCGCGAGCTCACCTGGAGCCAGCGATGGCGTCCGCAGCCAGTAGTGTCCGACTGGCCGTTGCTCGTCGAGGTTCGCGATGGCGCCAGCTTCGAGGTCGCGCATCTCCGCGAAGACGCGCACGAAGGCAGCACCGAAGTCCGCGAAGGCCTCGGGCGCAAAGCCGGTGAAGCCGAAGTCGACGCGAAGGCCGGTCGTCGCGTCTTCGAACAGGAGGGCCCGATAGGCATCGTAAGAAGGAACGAGGTTCATGGCGGCAGCCTGCGCGCAGCATCGTCCGCTTGCAATGGCTGCTTGTCCCGAGGGTAGGTGAACAAGAGGACCAAGCCGACGACCAGCGCGCCCAGGCTCGACATCCTCAAGATCGTCAAGACCTTCGCCGTCGCATCGTCGCCCGCGTCTCGCTGTGTCGTGTGTGCCACGGCGAGCAAGAACAGCCCGAAGCCGAGCCGACCGACGAGCGCTTGCACGCTCGAGAAGGTCGCTAGCATGCCTGTCTCGACGCGCGCTGCGATGGCGGCGCGCAGCGGCGCTTGCGCGAGCGCCATCGGAACGCCGCGGCCAGCGATGACGACGAGGAGGGCTGGGTGGATCGTGAGGCCGAGGGCCGCGATGACGAAGATGGCGAGGCCCAAGCACAGCGCTGCGTGACCTTTGCGCCCGAGGCGCTGGCGCGCGCGCATGCTCCGGCCGGCGACGTAGGCCGCGACCACGCAGCCTGTCGCATAGAGCGCGGCCGAGCTGAGCGGCGTTTGGGCCCCCTCGAGCAAGGCGTCGAGCCACGGCTGGTAGAACTCGTAGGGGACGTGCGCGAGCACGTAGAGCACGATCATGAAGGCGAAGAGCCAGCGTAACTCCGCGTCGGCGAGCGAGCGGCGCACGCGGCCAAGCTGCTCGCCGAAGCCGCGCAGGCCGAGCCCCGTCGAGGACAGCGTCGGCGTAGGCGTCGAGGCAGATGCCGCCTCAGAAGGCGTTTCTGCGAGTCTCCACGACAACACGAGGGCCGCGACCGCGCTGGCGAGCGACACCGCGTAGGCAAGGCGCGGGTCGTGCAGCGCAGTCACGCCTCCGGCGAGGGCGGCGACGGCGAGCATCGCGAGGGCCGCTCGCTCGGCGCGCGCTTCCCGCCATCCATATTCATCGCTGCGCGACAGAGCTGCGAGCGATGCATAGTGCAGGGCCGTATCCGACCCGCTCTGACAGGCCATGGCAAAACCCAGCAGAGCTTGAGCGCCCGCGAAGGCAGCAAAGTCCGCGGCCATCACGAAGATCGTGTAGCTCGCCACGAAGGCGACGGCACTCACGCGCAAGACCGCGACGCGTCCGAGGCGATCCGATACATAACCTGTCGGCACTTCCGCGACGACGACGCTCAGGTAGTAGATCGCTTCGAGAGTCAGCACCTCGTCGAACGAGACGTGCTGTGCAAAGAACAGAAAGAACACCGGCAGCCAGGCGAAGCAGCTCGTCGCGACACGGTACGGCAGGTAGAGGCGCACGTTGCGCGCCGCCGCGTTTTCGCTCGCGACCTTCACCTGCGGTCGATGCGCAATTCCAGTTCGGGAGCTGCATCGTCGAGGACGAGGCGCTTGCGCTGTCGCAGGTCGCCATGCTCGATACGGAGTGTCAGGTCCTGCCCCTGCCACGAGATCCAGCGCAGATCGAAGTGCCCGTTCGTGTTCGTCATGACATCGATGCGCTCGAGGTTCCAGGCGCGCGGCAGCCCTCCGAGTGCTCGCTCGACTTCGTCGGCCATTGTTCCGCTGTCGAGGGCTAGGCGCAGGCGCGCGCCGACGATGGGCGAGCCGTCGGCTTCGACGAGGCGGCAGCTGCGATGGGCGAGCGGAATCAGGTTCAGCTCGGCTTCTTCGAAGGCGAAGAGGTCTTG
>CALLZN010000385.1 GCA_937858895.1 uncultured bacterium | reverse complement strand
TGCGCACCGACGCATCGCGCAAGGCCCTGGACTTGCCCTTGCAGCTCGCGGCGCGGCGCATTCCGTTCGCTTTCACGAACGAAGGCACCGACAAGCACGCAGGGTCAGCCTTGCAATGGAGCATGGCCTTGGCCGTGCGCGAAGGTCTCGCACCAGCAGCGGCGCTCGCCGCGGTCACGACGACACCGGCGACGATCGCCGGGCGGAGCGACCAGGTCGGTTCGCTGCAAATCGGACGCGACGCCGACCTCATCGTCTGGTCGGGCCAGCCATGGGACCTGCGATCGCGCATCCTCCTCGTAGTCCAAGACGGCGCGATCGTCTTCGAAGCAGCGACGCCTTCGAGCGGCGCTTCCAGCGGATCAGAAACGGAGAAACAAGCACGATGAGTTGCGCTGCCAAGTTCGAGCGGCTCTTGCCCCTCTTCGCCACCTGCGTGCTCAGCGCCACGGCTTGGGGACAAGTCGCTGACCGTGCCAACCAAGAAGGCGCAGCCGTCTTCTTGCGCGGCGCGACTGTCTTTGATGGCTCCAAGGTGCTAGGCACGGCCAACGTCCTCATCGTCGATGGCAAGATCGCAGCGGTCGGCAGCGACGTCGAGGCACCCGTCAAGGCGCGCGTCGTCGACTGCGCCGGTCGGTGGATCACACCCGGCCTCGTCGACGCCAACACCGCCCTCGGCTTGCCGAGTCCGCAGGAGAACGAACAGTCGAACGAAGTCACGCCCCACCTCGAGATCGTCGACCTCTACGACGTCGAGGCGCAGAGCGTCGTGCATGCGCGCCGCAACGGGGTGACGACCGCTTACATCACGCCCGGTGAGCTCAACGTCTTCGGCGGCCTCGGCGCGGTCGTCAAGACGGCTGGCGACGAGCCGGTCGTCATGCGCGAAAACGGAATGCGCATGACGCTCGGCAACATGCCGGGGCAGGGCAACGCGCCCTTCCGCACCTTCGGCAAGCCAGTCGGGATGTACTTCCGTCGGCCGAGCAACCGCATGGGCGTCATCTGGGAGGTCCGCAAAGCCTTCTATGACGCTCTCGACGAGCGCGAGACGGCCCCCGACAAAGTCGCGATGATGAGCGCGTCGACACGCACGTTGATCCGCGCCCTCGACAAGGAGCTCGTCGTGCGCACGAGCGCGCGCGCCGACCAGGACATTCGCACCGCGATCCGCCTCGCCGAGGAGTTCGGTATTCGCCTCGTGCTCGACCACGTGACCGAGGCCTATGCCTGCCTCGACGATGTCGTCGCAGCGGGTTTTCCCGTGCTCTTGACGGCTCCGACCCTGAGCGACGATCCCGAGGGCGCGACTCCGCACCTCGACACCGCGGCCCTGCTCGCAGCGCGCGGCGTCACGCTCGCGATCCAGAGCGGCACCGATCCACGCGCGGACGCCCTCGTGCGCGAGGCCGCCTTCGCCGTTCGCGGTGGCCTTTCCAGAGAAGTCGCCCTCGCCGCCATCACGAGCGTACCAGCCAAGATCCTCGGCATCGACGCCCGCGTCGGCAGCCTTGCTGCCGGCAAGGACGGCGACGTCGTGATCTGGTCCGGACATCCACTGAGCCTCGCGTCCAAGGCTCTGACCGTCTTCATCGAGGGAGTCGAACGCTGATGCCTGCTTCGTCGCCCCAGTCCACGCCTTCCAGCATCGTTTCTGTAGCCATGACCACTCGCCGCTTGCTTCCCAATGCCGTCCTTGGCTTCGCCGCCCTCGCGTGCGCGTCCTTCGCCTTCGCTCCTGCGGCTCGAGCCCAAGAACTGACCGCCGTCAAGGCCGGCACGCTCTGGCTCGGGAACGGCAAGACGATCCAGAACGCCGTCGTCTTGATCGAGGACGGCCGCATCACGAAGGTCGGCGCCGACATCGATGTCCCGATGAACGCGACCGTGATCGACGCGAGCAAGAAGTTCGTGATGCCGGCTTGGGTCCACGCCCACACGGCGGGCGGCATGGACCGCGAGAACGAGAACATGCCGGTCACGCCCTACTTGAGCGTGCTCGACTCCATCGATCCGTCCCACAGTGCCTTCGACCAGGCGCGGCGCTTCGGTGTCGGCACCCTGCACGTGCTACCCGGTGACGCGACCGTCGTCGGCGGCCGCGGCATGATCGTCAAGCCCTACGGCAAGACGCCCGAGGAGATGGCCCTCGTCGAGCGCGCAGCCATGAAGGCCTCGCTCGAGCCGAAGAGCGGCAGCCGCTCGGCCCAAGTCGCGCAGCTGCGCCGCGCCTTCGACGAAGCCAAAGAAGCGCGCGCCACCTGGGAGCAGGCCAAGAAAGACTGGGAAGAAGAGAAGAAAAACGGCGCGACCAACAAAGAAGAGTTCGACGAGAAGATCGACGAGCTCAAGCAGCCCCTGCTCGACGTCCTCGACCGCAAGACCCGGCTCTTCCTCTACGTGCCCGCGGCGACGGACGTGCCGGCGGCCTTGCGCTTCGTCGACGACTACAAGACCGACACGGTCTTCGTGCTCGGTGCGACCTGCTACAAGGCCGTCGACCTCTTGCAGCAAGCCATGAAGCGCGGCGTCGAGTTCATCCTCGATGCCGACCTCGAGTACCTCGAGAAGGACCCGATCACCGAAGAGGAGACCCTCGTCTGCCCGGCCAAGGTCCTCTTCGACGCCGGTATCCCGTTCGCGATCACGACGGCATCACCGTCGGCGCGCATGCGCTTCGGCGCGAACCGTTCGAGCCCGACCCAGCAGATCCCGAGCTGGCAAGTCGCGACCTGCGTCCGCCACGGCATCCCCGAGCGCGCGGCGATCGCAGCCCTCACGGCCGCGCCGGCGCGCATCCTGCGTCTCGAGAAGCAAGTCGGTGAGATCGCCGTCGGCTTCGACGGCAACCTTCAGGTCCTGACGGCGGCGCCGCTCGAGGCCGAGAGCCAAGTCGAGGCCCTCGTCGTCGAAGGTCGCGTGATCTACGAACGCAGCAAGGATCCCCGCTACGCCGAACTCACGGGCGAGACCAAGAGCGCCGCGGGCGAGGGCCAGCGATGAAGCGCCTCCGGCTTTCGAGCTACGCCCTCGCGGCGTCGCTCAGCTTCTTGATGACCGATTCGGGACGTGCGCAGCAAGGCACGCCGAATGAGTTCTTGCTGCGCGTCGGACGCGTCCATGTCGGTGACGGCCGCGTCCTCGAGGACGTCCGCATCCGCGTGCGCGACGGCAAGTTCACGGCAATCGAGGCCGACAAGGGCGAGGTCCCTGTCGGCGTCAAGGTCCACGACCTGCGCCGCATGTCGATCATGCCGGGCCTCGTCGCGGCCCACAGTGATCTGGTCGCGGTCGAGCTCGAGGCCAACCTCAGTCCCGGCAGTGTCGCGGCCGACCAGTTCGATCTCTACGCGAAGTACGACCAGCTCGTCCGCTCCGGCCTGACGACGGTCTATCTGTCACCGGGACGCCAACGCCTGGTCTCGGGTCAAGGCTCAGTCGTCAAACTCGCCGGCAAGGACCCGATGCAGCGCATGTTGAAGGCGCAGGCGGCGCTCCGCGTCGCGGTCGACGAAGTCGCGCGGCGCAACGTGCCCGCGATCTTCGAACCGACCGAAGCGCCGACGGACGACGACCCCCTGCTGCCGGCGCGGCAACAGTGGGGTTCGACGCGCGCGAGCCAGCTCCAGGCCCTCGCCACGGCCTTCGCCGAGGCCCGCGTCGACGGCCTCGAACGAGGCGGCGTGGGCTCGGACCTCGTTCGCTACCCGCTCGAGCCGCTGCGCCAGGTTCTCGGGCGAGAGCTGCCTTTGCGCATCTCGACGAGCAGCGCCGCGGATGCGTGGGCAGCGCTCGCGTGGGCTCGCGGGACCGGGGCTCGCTCCGTCCTCGAGAAGCCGGTCGACGCGACGCCCCTTCGTGATGAGCTCGCGCGGCTCGAAGTCCCGGTCGTGTTCGCGATGCCGCTGCGGCCGCACACGAGCAACGGTGGCGACTTCGAGGAAGACCCGGATCGGCGCCGCCTCGCGCGGCCCGAGGCCGTCGGAGAACTCGCACGCGCTGGCGTGCGGGTCGCGATCGTGCCAGCGAGCGACGAAGACCTCGACAAGCTGCGCATGCTCGCGGGCCTCGCCGGACGCTTCGGCTTGCCCGCTCGCTCGACGCTCGCCTCGATCACGCTCGACGCCGCGAAGATCCTCGGCGTCGAGAGTCGCGTCGGCTCGATCGAAGTCGGCAAGGACGCGGACTTCGTCATTTTGACCGGTGCGCCCTTCGACGCGCGCACCCAGGTCGAGGCGGTCTTCGTCGAGGGCCATGAAGTCCACGCGCGCGAGGACAAGGCTCCGGTCTTCGCGATCCGCGCGAGCCGCGTGCTGCGCGGCGACGGCGAGGAGTACCGCAACGGCGTCGTCATCGTCAAGGGCGGCAAGATCATCGACGTCGGCAACATCCCAGTGCCTGGTGGCATCGAGGTCATCGACGCCGGCGACGCGGTCCTCGCCCCAGGCTTCATCGCCGCAGCGACCCGCCTCGGCTTGCACGGCGACGCTGGTGGGCGCTTCCCCGCGCCGACGACTGCCGATCTCACGCGCGCGCTGCGCGGCGACGATCCCGCCTACCGCGCGGCCCTCGAAGCCGGCATCACGACCCTCTACGTGACTCCCGATGACTCGGGTCTCGTCGGGCCTCGCGTCACGGCGATCAAGACTGCTGGGACGCCTGAGGGTTTCGTCGTTCGCGACGTCGTCGGCATCCGCATGGCGCTCTCGGCTGGCGGCGACGCCGGCAAGAAGCAGCTCCTCGACGCGATAGCCAAGGCCAAGGCCTACATCGATCCGCCGAAGGCGGCGCCAGCGGCGGCACCTGCCTCACCCGCCAACAACGCGGCAGCGAAGCCCGAGGACTCGAAGACCGAGACCAAAGACGACGCTAAGGACAAAGAGAAGAAGGACGGCGCTGACGAGGCCCCCTTCGTCGACAAGATCACCGGCGTCTGGAAGGGCAGCGTCAACGGTGGACCGCTGCCGAACGCGATTCCCTTCGAGTTCGACGCGAAGCTCACCGACAAGACCAAGGTCACGGGCACGCTCCAAGCGCAGTCCCCGATCCCGATGCCACCCGTGCAGTTCAGCGGGACCTTCGAAAACGATGTGCTCGAGCTCGAGGGCGAAGTCCCGCAGCTCGGCAAGCTCTCGCTCAAGGGGCAGTACACCGACGGCGTGATCGCGGGCAAGATCGCGAGCGCCCAGGGCGAGCTCGACTTCACGATGAAGAAGGACGGCGAAGTGCCCGTCGTGGCAAAGCCCAAGAAGAAGAAGGAGGGCGACAAGAAAGACGAGTCGCTCGAGCCCTTCCGCCGGGTCTTCGCCCACGAGGCAGCCCTCGTTGTTCGCGTCTCGAACGCCGAAGCCGCCAAGGCCGCCATCGACGCCATCGCCGTGCAGAGCAAGCTCAAGCTCGTCCTCGCCGGCAACGCGAGGTCGGTCGTCGAAGAAGGCGTCCGCGCGCCGAGCGACGTGCGCATCGGCTTCTTGCTCGGAGCCGAAGAGGTCGTCCGCAGCGAGAAGGGCGAAGTGCAAAACATGGCCGACGAAGTCAAGAAGCTCGGCTTCGACGTCATCTTCGTGAGCCGCGCCCAGACCGGGACACGTTACTTGCCCGTGCACGCGGCCTGGGCCGTATCGAATGGGTTTGGTACCCGGGACGCCCTCGCTGCGATCAGCGCGGCCCCGGCTTCTCGCTTCGGCATCGAGGACCGCGTTGGCCGCCTCGTGGTCGGCAACGACGCCGACCTCGTGCTCTGGACCGGCGACCCCTTCGACCTCACCTCTCGTATCCAGGCCGTCTGGGTCGATGGCAAGCTCGCCGTCGACCACCTGCAAGTCGAAAGCTCTACGGAGAACAAGTAGTCATGATCGCCAAGGCATGGACCCTAGGTCAGGCTCTCCTGACGATCACGTCGCTCGTCTCGGCCCAAGAGGCCGCCGCGACGAAGCAGGCACCAAAGGCCGACGAGCCCGCTCCCTTCGTCATCGACTACGGTCAACGACCGGCGCCGAAAGACTGCAAGGTCGCCAAGTGGGGACCCGACAGCTACGAGTCTCCGAACTATGCCGTGCGCTGTCGCAAGATCCTGCCGGTCGCGAGCGAGCCGATCGAGAACGGCACGATCCTCGTGCAGAACGGCAAGATCCTGGCGATCGGCAAGAGCGATGAGATCGTCGTGCCCGACGGCTTCGAAGTCGTCGACTGCGGTGACGGCTGGCTCGTGCCGGGTTTCATCGACTTGCACTGCCACGTCGCTGGCGACGGCTTCGACCTCAACGACATGGTGCACCCGACGAACCCCGAGTTCCGCACCCTCGACTTGGTCGGCCTGCACCACGACCAGATCAAAGAAGCGCTGCAAGGCGGTGTCACGAGCGTCCTCTACATCCCGGGCTCGGGGACGAACATGGGCGGCTTCGGCACGCTCACGAAGACGGCCGGGCGCAACGTCGAAGAAGCGCTGATTCGCTTCCCGGGCAGCCTCAAGATCGCGCAAGCCGGCAACCCTGAGCGGGGCGCGGGCGACATGGGCACCGGGCGCATCGGCATGAACTTCGGCCTGCGGCAAACGCTGCTTCGTGGCAAGGCCTACACCGATGCCTGGCTCGCCCACGAAGCCGGCAAGGGCGAGAAACCGAAGTTCGACCCCGCCCTGCATTACTTGCGCGGTCTCTTTTTGCACGAGTACCCGTGCAGTGTGCACACGCAGATTTATCAGGTTTGCCTCGAGACCTTGCGGCAACTGCACGACGAGCTCGGACTCTGGGTCTTCGTCGACCACGGGACCTTCGACGCCTACCGCATGTCGGGCGAAGCGCGCAAGCGCGGCGTGCCGGTCTGCAACGGTCCGCGGCAGTTCTTCGTCGATCGCGACACGGGTGCCATCATCGGCAACGCCCAAGCCTGGGCCCTCGGCGGCCAACACGGCTGGCTCGAACCCGTGCCCGGCCTTGGTCGTGACGGCATCGGCATCAACACCGACTCGCCGGTCGTCCCGCAAGAAGAGCTCACGGTCCAGGCCGCGATGGCCGTCCGCCTCGGCCTGCCGTGGGAATGGGCGCTGCGAGGCCTGACGATCAATCCGGCGCGCTTCGTCGGCATCGACCACAAGGTCGGTAGCCTCGAGGTCGGCAAGGACGCCGACTTCGTGCTTTGGACCGGGGACCCGATCGACCCCTGCCATTCGGTCCGCAAGGTCTGGGTCAGTGGGTCCATCCACTACGACCGCGACCCGGGCGGCAAGAACGAGAAGGAGCGGAGGATCTGAGATGACCAAGTTAGTGTCGATGGCCCGTAACGCGACTTCGGGCATCTTGCTTTTCGGCTGCAGCGCCTTCGTCCTCGTGGCCGGTCTCGAAGCCCAGGACACGAGCCGGGGTGCCGGCACGAAGAGTCCGGTCGAGAAGCTCTTGTCCCCGGCCGAGAGCACAGCCTTCGTCAACGTCGACGTCTACGTCGGCGATGGGACCAAGCTCAGCCAAGTCACGGTCCTCGTCGAAGACGGCAAGATCCAGAAGATCGGCAAGGACCTGCAGGTGCCACGCAGCGCGAAGCGCATCGAAGGCGGCGTCCTGACGCCCGGCTTCGTCATGCTCGGCAGCACGGCTGGCGTGCGCGGTGGTGGGGCCCGCCCACAACCGGGACCCGACCAAGTGATCGTCATAGGAGGTCGCCGCGGTCGTGGTATGCCGATGCCGACGCAATCTGCTCCGTCGTCGGTGCCCTTCACCCCGAACGTCAAAGTCGCCGACAAGCTCGACCCACGCTCGCAAGCGCTGGCCGACTGGCTCGCTTGCGGGGTCACGACCCACGGCGTCCGACCGACGGAAGACGGCTTGTCCGGCATCGGAGCTGCGATTCGGCCGCTCGGCGATGATGCGAAAGACCTCTTGCTCGCGGAGGAGACCTTCCTTTGGCTCGGCATGACCGCGAGCACTTCGGCGAAGAAGTCGATCCGCGAAGGCTACGAGAAGGCCAAGGCCCTGATCGAGCAGCGCAAAAAGCCCCCGGCTACGAAGCCAGAAGCAGAGCCGGCGGCGAAGCCAACTGCCGAGCCGGCCAAGCCGGCGACCGGTGGCGAAGCGCCCAAGAAGGACACGCCGGAACCAAAGCCGACGCCAACGCCGACGCCAACGCCAAAGCCAACGCCAACGCCAACGCCGCAGCCAACACCGGCGCCGCAGCCGAAGCCAGCCGAAGCACCCCAGGGTGGTCAACCCGCGAACGCGACCAAGCCCGGCGAGGCCAAGAAGCCCGAGGCGCCCAAGGAAGACCCGCGCCACGCGGTCCTCGCACGCTCGATCGAAGGCAAGCTCGAGCTCTGCCTCTCGGTTTCCGGCCCCGGCGAAGTCCTGCATGCGATGCAGGCCCTCGATGGCTTCGACATCCCCCTCCTCGTCTACCACCCCTTCCGCCGCGGCGCTGACGCCACGCTCGACCACGTGGTCGACCGCCTCGTCAAGGCCAAGGCCAAGGTCATCTGCTCGGTCGACCTCGGCAGCAAGGCCGCGACCACAGTCCTCACGAACCCGATCGCCCGCCTCCAAGAGAAGGGCCTCGAGGTCACGCTCGTCCCCGGCACGCGGCCCGACGAGGCTGAAGCCGTCTGGTACCGGCTCAATGAGCTGGTGCGCAACGGCAGCCAGGCCGCCAAGCTGGTCGAAGCGCTCACGCTCGCGCCCGCCAAGCTGCTCGGCGTCGACAAGCGAGTCGGCTCGATCGAGAAGGGCAAGGACGCCAACCTCCTCCATTTCACGCACGACCCCTTCGGTCCGACCGCCCGCCTGCAGAACGTCTGGTTCGAAGGCCGCCAAGTGAAGAACGTCAAGACGAAGCACGGATCATGAACGCACGCTCCAAGACTCTCGCGCTGACGGCGCTCGCCTTCGTCGTGGCGAACTTCATGACGGTCTCGACCCTCGATGCGCAGCGGGGCGGTCGTCGCCGGCCAGCACCGCAAGGCGAAGGCGAAGCCAAGCCCGCCGAGCCAGCCGCGGCAGAGAAGCCCGACGACAAGAAGGCCGACGACAAAAAGGCTGCGGACAAGAAGCCCGAGAAGCTCACCGCCTACGTCGGTGGCACGGTCCACATAGGCAACGGTAGCACGCTGCGCCGCGCGACCGTTCTCGTCAAGGGTTCCAAGATCGAGGCCGTCGGCCGCGACCTCGAGATCCCCAAAGAGGCGACGCGCGTCGATTGCACGGGCAAGCACCTCTCGCCGGGCTTCTTCATGTTCGACGTTACCGGTGTCAGCGCCCCTCGCTCGGTTGGCAAGGATGAGAAGTACGCGGACGGGATCGATCCCTTCAACCCGATGATGAAGCGCGCGCTCGCGTCGGGCATCACCTCCTACCTCGCCTCCGGCGGCGGTGGCTCGCCGATGGGCGGCACGTCAGCCGTCGTCAAGCTCTTGCCGGGCAACATCGAAGACGTCGTCATCCAAGAAGACGTCGTCTACTCGATGCGCGTGCCGCTCGGCGCCGAGGGCTGGCGGACCTTCAAGAAGAGCATCGAAGACACGAAGAAGTTCAGCGCCGACCAGGCCGACTTCGAGAAGAAGCGCGCGGCCGGCGACAAGAGCGCCAAGCCCCCACAAAAGCCCAAGGACGCCGACATCCTGCAGCGCGTGCTCGACGGGAGCGCCAAGGTCCGCGTCGGCGGCGGCGGCGGCGGCGGCCCGAGCCGCCGTATGTTCGGCGGCGGCGGTGGCATGACGAAGCCTCAGATCCTCGAGGCCCTCGAAGTCGCGAAGCTGATCGGCCACGGCATCATCATCGATAGCCCGGCCGAGGCTTGGCTCGTCGCCGATGAGATCGCCGCGACGCGCTCCTCGTGCATCCTCAAGCCGCGCATCCACCTCGATCGCGAGAAGACCCGCTCCGACCCGCACGGCACGCGCATCGAGTGCGCAGCCATCCTCGCCAAAGCCGGGGTGCCCCAACACATCCTGCCGCCGGGTGGGCTCATGGGGGCCGGTTTGGGCAACGGCGGCATCCTCGGACGCGACCTCAACACCCCGACCGTCGATCCGTGCTTTGCTATCCGCGGCGGCATGCCCGAAGACGAGGCCCTCCTGACCTTGACGCTCTACCCCGCGATGATGGTTGGCGTCGAGGCCCGCATCGGTTCGCTCGAGCCAGGTAAGGACGCCGATCTCTTGATCCTGGACGGTCCTCCGTTGCACTATAGGACCTTCGTAGAGACGGCGATCGTTCATGGGATCACGGCCTACGAGAAGTCACGAGAGCCGTTCTACAAGGATCTTCCGAGCCGTCAGTGAGCGTCGGCGGGAAGCTCCCTCTGTGATGAGTCCCGAGGTCCATCGGCTTGGCCGAGCCCGCCCGGAAGGGAGGAACCCCTGATGAGCCCCGAGATCGCGCGCGAGATCGAAGACCACCTTCGCTCGATGCGCCAGGCCTTCAACAATCAGGACATGAAGGCCTATAGGAATCACTTCTGGACCAACCCACGCTTCTTGCACATCGACTCATCGGGTCGTGTGGACAAGGGCTGGGGCGCCTTCGAGGAAGTCCTCGACCAGGAGTTTCGCTACCTCGACAAGGTCGACCTCACGATTCGTGAGCCGAGCATCCAAGTCTTCGAGGACAAATTCGCGGTCGTCTTCTGCGAGTGGCGCATGGTCCAGGTCGATCCTTCGGGGCGCGAGCAGGACACGGGCGGTAACGCGAGCTTCGGCATCGTGCGCTTCGGCAAGGACTGGAAGATCGTGAAGGCGCACTACGCGGCCCTCGAGGGCGTCCCAAAGGAAGCCTGCCCACGGCGCCAGCCCCGCACCGCCGCTGCGCGCCCCGCCAGCGCGCCGGTCGCGAAGGCCGCAAGAAAGGAAAAGCCACCGATCGGCCCGTCGACGTCGAGGAGTTCACCCGTCACGTAGAGCCCCTCGTGCTGGCGGACCTCCATCGTGCGCGGGTCGACCTGGTCGAGTTCGAGGCCGCCGGTCGTGACCTCGGCTTGCCCGAAGCCAAGGCTGCCACGCACGTCGAAGGCAAGGCCCTTGAGATCGGCGAGCAGGGCACGGCGCGCGTCCTTCGTGACCTCGCTCGGGGCGATGCCTTTGGCATGGCGTTCGACGAGGACCGCAGCGAGGCGCCGCGGGACGCCGCAATGACGGGCGATGCGCGCTTCGAGACCAGCGTTGCCCACGAAGAGCTCCTTCTTGAGCTGCTCTTCGTCGAGCCCGGGACAGAGGTCGACACAGAAGCGGTAGCGCTCTGGCTCACGCTCGAGACGGCCAGAGGCGTCCATGGGCCCTGGCCCGGACAGGCCCTTGTGCGTGAAGAGCACGGGTCTGTGCCGACGCCACACGATGCGGCCGCTTTGCTCGCGCAGCTGGACCTCCACATCGTCGAGGGTCAGCCCTGCGAGTTCGTGCACCCAGGCATCATCGACGCGCAGCGGTGCGAGGGCGGGTCGCGGCTCCCGCACGCGCAACCCGAGTTCGCGCAGCCAGTGATACCCATCGCCGGTCGTGCCGGTCTTCGGATAACTGAGGCCGCCGCAGGCCAGAATGACCGCCTTGGTGTCGACCGTGGTGGCGCCGTCGACGACGAGGCGCCAGCCGTCGTCGCTCGCTTCGAGCGAAGTCACCGACCTCCCGAAGCAGAAGCGCGCCCCGGCCCGCTGCGCTCGCTCATAGAGCACGCGCACGACGTCCTTGGCGCGACGCGAGACCGGCCAAACCTTGTCGAACTCGGCCTCGAAGGTCTCGACGCCGCCCTCGCGAAGCCAGGCACGAATGCGCTCAGGAGGCACCGCACGAATCGCGTGGCGCAAGAAGCGCCCTCCCTCGGGCCCGAACTGCGCTTCAGCCTCACGAGGAGGCAGCGTCGTCGTGACGTTGCAGTGGCCGCCCCCACTGATCAGGATCTTGATACCGGGCTGCTCGCGCTTCTCGATCACTAGGACCGAGTTTGCGGCCTGGGCAGCCTCAGCCGCCGCAACGAGGCCAGCTGCCCCAGCACCGACGATGACGATCGTTGTCGGATCGAGGGCTTCTTGCAAAGGCTGCGGCCTCTCTCCTACGTGCACCCGGCCTCGCCTATGGGCGGCTTCGTCGGGTCAAGCGCGGCGCTCAGGCGATGATGTGCGTGTCCTTGTCGATGATGCCCGGCGTCTTGACGTGGACGCGTCGCTGGCTGCGAGCGCGCACGCGCTTGTTGAGCGTCGAACAACCTTTGCCGAGCATTTTCGGCTTCAGACGCCCGCGCGTTGCACCGCGGGCCTTGATACGTGACTTTGCCATCGATCAACCTTTCAACTTGATGCTCTTGCGGATCATCACGTAGCCCGTCGGCGGGCCAGGAATGGCTCCCTTGACGAAGAGGAGGTTACGCTCGGCATCGATGCGCACGACCTCGAGACCCTGAATCGTTACGCGCTCGACGCCGTAGTGACCGGGGCTCTTCTTGCCCTTGGGGACACCCTTCGCCGTGCTGTAGGTACGACCAGTGCCCCCGACGTGACGGTGGCACTTCTTGGTGCCGTGACTCATGCCTTGGCGCGAGAAGTTCCAACGCTTGATCGCGCCGGTCCAACCACGGCCCTTGGTCGTGCCGGTGACGTCGACCTTCTTGATGCCCTCGAGGGCCGCAACCGTGAGGTCGTCGCCGCGCTTGGCCTCGGGCAAGCCGTCGAAGCGAATCTCGCGCACGAAGTAGTAGCTGCCGCCGTCGGCGACGCCTGCGGCCTTGCAGTGCTCGGCATCAGGCTTTTTGGTGCGCGCGCCGCTGCGCTGCACGAAGCCGAGTTGTAGAGCGTAGTAGCCATCCGCGCGGCGCTGGCGCTCGTGCTTACCGCGGCGCTTGCCGTGGTTCACGAGGGCCTTTTGGTCGCCGTCGGGCAGCTCGCTCACGTCCTTGACCTTGACTTGCAGGACGCGGCAGGGACCCGCTTCGATCACCGTGCAGGGGACGACGCTACCGTCTTCCTTGAAGACCTGCGTCATGCCGATCTTGCGGCCGAGAATTCCTGGCGTTGCCATTTCGATCGTCTCCATGGGGCGCACGCGAGGCGCGCCTTCGACTCAAAGG
>CALLZN010000384.1 GCA_937858895.1 uncultured bacterium | reverse complement strand
GGGCGCCCAAGCCGACCTCACGCATGGTGCCACCGGGCTCCGTCTACTTCTTCGAGCGCACCGACGGGAAACTCTTCGGCGAAGCGGAGGCCAAGTCGCTCTGGCTCGGCGCGCTTGGCACTCGCACCGACGAGGGTTTCGGCCGCGTCGTCCCCGGCATCTGGCGCCCCACAAGGAACAACCCATGAACACGAGACCCTTCCTCCTACACGCGCTGTCGCCCCTTCACGCCGGTACCGGGCAGACGCCGGACATCATCGACCTGCCCACGGCGCGCATGAAGGCGACGGGCATCCCGTTCCTGCCCGGCTCGTCGATCAAGGGCGTGCTGCGCGACGCGCGACGCGCGACCGATCGCGAGAAGACGGAGGCAGTGTTCGGACCGTCGGACGATCCCGCCGCGCACGCCGGCGCGCTGGTCGTCGGCGATGCCCGGTTGCTCGCGCTGCCGGTGCGCAGCTTCCGAGGCACGTTCGCCTGGGTCACGTCGCCGCTTCTTCTGACGCTCGCCAAGCGCGACCTCGAAGAGCCGAGCCTTACCGTCCCGACCATCAACGGACGCGGCGCGCGCCTCGCGCAGGGGACGATCTGCGTCCACAACGACAAGCTCTATCTCGAAGACCTCGACCTCGCGGCGGCGGAGGCTGCAGAGGCGACCGCGTGGGCGCAGCGCCTCGCGCCGCTCGCGTCTCCGGGCGACGACGTCTTCACCAAACGCTTCGCCATCGTGGACGACGACACGATGGCCTTCCTCTGGGAGACGGCAACGCAGGTCGACGCTCGCGTTCGTCTTGATGAGCGCACGCGCACCGTAGCTCCGGGCGCTCTCTGGCTCGAAGAGAGCCTGCCGCCCGAAACGCTCCTTATCGGGCTCCTTGCTGCGGACCGAAGCCGCCGCCGTGACGTGAACATGACGCCAGACGAGGTTTTGGGCTTCGCACTCGCTGGCGAGGAAGTTCATCAACTCGGTGGAAAGGCGACCACTGGACGCGGTCGCTGCCGCATCGTGCCTTTCACGAAGAACGGAGTTTCTCATGCTGCTCCGTGATCAACAGCGCGCACTGCATGCCTACGACGCGGTCGCCACCGTTCAACCTGGGCAGCAGAAGGACTACGAGATCGCCGTCAACGATCTCGGTGCCAACATCCTGAGAAGCGGTCTCTGCGCGGCGATCGCCTCGGTGCAGCGCCTCGGCAACCGTGGAGACGTCCTACTTGGCCATCTCGCGTCTGCGGGTGTCCCTGGCCTCGAAAACGCGACGGGGCAGAACCTCGCCCAGCGTGTTCGCGGGCTCGACGCCGACAGCTACATGATGGCCACGCGCGAGCTGCTGCAGGTCGTGACCTGGCTCAAGCGCGCCGTGCAGGCGACCTTCGAGGAGGTCTGACGATGCGGCAGGCTCTTCACAATGTCGGCACTCCTGATCACGTCGCCCTCGCATACGACGCATGGGGCCCCGTCGGTGATGACGGCAAGGTGCCGGACAGCCGGCGTGCGCAGTGGCTCTCCGACCTCGCGGGCGTAGCCGTAGCGTCGGATTACGCACGGAGCTTCGATCGCTGGAAGGCGAGCTTCGCGGCGCCCGGCGATCGTCTCGCCGAGCTCACCCTCGCGAGCCGCCTGCTCATCGGACACGGCAACGCGAGTGCTAGCGATGTTGGCCTCACGGTGCATCACACGTGGAGCGTCCCGATGATTCCGGGTTCCGCGCTGAAGGGCCTCGTCGCGCACTACGTCGACGCGACCTACGGGCCAACCGACGACACGAAAAGGCCGGGGGAGCAACAGGGCGAGGGGCGCATCCGAGCCAACTACCAGGGGGTCACGTGGAACCGCCGGCGCATCGAGCGTGGACCTGGCGCGGTCTATCGAGCGCTCTTTGGGGCTCCCGAAGCCCGCGAAGACGCCACGATGCGCGAGAACGGCTTTGAGGCGGGTGCAGTAGCGGGCCTAGTCACGTTCCACGACGCGCTCTACGTTCCCGGCAGCTCTGGAGACGACAAGCCCTTCTCGCCCGACGTCCTCACAGTGCATCAGAAGGGCTACTACGACTCCTGCGGCAAGAGCGCGCCGAACGACTACGACAGTCCCAATCCGGTCGCATTTCTGACGGTGCGGCCAAGGGCTCGCTTCCTCGTTGCCCTCTCCGGTCCGGACGAACGGACAGAGCTGGCCGAGCGACTGATTTGCGACGCGCTGGAGTCCTGGGGCATCGGCGGAAAGACGTCGTCTGGTTACGGGCGTCTGGCTGCACCCGGCACACTGGCAACAACGACCCATGTGGTCGCTGCGTCGGCGGCTCGCATTGTGCCCAAGCCTGGGGATCGAGTCGAGGCGACCCTTCTTGAAGAACGTACGAAGAGAGGGGGCTGGCGAGCACGTCATGAGACGTCGGGATTGATGGGACCGGTGCACAACACCAGCGAGGTCCCGGCCGACAATCAGGCGGGCGATGCACTTTCCCTGATCGTTGCGAGCGCCAATGAGCGCGAAATCGCCTATCGCTACCCGACTGCCGAAGAAGAGGCACGCGCCCACCGGAAACCCAAGCGCGGCCGCCAAGCTGGTAGGAGACCGAAATGACAACGCAACCCGTGCATGCAGAATTAACGTGGTTGATATGCACCGTAGGGGGCAGCCCGGAGTCGATCGTCTCGGCGCTCAAGCAGTGGCGACCCGTGCGCGTCAGGTTCGTTCACACGCCACGCACCAAGGAAATGGTTGCCGAGATCGTTCTCAAGGCGCGCGAGGAGGGCTTCGAACTAGACGCTGGGCGGTACGACCTGCTTGAGCTCCCGGACGAACAGGATTTTACGAGCTGCGTCGAGCCGCTCCGAGGGCTCAACGACGACGTGCGCGCGTGGGCAGCACGCGGCGACGGCTACCAGGTCGTCGTGGACATCACGGGTGGCACCAAGTGCATGACTGCAGCGATGGCCATCCAGGCGAGTCACTGGCCGTGCTTGTTCTCGTACGTTGGCGGCAAAGAGCGCACTAAGGACGGGGTGGGCATCGTGGTTTCCGGATCGGAGATCGTCCGTCACGCACAGAACCCGTGGGACGCACTCGGCCAGCAAGCCACGGACGATTTCGTGGTGCTGTTCGACCAGCACGCCTACCTCGCGGCGGCGAACGTCGCGGGCGCGACGATGCGGCGCGTCAGCCGCCCCGACAGAAAGCGCGAGCTGTCGTCGCTCGAGCAGCTTGCGAAAGCGCTCGATGCGTGGGACCGCTTCAATCACACGACCAGCAAGAATCTGCTCGAGAGCGTCAACAAATCGGCGAACGATCTGCGTGCCGCGCTCGGCCACACGAGAGGCGATCGCGTTCTCGCCGGCTCTGCTAAGCTTGTGACGCATCTCGGGAAACTGCTACACGTGCCGGCTCCGAGCCTTCATCACGTAATCGACCTCCTAGCCAACGCGAAGCGTCGTAGGGACGAGGGACGGTTCGACGATGCGGTTGCTCGGCTCTATCGAGCCCTTGAGGCTATCGCACAGGTTGCCCTCAAGGAGAGTCATGGATGCGAGAGCACCGAGAAGGTCCCGCTGGATAAGATCCCGGAGTCCCTGCGTGCGACGTTGGCGCGGCGCGCTAACGGAGGGGTCGTCGCGCTCGGCGTTCGAGATGCCTACAGGTTGCTCGCCGAACTGGGTGATGAGGTCGGCCAGAAGTTCCAGAGCTACGGGCTGGGCGGCACGGAGTCGCCCCTCGTCGCGCGCAACTGCTCGATCCTAGCCCACGGCTTCGAGCTAGTGTCCGCCAACACGTTCGACACGCTCTGGAGCCCCACCCTCTCGCTATCGGGTGTGGATGCTGCGAGTCTACCTTCCTTTCCGGTGCTCGCTGAGGGTAGGCCATGACCGCGCGCCTGCTGCTCGTCTCGACAGTCGGCATGAGCCTGCTCACCAACGGTGCGAGCAACGACGATCAAAGCTGGCTTACGCAGGTCGCCAACGACGACGATGTCGATTCCACTCGCCTCGCATCGATCGTGGATGAGCGTCGCATTCGACTGAAGGCGGCCGACGCCCCCACGCGGCGAGGGATGAGCGCGGAGCTCAATGGCATCGATGCTGTCCTCGACCGCTACAACTCCAGACGACTGTTCCACCTGCTCGTTCACACAGATACCGCCCTTGGGAAGGCGACCGCTGGCCTGGTCCATGACGTCCTGGGCAGGGAGACGCAGCTCGTGAGTGCTGGCGGCCTGCGCGCCAACGACCTCGCCTCGTTTCGTGCGGCGCTTGCCGACATCACGAGGGACCTCGATGCGCTCGTGCGCTCGTACCGCGATGATGGATGGTTCGTGGTCTTCAACCTCACGGGCGGCTTCAAGTCGCTGAACGGTTACCTTCAAACGCTGGCGATGATCTCGGCCGACCGGTGCGTCTTCCTCTTCGAGGGCGCACGCGAGTTGATGGAGATCCCACGGCTTCCGGTGCGCCTCTCCGAGATCGATGACCTGCGCGATCACGCGGCTCTCTTTCGACGGCTTGCGGTTGGCTACATCGTCAGGGCCGACGATGCGAAGGGCGCTCCCGATTCGCTGTTGATGGAGGTTGATGGCGAGGTGACGACAAGCGTTCTCGGTGATGTGGCCTGGGCTCGTCACCGCGCGACGCTGTTCGCCGAGAAGCTCCAATCGCCGCTCTCCAATAAGCTGCGCGTGGCAGACGCAGTCGAGAAGGAGTTCATCAAGCTGGAAGCGGCGCAGAAGGTCCAGGTCAACGAGGCCCTCGACGAGTTCAGCGCGTACGTCGACCACGGTCGCACGCTGCCGAAGTCGCGCACCTTCAAGAAGCTCCAAGGCAATCCCGTCCCGGGCAGCACGTACGAGTTGTATGCGTGGAGCGATGGCGCCGCGGGGCGGTTATTCGGCCACTACGACGCCGACGGTGCATTTATTTTCGACCGTCTAGGGCGACACCTGTGATCGTCAAGTCTAGTCACCTGATGCCACAGCGCCTCAACCCTTCCGCAAGTACGGGCAAGTCAAACCGTGCCTACAACAGGATTCTCAAACATGTCATCTGACACTACTCCGTCGCCGAGCGCGGAGACCACCACGCTCTTCGATTCGTGGCTCGCCGCCGATGGGCCGGTCGCCCTTCGTCTGCGCCAGAAGCTCCTCCCCGTCGAGGCTGATGAGAGCGGTCGGGGCGTCATCTTCCCGCCGACCTATGCCGACATCGGCTACAACATCGATACGCTCGCGGACGGTACGCGCGTCGCGACGATCGACACGGTCGGGTCCCAGGCGAACCGGCTGGAACCGATCTTCAAGTCGACTGGCAAAGACGCGGAGGGCAACGAGCTGAACCCTCTCGCGAGCCTCGTCCCGCAGGTCGAAATCGTCCTGCACCAAGCTGGAGGCAAGAAGAAGAAGGATGCGGATACCGACGGCGCCGCGCACGTCGAGAAGCGTTCGCTCCTCGATCTCGCGCACCGCAGCGCGGACGCCGTCGTGCTCGCGAGCCCGACGCTCGCCCCTGAGATCTCCAAGGCCTTCGAGGCTCTGCGCAACAAGGGAAACGCCGCTCCGCTCGCTGCCATCGCGCCGACCTCACTGGTCTTCGGCGTGTGGGATTCGCGCGGCGGGACTGGTGAGAAGCGCCCTCGGTTGGTGCGCTCGATCATCCGCGCATGGGACGTCGAGGTCCTTCACAGCGCCGCGCAGTTCAACTCGGTGTGGAAGGCGCTGAGTGAGGAGCAGCAGAAGGAGCTCGCTGACGAGGAGAAGAAGAAGGGGAAGCTGGAGCTGTCGGCGGTTGGCCTGAAGGACGCTCCATCCACCTTTAGAAAGACCGACAAGATCCCGCAGTTCGTCGCGGGGGCCCCGAACCCAGAGGCGCGTGTGCTCGGTGGTGTCCTCGCGAAGGGGGCGATCGAACGCGACGTCACGATCAACCTCGTCGCGCTCCGCGGCATCCGTGGCAAGGACGCCGCCGAGACAACCGAGGTTCAGAAATACCTGTTGGGTCTCGCGCTTCTAGCGGCCACCGTCGACCTTGAGTTGTTCCTCCGCGAGGGATGCCTGCTCCGTTACGCGGACAAGGCTGACAAGTGGACAGCGCTACCCCGCCGCGGTGAGCCTGGTGAGGCAGACAAGGTGACGCTCCCGAAGGACCTCGTCGCCTATGCGACGGCGGCAGCCGCACCGTTCAAGGCGAAATGGCCTGATGGGCTGAAGAAGGACGGCAACCCCGTCCTCGAGCATGATTTCGACATCAAAAAAGCAAAGGAGCTGCTCACGAAGAAGAAGGACGACGAGACTCCGGCGACCCCCTCGGCATGAAGCACTACCTGACCATTCATGTGCGCGCCCATGAGGGGCGGTACCACGGAGCCGGCGACGAGCTGCCGTCGCCCTTTCGCGTGTTTCAGGCGCTCATAGCGGGCGCCGGGATCAGCGGACCGCTCGACGATCCAACGAAGAGGGCGCTCGTCTGGCTCGAAGGGCTCCCGGAAGCCCCGCTCGTCGCGTCACCGCGTCTCGCGCGAGGCCAGGCGGTCACGATGTTCATGCCGAACAACGACCTCGACAAGTTCGGCGGCGACGTTCGGAACATCGCGAAGACGCGTGGTGCGCGGAAGGTCTGGCGGCCGCGTCTCTACGACGCTTCGGTGCCGTGGATCTACGCGTGGCCCTTCGCCAACGATGACAAGGTAGAGGCGCACGCCAAGGCGATCTGCGCGCTTGCCGACAAGCTCTACCAGCTCGGGCGGGGTGTCGACATGGCCTGGGCCTGGGGTGACCTTCTCGACGAGGCCGCGCTCGAAGCGCGCCTCGCAGATTACAACGGCGTGGTTCGACGGCCGAGCGTGGGCGATGGGCTCGAACTTGCATGTCCGAGCGAAGGGTCGTTCGACAGCCTAGAGCGCCGCTATCACGCGCCACGATTCCGGACCGAGAACGGCCAGCGAGTTTTCGTTCAACAACCCAAGCCAAGCTATCGGCAAGTTTCCTACCAAGCACCCCTGGCTCGCCAGGTCTTCGAGCTGCGCTCTTCGGCGGACTCCGAGCGTCGCGTGGCGTGGCCCCTGGAAGGGGCGTCGTCGCTCGTCGTCTTGGTACGCGAAGCTGCACGCGCTCGCTTGGTCACCGCGATGCCGAGTCGGACCGTCGAGATCGACCAGTCTCTCGTCGGGCGTAAGCGAGATGGTTCGAACGCTGTGCCCGCCGAGAGACGCGTGCGGATCATCGCCATCCCGTCCATCGGAATGCACTACGCCGACCGCGCGATCCGACGCGTCCTCATCGAGGTTCCTGCCTCGTGCCCTCTTCGAAGCGATGATGTTCGGTGGGCGTTCTCAGGAGCAGAGCTGTTCGACCCACAAACGGGCGAGGTGAAAGACGTCCTGCTGTCTCCGTCAACCGACGACGACATGCTCCGGCACTACGGAGTCGGCGTGAGGGCCCGAGTGTTCCGGTCTGTCACGCCAGTGGTACTCCCCGAGGCGGGCAAGCGTCGGCACCTCAAGCCGATTCGAAAGCTCGCGGAAGCCAGTAGCGGTCTCGAACGCGTACTGGATTTGTCGCGAGCGAATGCGGCAGTCGTTCAAGCTCTCCGTCACGCAGGCGTGAGCGCTCCAGCGGAGAGCATTCGCCTGCAGCGTGAGCCTTTCGACGGAGCCGGCTCGCGCGTCGAGCCGTTCGCAGAAGGAACACGCTTCGAAAAGGAGCGCCTGTGGCACGTCGAGATTGCGTTGGGCGTGCCCATCGAGGGCCCGCTGTTGCTCGGTGATGGGCGCTTTCTCGGGCTTGGGCTCATGGCGCCGGCGAGAGATATTGTTCCAGGGGCATATGCCTTCACGATCACCGACGGCTTCGCCGGCCAACCCGAGCCGCTGGATGTTGCACGGGCGCTGCGACGCGCGGTCATGGCGAGAGCGCAGGCCACCCTCGGCAAGCGTGAGCGGCTCGCCTCGTTCTTCAGCGGTCACGCGGAGGACGGCGCTCCTATTCGGCGCCCGCGTTCATCCCCCCTCCCGTTCGCCTTCGAGCCGGACTTGCGAAGGTTGCTCATCCTCGCTCCCCACATTGTCGAGCGTCGCGCGCCGACCTCTCATGAGCTCGATCATCTCCGCACTCTTGATGCCGCGCTCGAAGGGTTCTGCGAGCTCCGTGCGGGGCAGGCTGGCGTGCTATCGCTTTCACCTGTTGGCATGAGCGAAGTGCATGGCTCGCTCCTGAGACGTTCACGGGAGTGGAAGACCATCACATCATACGTGGTAACACGTCATGCCAGAGGCGGCGTCGCGACGGAGGCTATTGCCGAGGACGTCCGTGCCGAATGCCGTCGCGTAGGGCTGCCCGAGCCGCAGGTCGAATCCAGCAATGTTCGGGGCATATCCGGGATTGGGCTCACCGGCAACGTCATGCTGCACTTCGAGCGGCCGGTCACTGGCCCGCTCGTGCTTGGACGAACTCGGTATCTCGGTGGTGGGCTCTTCCGCCACGTCGAGTAGGCGCATCAGTCGTAACCAGCTTCGCCGCCCTCAAATCGCTCATCCCCCAGGGCGAGTCCGTGAAGGTCGACGTCAGCCGCCCAAGGGTTAAGCAGCGGTGGGACACTTGCGACAAAGCGAGAGCGTGAGCGCTCAATGAAGCAGCAACCAAGCTTTGGCGCTAGGTGAGGCGTGGCCGGGCGTGGCCCCGAGGGTCCGCAGGGCAGGTATGGGCGGCATGGATCGGTCGGGCCCAACGTCTAGTCTTGATCGCTTCAATGGGGCCGCACTTCACAGTGCGGAAATGGGGGCCGCTACGTTCACGTGGCCGTGATGGAAGTCGAGGCTTCAATGGGGCCGCACTTCACAGTGCGGAAATGGGCTTCCAGACAAGAAAGGCTACTTTGCAGCGCAATCGCTTCAATGGGGCCGCACTTCACAGTGCGGAAATGGTGAGAGAGATGCAAGACGCGGAGGTGAGGAACCATGCTTCAATGGGGCCGCACTTCACAGTGCGGAAATGGCCAGATTGATCCGGGCGAACTTGCGGATCTTGCGAGGCTTCAATGGGGCCGCACTTCACAGTGCGGAAATGGCGAACGTCTTTGCGCCACGAACTCGAGCGGTCCCCGCTTCAATGGGGCCGCACTTCACAGTGCGGAAATGGCAGGTGATGAAGCGCTCACGCTTCAGGATCTTGATACCGCTTCAATGGGGCCGCACTTCACAGTGCGGAAATGGAAACGTCCAGGGCGAGGATGAGAGCGAAGAGGCAGAGCTTCAATGGGGCCGCACTTCACAGTGCGGAAATGGCCGACTCGCCGCCCTCGAGCTGCACATTGAGGTTGCTTCAATGGGGCCGCACTTCACCCTGATGTTGCGTGCGCCAGGAAAGCCTGGTGGAGGTAAGAATGAACTGAAACC
>CALLZN010000383.1 GCA_937858895.1 uncultured bacterium | reverse complement strand
GCGAGGTCGCGGTCGTTGCCCACGCACATGGCGACGAAGTCGGCGCCGCGCGCGAACCAAAAGATCCCGGCGCAGGCCTGGCGACTGATCGGGCGCTTCTCGCTCGTCTCGAGGACGGTCACGCCGTCCACATCGGTGCGCACATAGGACCAGCGCGGATGCACGTTGGGGAAGGTCACGATGCCGGCGTCAGCGCCCGACTTCGCGAAGCCTTCGACGATGCGCTGGGTGTCCTCGTAGAGGAACTGGTTGCCGTTGACGATCAAGAGCGGCGCGTCGTCGTCGATGTGCTCGATCCCCATGAGGCAGGTGCAGAGCTGCCCCTTGGTGGAGCCCTCGACGCGCACGATCGCGGCCTCGGGCTCGAGGATGTTCAGGATCGCGTCGAGGTGGTGCTTCTGACAGTCCTTCTTGCGCACGACGAAGACGAAGCGCGCCGCGTCCCCGAAGGGCAGGTTGCCGAGCACGTACTCGAGGATGGTCTTGTTGTGAACCTGGACCAGCGACACCGGCTGCTCGTCATCGAGCGGTGTGTCACCGCAGAGCGGGATGAGTACTCGCATGCTTCTCCGTCGTGGACGTTGTTGTCGCGTGTGCCGCTTCGGCTTCGATCTGCTCGATGCGCGCTCGGATGCGTGTGAACTCGACTTCGCCTACGTGGTCGACGACGAGGACGTGACAGCCAGCGGCCGTGGCGGCGGCGATGCCGTTCGGGTTGTCCTCGACGACGAGGCACTCGTGGGCCTCGAGGCCGAAGCTCGTCACTGCCTTCGCATACATCTCGGGATCGGGCTTGGGCCGCTGCACGTCCTGGTTGCTCACGATGAGGTCGACGTGGTCCAGCAAGGCCGCCTTGCCGAGCATCATCTCGATCGACGCGCGCACCGAGTTGGAGCAGACCGCAATGCGGTAGCCGTCCTTCGCGAGCCGCGCCAAGGCATACTCGTGGCAGAAGGTCGGCCGGCAGTTCCGCCAGGCGATGTCGATCGTGTAGGCCTGCTTCATTTCATTGATGAAGTCGTGCAGGCCTTCGGGCAGCTCGCGCTCCTTGCTCAGCATGCGCAGCTTGGTCTTCGTCGGCAGGCCGTCGTAGGTCTCGAGGTGCTCGGAGCGCCGGATCTTGTGCCCGAAGAGAGCCAGCGCCTCATTCAGGGCCTCGTAGTGCCAGTCCTTGGCGTCGATCAGCACGCCGTCCATGTCGAAGAGGACGGCCTTCACGCGATTCTGGTCCAAGCTGTGCTTCTCCTTCATGGGCTCGGTTGCTGGGCTTCGAAGCGGCCAGCGCATCCGGTCTTCGTCGAACCAAGACAAGGGTCAGCTTGAGCGTGTCAGCGCGGACGCGATGTCAAGCCGGCGCTCGATGGCTTCGTGCTCAGCGTGCTTGGCCAGCGCCGCAAGCAGGTTCGGAAGCCTGCGGCTTTTCTTGCAGTCCGCGCTCGTTCTGAAGCGCGGCCTCGGGCTCCGCGATCGCCGACACGCCCTCAGGCGCTGGGACCGACGCGCGACGCCTGCGCAGGGCAGCGCTCAGGCGCTGTCGCTCTTCGGAAGCGAAGCCCACGAAGAACACATAGGGCACGAAGGCGATGCAAGAGATGGCGCCACAAGCAAAGACCGACAGGTAGGTCGCCTCGAGGAAGGGCGCTGTCACAAGAGCGCACACACCCAAGAAGGGCAGCGGCACGAGCATCGGCAGCAGCGCATGCCGCAAGTAGAAGCGATGCAGCGGGATGTCGAGCGCGCGACAGGCGGCGACCGGGATCACGAAGAACTTCATCGCAATCGTCGGCACGGTCGCTGCGATCGCGACGCCCATGAGGCCGTAGGGCTGCACGAGGACGATGGTCGCGACCAAGACGAGGACGCCGTGCACGACGTTGTTCCAGGCGTAGTTCTTGTGGCGCGAGGTTCCGAAGAGGAACTGCACCGTCGGCATCTGCGCGGCTCCGAAGACCGTGCCGAGAACCAGGACCTGCATGGCCGGCACGACGAAGGCAAAGCGCGCCCCGACCCAGCGCTCGAGGAAGGCGCCGCCGAAGAGGAACATCATGCCGCCGAGCAACACGGCCACATAGGCCGCGATCTTGGTCGTGAAGAGGTAGGCCTGCCGCATCGCCGCCGTGTCGCCGCGACCGTCTTGGCGGCTGAAGACGGGACTCAGCACCGACATCAGCGCCTTCGAGAGTTCACCGACGATGCGGTTGAGCTTGTCCGCGAAGTCGTAGAAGCCCGCCATGCTCGCGCTCGCGAACGCCGTGATGACGACGGGCGCGAGCTTGAAGCGCATGAGGTCGGCGATCTGCGCGACCAAGGTGTGGTAGCCATAGCCGACGATCTCTCGCGCGCGCTCTCGACTGAAGGAAGTCACGCGGAGGGTGAGCCCGCGGTGGACGCGAAACGCAAAGAAGGCCACGCCCGCGCTCTCCACGAACTGCAAGCCTGCAAAGGTCAAGGCCAGCGCGAGGAGGCGGCCGCCGAGCCAGAAGACCAGCACGACCAAGGGCAGGCGCGCGAGGACACAGACGATCTGCATCAGACTCACGAGGTCGTAGCGCAGGTGTGCGGCCAAGAGCCCGGTGAAGGCCCGCCCCGGGAAGAGGATCGCGAGCGACGACCCGAGGATCATGACGATGCCGAAGACGATGTCTTCGTCTGCGGGCTTCGCGATCGCCCCGACCGCGAGCAGCGCGAAACCTGTCGTCAGCAGCAAGACGAGGGCACCGAGGCCGACGAGGAGCCAGAAGCTCGTCGCAAAGTAGCTACGGAACTCTGTTTCGTCGTCGCGCGCCATCGCCCGCGACGTGAAGCGCGCTACCGCCGACGAGACACCGAGGTCGAGGATGCCGTAGAAGCCGAGCAAGGCGCTCACGACGACCCAGAGGCCATAGTGGTGGTCGCCGAGCGCCGCGAGGATGAAGGGCGTGAGCCCAAGGGCCACGGCCATCTGCGCGAAGTTCGCGGCGACCCTCACCGAGGCTCCGCGCAGGAGCATGCGGCCGGTCCCGGCGCTGCTGTTGTCGGAGCTCATATCCCCCAGCTTTCGGAGGCCGATCGCCGACAGGTTGAGGTCAAGCGCGAGCCCGTGCTTGGGCGAAGAGTGCTCTCATGGTACTCGTGGCTGCCGCTCCGGCCTTCAGTGTGGTCATTCCGACCTACAACCGGGCCGACCTCGTCGGCCGGGCCATCGAGAGCGCGCTCAGCCAAAGCCTCCCTGCGAGCGAGGTCATCGTCGTCGACGACGGCTCCACCGACCGAACGGCGCAGGTCCTCGCGGCCTTCGGCGACCGCATCCGCGTCGTTCAACAGAGCAACCGCGGCTGCAGCGCCGCCCGCAACCATGGCGTCGCGACCAGTCAGGGCGAGTGGATCGCCTTCCTCGATTCGGACGACAGCTGGGCCCCCGACCACCTCGAGTCCATGGCAGCGGCCATCGAGGCGACGCAGGGCGGCGCTGACTTCTACTTCGCTGACGCGCGCTTCGAGGACGGCGCAGGCCAAAGCGACAGTCAAGCGTCGTCGCTCTGGTCGAAGAGCGGCTTCCGCATCGACGGCGCGACCCGTCTGGAAGCGGACGCCACGGCCTGGGTGCTCGCGCAGCGCCAACCGATGAAGCTTCAGTGCAGCGTCTTCAGGCGCCGCCTGTACGAAGAAGTCGGCGGCCTCGACGAGGCCTTGCGGACGCGCGAAGACACGCACTTCTTTTTGAAGGCCGGCATCGGTCGCTCGATGTGCGCGGTCGCAAGCGGCGGCGTGGCGATCGGGGTCGAAGACGATCCGGCGAACCGCCTGACGCTCGCCTACCCACCGGAGCAGCGCGTCTACCTGGAGGCGACGCTTCGCCTGTATCGCGATGTTCTTGCCCACGGTCCGCGTGACGCGGCCGTCGCGATGGCCTACCGCCGCGAACTCGCACATCGCTTGGCGGTGGCGAGGCTCGGCCTCGCCAAGCTCGACCTCGCCGAGGGTCGCGTGGCCTCTGCGATCCGGGGCATCGCCGCGGCCGCATGGGCTTCACCACGCACCTTGGTCGCGCGGCTCGCGCGGCGGCTCTTGCCGCGCCGCTGAAGCGGGCGCCTATCGTCGCCGCTCGATAGGCTGCGAGATCGCTGTCACAGCTTTGACAGATGATGGGCTCCCCGGCCTTCTTGTCTTCGAAGCCTGGCGCCATCGTCGCGACCACGTGTCGAGCTCAGAGCTTTCCGCTCGGCGCCCGCTCTGTGGTACCATGCATGGCGAGCCCTGTACGCGTCCGCTGCGTCCGACCAGGCTGCCCGATTCCGCGTGAGGATCCACAATGTCGACCCAAGTGCTGCCTTCGAAGACCCGCTGCGCGACCAAGTCCATGCCACGGTCTCTCGCTCTCACCCGTTTTGCTCTCACCCGTGTTGCCGTCCTCGCCGTCGCCTTCCTCGCTGCCTGCGGTGGTTCGGGCGGTGGCGCCGAAGCCATCCCGGTGGGCGAAGGACCGGCGGTCGGCCTGCGCTTGCGTCACGACGACTTGATCAATGGTCGCGTCGACATCGTCGCCGCGCTCGATCATGGACGGCGGCTCTTCCTCGCGAGCTTCAACGACCACGACGGGGCCGGCCGGCCCGCGACCACGGGCACCGGTGGGTCGCGTATGCGCCGCGCAGCTCCGCAGAACTTCAACCGCCTCTCGGGTCCCGATGCCGGCTCCTGCGTGGCCTGCCACAACAAGCCCTTCGTTGGCGGCGCGGGCGACAACGTCGCGAACGTCTTCGTGCTGGCGCAGGACTTCCCTCACTTGAACTTCGACGGTGGGGAAGGCGATCGCTTCGCGGACCACGGTCTGCGCGACGTCGGTAACGAGCGCAATACCATCGGCATGTTCGGCGCGGGCTTCGTCGAGCTCGCTGCCCGTGAGATGTCGGTCGCCTTGCAGGCGACCCGCGACGCGGCGCGGGACGAGGCGCTCGCAACGCGGCGTGCCGTAACCAAGCCACTCGTCGCCAAGGGCATCTCCTTCGGCAAGGTCACGGCGCGCGCTGACGGCAGTTTCGACCTTTCGGGCGTCGAGGGCGTCGACCAGGACCTCATCGTCAAGCCCTTCCACCAGAAGGGCGTGGTGCCTTCGCTGCGCGTCTTCACGAACAACGCGCTCAACCACCACCACGGCATGCAGAGCACCGAGCGCTTCGGCATCGACAGCGATCCCGATGGTGACGGCGTCAAGAACGAGCTGCTCGACGGCGACGTCACGGCGCTGACGCTCTTCCAGGCGACGCTGCCTGTGCCCGGGCGCGTGCTGCCGGGCGAGCGCGGCGCGGCGCGCGAGGCCGCAACGCGAGGCGAAGCGCAGTTCACGAGCATCGGCTGCGCGAGCTGCCACACACCCGAACTCCAGATCCGTTCCTCGGTCTTCGTCGAACCGGGTCCCTTCAACCCACAAGGCAACCTCCGCCAAGGGGACGCGTGGCGCGAAGTGCAGGTCGACCTCCTCGAGGTCGGCAGCGGTCCCAAGCTTGCGCGCGAAGCGGACGGCAGCGTGCGCCTGCCGCTCTACAGTGACCTCAAGCGTCACGACATGGGGCCCATGCTCAATGACGAGCGCGTCGTGCAGGCCGGTGTGCCGACGAGCGTCTTCTTGACGCCGCGAATCTGGGGCGTCGCCAACTAAGGTCCGTGGTTGCACCACTGCCGCGCGACGACCCTCGACGAAGCGATTCGCATGCACGACGGCGAGGGCAAGGCTGCGCGGGACGCCTACCTGGCGATGCGTGAGAGCGATCGCCTGGCCATCGTCGAGTTCTTGAAGACGCTGCAGGTCCTGCCCGAGGACAGCAAGGACCTCGTCGTCATCGGTCCCGAGTCGCGCGCGATCGGCGATCGACCGGTCGTCGAGGATCACATGGGGCTCGAGGTCTTCGCGAGCGCGCCGACGCCCGACGACCTCATCGACCGACTGCTCGTGCACGGCAAGCGCCTCTTCGACGGTGACTTCAACCACCTCGATGGCGCCGGCCGCCCGAAGGCCACCGGTACGGGCGCCGCGCGCGATGAGCGCCTGGGCTTCGAGAGCTTCAACCGCATCTCGGGTCCTGACGCGAACTCGTGCATGGGTTGCCACAACCAGCCGAGAAGCGGCGGCGGCGGCGACAACGTCGCCAACGTCTTCGTGTTGGCCCAGGCGCATCCGCACGTGGGCTTCGACCGTCAAGCGGGCGACGGCTTCAAGGACCTCGACCTCGACAACGTCGGCAACGAGCGCAACACGCTCGGCATGTGGGGCGCTGGCTTCGTCGAGCTGCTCGCCCGCGAGCTCAGCTCCGACCTCCTGCGGCAGCGCGACGAGGGCATCGCGACCGCGAAGCGCGAGCAACGCGAAGTCACCGTCGCCCTGCGCTCCAAGGGCATCTCGTTCGGCAAGCTCGTGATCGACGCGAGGGGCAAGGTCGACGCCCACGGGGTCGAAGGCATCGATCCCGACCTCGTGATCAAGCCCTTCCACCAGAAGGGCGTCGTGGCCTCGCTGCGCGAGTTCACGAACAACGCGCTCAACCACCACCACGGCATGCAGTCGCGCGAGCGCTTCGGCCCCGGTGACCACGACGGTGACGGCCACCACGACGAGTTGCTCGAAGGCGACGTGACGGCCATGACGCTCTACCAGGCAGCCCTCGCCGTGCCGGGTCGCGTCTTGCCGACGAGCCCGTCGCAGCGCGCCGCGATCGAGGCCGGCGAACGCATCTTCGCGGCCATCGACTGCACGCGCTGCCACGTGCCCGAGCTCGTGCTCGACAACCCGGTCTTCACCGAGCCAGGTCCCTTCAACCCGAAGGGCAACCTCCAGCCGAAGGACGTACCCTTCGCGGTCGCGGTCGACCTCACGCGCTTCGGCGAAGCGCCGCGCTTGCCGCGCGAGAACGACGGCAGCGTGCGTGTGCCGGTCTACTCGGACTTCAAGCGCCACGACCTCGGGCCGCTCTGCAACAACGAGAAGCTGCAGCAAGCGGGCGTTGCGACAGGGCTCTTCTTGACGCGCAAGCTCTGGGGCTTCGCGAGCGAGGCGCCCTACTTGCACCACGGCCGTGCGACGACGATCCGCGAGGCGATCGAGATGCATGGTGGTGAAGCCGAGGACACACGCCGTGCCTTCCGCGAACTCAGCAAGGACCAGCAGGCCATGTTGCTCGACTTCCTGGCCTCGCTGCAGGTCGTGCAAGGGACCAAGCTCGTCGAGTACCGCTGAGCGGCCTGCACGTACGGAAGCGTCGCGAGCAGCGACCCTCGCGCGCGCAACCACGTGCGGCTAAGGTCGCGCCACCTTGACCCCGCACCAGCATCGCGACGATCAGCGACCGGCAGACCCTGCACTCGGCGAGCTGCGCTCGGGGCTGCGCCTCGGCTCGGCGCCGAGCGATGACGACATCGCGCGCGAAGAAGCGCGCCTGCGCGACCTCGACGCGCGACCACCGCTGCGGCGCTTCCTCGGCTACATGGCCCTCGGTGGCCCTGGCTACTTGCAGAGCGCGATGACGCTCGGCGGCGGGACGGCGGCGAGCGCGCTCTTCGCGGGCGCCGTTTTCGGCTATCGCCTGCTCTGGCTCGCGCCGGTCGCCATGCTACTCGGTGTCGTCATGCTGGCCGCCGTCTCGTGGCAGACCTTGTCGACGGGCGAGCGGCCATACCTTGCGATGCGGACGCACGCGTCCAAGGGCCTCGCGCTCGCTTGGGCGCTCGGCGCTCTCTTCGCGTCGATCATCTGGCACTTCCCGCAGTACAGCCTCGCCTCGGCAAGTCTCGCCGACCTCGTCGACCTCGCTGCCGGCCGCGCGGACGAAGCGACCGAGCCCTGGCCCCTCGCCTTCCCTTTGCTCGTTGTGAGCGTGCTCACGAGCCTTGCCTATGCGCATTCGCGGCGAGCCTTGCGCCTCTACGAGCGGCTGCTGCGCGTCACAGTCTGGCTCATCGTGCTTTGCTTCGCGTCGGTCGTCGTGCTCGAGCGCGCGCGCATCGACTTCGCTGCTGTGTTGCGTGGCTTCTTCTCGTTCGAGATCCCGGGCACGCACGTCGCTCGCGATGGCTCACGCATCGAAGGCTGGGAGCTCGTGCTCAGCGGCCTCAGCGCGGCTGTTGGCGTCAACATGGTCTTCCTCTATCCCTACAGCCTGCTCGCGCGCGGTTGGGGAAGAGCGCATCGTCGGCTCGCCATCCACGACCTCCTCTTCGGCATGCTGCTGCCCTATGTGCTCGCGACGAGCCTGATGATCATCGCGACGGCGACGACCCTGCACGAGAACGCCTTCGAGGTCGGCAAGAGCCTCGCGCCGCTCGACGCGGCAAAGGCCTTGGAGGGGATCGCGGGACGGAGTTTCGCGCGCGTCGCCCTCGACCTCGGCTTCATCGGCATGGCGCTGAGCTCGATCACGCTGCACATGGTCTGCTCGGGCTTCGCGTGCTCGGAGCTCTTCGGCTGGCGACTGGGCAGCAAGCGCCACTTGTTGGCGACTTTGTTGCCGACGCCGGGTGTTTTCGGCCCGCTGCTTTGGAAGGACATGGGCGTCTACCTCGCGGTGCCGGCCAACGTGATCTGCATGCTCTTCTTGCCGGCTGCCTACATCGGTTTCACGATCCTCCAGGCCAAGAAGCGCTACCTCGGCGGTGATCGGCCGACGGGCATGCTGGCGCGCTTGTGGCTCGGCGCGATGGTCGTGATCTCGGTTGTTTTGCTGGTTCTCTGCTGCACCTACATCGCGCGGCACTTCCCTTCGTGGTGGGCACGGCTGTGAGCGCCGGCACGGCGAGGCCGCGTGGCAGTGAGCGAGCCTTGCTGGAGCTCTGCGTCGACGACGTGGTCGACTTCGATGCGGCGCTCCGCTTGGGGGCGGATCGCATCGAAGTCTGCGCGCGCCTCGACGACGATGGATTGACGCCCGAAGCGCCGTTGCTCGCCCACGCGCTCGCCGCGCGTTCTGGTGCCGCGCCGCGCGTCGTCGCCATGTTGCGGCCGCGGCCTGGGACCTTCGTTGTGACGGCGGACGATCGCGAGGGCATCGACCGCGACTTGGCCATGCTCGTCGAGGCGGGTGCAGGAGACATCGTGTGCGGCTTCCTCGACGCGGCGCTCTCCCCCCACGACGCCGTCCACGCACGCATCCGCACGTCTGCAGCGCAGGCGAACCTCGTCTTCCATCGAGCCTTCGACGTCATCCCGGACGGGCAACGCGACGCGGCACTGGAACGGCTCGTCGACTGCGGCTTCGCGCGCCTGCTCACGGCTGGCGGACCGTCGTCCCTGTCCTTCGCGGAGCGGCGCATGCCACTCGCCGGGCTCGTCGAACGCGCCTCTGGCCGTATCTCGATCGTCGCTTGTGGAAGCCTGCGGCCACCGATGATCGAGG
>CALLZN010000382.1 GCA_937858895.1 uncultured bacterium | reverse complement strand
ATTGACATAGGGGACCTCTTCGACTGCGAAGCGCCGACAGGGTCTCTTCGCAAGGAGGACTGGCTGGGGCAGCCCTGATTCTAACCCGAAGCTTCGCTGCTTCGTGAATGGTCTGCGCCAGCTACCCGGTGTTATCGTGACCACGACAAACGGAGGTGGCAGAGAAGTGGAAAAAATGTCGATCACAACGCGGGTCTTCCTCGCGCTGAGTCTCGCGGGGTTCTTGGTACCCAATCGCGCCCAGGTGCAAGACGTCCCTGCGAGCGCCAAGGACGACGCGCTCGCGCGCTTTCTCGCCGAGCTCGAGAAGCAGGCGACGCCAACCAAGAGCCTGCGCATCCTGTTGACCTTCCGTGGCAACATTCCCGATCCACAGGGCGGCAATGCCCTGACGATGAAGGCGCTGCTGCGCTTGGAATCCCTCGAAGAGGACGCCGACCAGCGTGGAGCCTCGGCCGACGAGCAGGCCACAGGCGCGGGCAAGCCGCTGCGCTGGTCACGCCTCGACGTGGACCTGACGACGGCGCAGGGCTCGCTGCGCACCGAAAAGGTCCGGTCGCCTGACGGGATCAAGATTCACCAAGCAAGCGAGCTGACTGGCGAGCGTTGGCTCAGCATCGATCGCGCGACGATGGAGCGCCTCGACAAGGCGGCGCGGGTCCTCGGCACTGCCGGCGCGTTGCCGATCCAAGGCGACCCAACTCCTTCGGCTGTCGTTGGCGCCGACCTCGTGCGTGGGCTCTCGAGAGCCTACGCCCTCGAGCCCGGCGAAGACGTCGAGATCGATGGTCAGGCCTGCATGGCTTTGCGCGGCAAGCTACGCGGCGCGGGAGCGGCCGACGTCGGCGACGTGCCGCGCGAGCGGCCGGACGAAGTGCAGCTCTTCTTCTCGAAGAAGACACGCCTCCTCGTGCGCATGCTCCAGTTCCAAGCCGGCAGTGAACTCTACGCGGTCCATGTGCGTGACGTCGACTTCGCGGCTCCGCTGCAGAAGTCGCGCTTCGTGCTGACGCCGCCCAAGGGCGTGCGCTTCGTCGATGTCTTCGATGACGAGCTCGGTTCGCTCCGCTTGCGCATGGAGCTCGAACGCCTCGACGCCTGGGAGCGTGATCAGAAAAGGGCCGGTAACGGAGACGGCAAGGACCGGTAGTCCCCGGGCAATCGACGCTACTTCGTGCGCTACTTCACGAGGACGACGAGGCGGCCGTCGCCGCCGAGCAAGTCGGCCTTCAACTCGAGCACTTGGCTCGGCTTCGCGATCCAGGGCGCGCGCGCGGCCACGGCCTGAACGGGCTCCGCTGGCTCCGAGGCGATGTGCGGGTTGTCAGCGATGGCGTTGAAGGGCACCGTGAGGTTGTTGAAGACCTCGCTCAGCGCTTCGATGAGAACCTCATCGAGTTCACCCGATGCCGCGGCTTCTTCGAGCCGACCCTCGGGCAGCATCATGAGTTTGCCGCCCATGTAGGCACCCGCCCGAGCATTGGCGACGAAGGCGAGCACTGGCGCACGATTGTCATCGTGGCAGAGACTCGCAAAGCCGTCGGTGCAGGTCGAAGAACGATCCGCAGCCGGCTGCAAGCTGATGTTGGAGCCGAGCAGCGAGCTGAGCAGCTTGGCGATCTCTGCTGGCTTCGGGAGTGTTGTCGACATGATCAGCCTACGTGCACATTGAGGACACGTTCGAGTTCTTCGGCGGTGAAGGGTTTGGCCAACAAGAAATTGGCTCCGGCCTCGTTGGCACGTTGGCGCATCGCCGGTGTGCCTTCCGTTGTGATGAAGCCGAAGACGCCCGTAAAGCCGGCGCTGCGTGCCTGCTTGCAGCAGTCTTCGCCGTTCATCTCCGGCATGTTCCAGTCGCAGAGGACGAGCTGAGGATTTTCCTTCCCGATGAGATCGAGCGCGACGGCGCCGTTCTCGGCCTCGATGCAATCGTGGTCCCCGAAGCCCGCCTGGCGCAGCGTCCGAATGACGATCTTGCGCATGGCCTTTGAATCATCGACGACGAGTATCTTCACTACGCGACTCCTTGCTACTCCAGCGCTCTTATCGACCAGTGCTGCGATCAACTGAAGACGGACTAGCCCGGTCTCAGCGCGGTGTTGCGCCTAGCGATGCCAGGCGATGGACCGACGCGCCGCAGTGCTCCTCGCGGCTGAAGAGGTTCGAGCAGTCGAGGAGGTTCTCCGTCGAGCCGACGAAGAAGCGCCCTGTTGGCAGCAGTCGCTGCGCAATGCGATAGAGGATGTCTTTGCGCAGAGCCGCGTCGAAGTAGATCAACACGTTGCGACAGAGGATGAGGTCGAAGCTCCCGAGCAGCGAGAAGTCACGCTGCAGGTCCAAGACCTGGAAGCGGCACATGTCGCGGAGCGCCTTCCGCATCTGGCGGCCATCGTCGCAGGCGTCGGAGTAGCGCTCGACCAAGCCTTGAATGCTGGAGCGCGTCAGTTCGTGGCTCTGGAAACGGCCGCTACTGGCCTTCTGGACCGCGGGTTCGCTGATGTCGGTCGCGACGATCTCGATGTTCCAGGAGTTTGCGCTCGGACCCAGGAGCTCGAGCAGGATCATAGCCACGCTGTAAGGCTCTTGACCCGTGCTGCAAGCGGCCGACCACACCCGCAAGTGCCGTGAGCCGGCGCTGGCCTTTTCGTCGAAGATCGCAGGCAGGACCTTGTATTGCAGCGCGTCGAAGGTCGTCTTGTCCCGAAAGAAGAGCGTCTCGTGCGTCGTGATGCGGTCGACGATGGCGGTCCGCAGGCTGTGTTCGGCGATTTGACGGGCTCGATGACAGAGCGCCTCGTAGCCATCGAGTCCATACTCGCTCAGCAAGGACGCGAGGCGAGACTCGATCAAGTAGCCCTTCGTCGGACCGAGCTCGACGCCGCAGAGCGAGCGGACGAGTTCGGTCACCATGCGGGCTTCGTTGGCTTCGATAGGGGGCATGGTGATAGGCCTTCAGCGCACCGATTCGCGGATGGCGTCGGCAAGCTGCGTCAAGCCGACGATTTGACTTGCGATGCCGTTCTCCACGATGGCTCGTGGCATGCCGTAGACCGTACAGGTGCTGGCTTCCTGGGCGATGATGTAGCCTCCCGCGCGGTGGACCTCGACGCAGGCATCGAGGCCGTCGTCGCCCATCCCGGTCATCACGACGGCGCAGAAGTGGCGGTCAAAGACCGCGAGCAGCGAGCGGAAGAGAACATTGACGCTCGGTCGACAGGCATTGGCCGGGATGTCGTCTCCAATCGCGATACGAGCCGTTTCGGGATCACCGATGACGCGCATCTGTCGTCCACCTGGGGCGAGATAGACGCGACCCGCTCGCACGACATCGTCGTGCTGGGCCTCGACGACGTGCAAAGGGCAGACTTGGTCGAGGCTCGTCGCGAGCGAGGTCGAGAACTTCTCCGGGATGTGCTGGGCGACGAGGATGGGGACCGGGAAGTCGGACGGCAGCGAGCCGAGGACTTCACGCAAGGCCTGGGGGCCGCCGGTCGAGACGCCGATGCCGAGCGCGAGGATCTGCGTCGGTAAGCAGTGCGAACGGCTGGCGGCAGAGCAGGTAGCGACTTCTTCCTTGGCTCTCGTGACGGCTAGGTCAAGGGCCGAGCCAAGCGCTTCGATCAGGGCCGCGTTGTCCTGAAGGACGGAGAGCTGCAGCGTAGGGTGCGCCGAGCGAGGCACGCGCCGTGGCAGTGCGCCGTCACCGAAGCTGACCCAGCGCGTTTGCGTCGTCAGTTCGTCGGGGATCACGCCCTCGTCGAGCAGGGACGCGTCGATGAGGCAGAAGTCGGGCGTGTAGCCGCGGACCTTCATCAGGCACGTCCGGAGCTGGGAGGCGGTCGTGACGACGTTCACGTCGTGGGCGCTCAGGAGAGCGACCAGCCGCTCGCGCAGGCTACCGTCGGGAGCAGCGAGGACGAGCGTGGGCTTCATGAGGCGAGCGCGAGCACGGCCGCCACGTCGACGATGAGCAAGAGACCATCTTCGCGCTGGACGACGCCGCGGAAGAAGCGCGCTTCGTCGTCCGGGACATGGGTCGGAAGGCGCTCGATCGACGTCAGAGGCAGCTCGACGACGTCGCCGACTCGGTCGATCCTGAGCCCGATGCGCTCTTCGTCGTCCTGGACGATGACCGTGCGGCCCGACTTCTCATCCGTGCACGCCCGGTTGAAGAGGATCATCCCGAGGTCGAGGAGGGTGACGATGTCGCCGCGAAGGTTGACGACGCCGAGGATATGGTCGCCGCCGCGCGGCACGGGCGTACGTTCCAAAGGACGCGTGATCTCGTGCACTCGGTCCAAGGGGAGGCCGAGGCTCGTGGTGCCGACGCCTACGACGACGACTTCTTCGAGGCCTGCTGTATTCATGGTCATGCGCGACCTGCTTTCGCATAGCTGCGTATCGCCTCGAGGAGCTTCTGTTTCTCGAGCTTGATCTGGTACTCGTCGACGCCGGCGGCGATGCCGCGTTGGCGCGCGTCTTCGCTCGCGAGCGAGGTCAGCGCGATGATGGGAATGCGCGCGCCAACCGCGTGCTTGCGGATGCGGCGCGTCAGTTCGAGGCCATCGCAATGCGGCATCTCGATGTCGGTCACGATGACGTCGAAGCTGTTGCTCGCCGCCTCGAAGCTGCGCCAGGCCTCCTCTCCGTCCTCGGCTTGGACGACGTCGAAGCCCTCGGTTTCGAGGGCACCGACGAGGAGGTTGCGGAAGAAGGCCGAGTCTTCGGCAAAGAGAATGCGGATGGGACCCGCGGCCTGGTCTTGCTGCAACGTCGTGACGCTGCGTGTCCAGTAGTCGGGTAGCGTCGCCTCGACGATGCCATCGATTTCGAGGAGCCTGGTAGGCCGGTCGTCGGCGAGGAAGACCCCGCAGACGCCATGGCGCGCCAGTGCGTCTTTCCCGAGTTCGATCGCCTCGCGGCGGATGTCGATGAGCTCGTCGACGAAGAGGGCGACGTTCCCGCACGAGCGTTCGTGGATGAGGACGTAGCCGAGGCGCGTGGCGTCGTGGGACGCCGTGCCGTCGCAGATCGCAACGTTGACATCGATGACCGGGATCATCGTGCCTTCCCAGTTCATGCTCAGCGTGTCCGCAAATTCATGGAGCTCACGAGCGTTGACGCGGGCGATGCGGGCCACTTGACCGAGGTAGATCGCGAACTGCTCACCTTCCTTGGTGCGGAAGAGCACGATGTCGGTCATCTCGAGCTGACTCGCCTTGTCGTCGAGCTGCGTCGCGAGCTGCTCGGCCTTGCGGATGGCGTCCTCGGTCGCCGACAGCTCGCTCTGCGTCGCGATGCCGATGAGGTCGAGGATGAGGCCGATCTTGCCGTCGCCGAGGATGGTCGCGCCGGCGTACTCCTTGCGCTCTTTGAGGTGCTTGCCGAGCGGCTTGACGACGATCTCTTCGGCGTCGACGACATCATCGACCGCGATGCCGAAGCGCAGCAGGCCCGACTCGACGACGACGACGGAGTCCGTGTCGGCGTGGCCAACGGGTTCGATACCGAGGATGGACGAGAGGCGCACGAGGGGCACGAGCTGACCGCGCAGACGCAGCACCTCATGCCCCTGGATGGCTTCGATGCGCGTGCTCGTTTGGCCGACGCGCGCTCGCACGATCTCGAGGATCGAAGACTGTGGGATAACGTAGCGGTTGCCGCCGCAGGTCACGACCATCGAAGCGAGGATCGCGAGCGTCAGCGGGATCATGACCGTGATCGTCGTGCCGCGGCCGACCTCGCTCTCGATCTCGATGGTCCCGCCGAGCTTCTCGATGTTGGACTTGACGACGTCCATGCCGACTCCACGCCCGCTGACCTCGGTCACGGCCTCCGCGGTCGAGAAGCCGGGGTGGAAGATGAGGCGGCAGGCGTCGCGTTCGCTGAGCCGTTCGGCATCCGGGCGCCGCAGAATGCCCTTTTCGATCGCCTTCTCGCGCAGCTTGGCGCTGTCGATGCCGCCGCCGTCGTCGGTGATGATGACTTGGACCGTGCCGCCTTGGTGCTTGGCGATGAGGCGGATCTTGCCCTGGGGCGCCTTGCCAGCCGCGCTGCGTACCTGTGGCTTCTCGATGCCGTGGTCGACGGCGTTGCGCACCAAGTGGGTCAGCGGGTCGCCGATGGCTTGGATGATCTTGCGGTCGAGGTCGACGTCGCTGCCTTCGATCTCGAGGTTGCACTCTTTGCCGAGCTTTTTGGCGAGGTCGCGCACGACGCGCGTGAACTTGGCGAAGACGTTGCCGATCGGCTGCAAGCGCGTGTGCATGACGGCTTCTTGCAGTTCGGACGTGACGATGTTGATACGGCTCGCGATGCGGTCGGACGCTGTCTTGTTGTTGCTCGCCAGCGCCTGCAAGAGCTGATTGCGCGCGAGCACGAGCTCGCCCGAGTAGTTCATGAGGCTGTCGAGCAAGGCGACGTTGACGCGGACGCTCGACTCGCTCGTGTCCTTGCGCGGCGGGGGCGAAGCGCTGGCGGCCTCGCTCCTTGGTGGCCCTTGCCGCGCGGCGCTCTGCGTGTCGAGCGCTGTGCCGTTCGTTGCAGGGACTTGGTCCGGCGCCGGCGACCCGCCGATGGCAGCAAGCGCAACGGCTCGAAGGAGTTGAAGGCCGGAACGAGGCAATCCTCGTCGATCCCAAGGGTCGAGCAGAGGTCGTCGATCGGCAGGTCGGTTGCGAAGAGGATGCGGATCTCTTCGAGCGAAGGTTCGGACTTCGCGAGGAAGAACCGGATCTCATCTTCGCCGTCGAGGATGTCGCCGTGCTTGCGCAAGTGGCGGAAGAAGCCTTCGGGCTCACGATCGGTCGCGAGGCAGCAAGCCTGGACGGGGATCGAGATGGTCCACGCATTGCGCCCTTCGCGTTCGTGCTCGTCGATGGTCGCGAGCAAGTCCTTGGCCTTGTCGAAGTCTTCGAGGATGTCCGCCTCCGGATCCGCGCAAAGCACGCTCTGCAGCCGCGCGATCTCTTTGCTCACGTCTTCGCCGTTCGACGCATCGATGGCGCCGAGCAACTGCACGAGGCGGTCGGTACCTTCGAGCAGGGCTTCGACGACGCAGCGTTGCGGCACGAGGTCGCGTTGCCGAATGCGGTCGAGCACGCTCTCGAGCGCGTGGGCGAGGTCGCCGAGGGTCTTGAAGCCGAGGAAGCCCGCGGCCCCCTTGACCGAGTGAATCGCACGGAAGACTTCGTTGACCAGGTCGGAATCAATGTCCTCGCCCTTCTGCTCGATGCGCAAGAGCTTGGTCTCGACGTCGTCGAGGTGCTCCTTCGATTCGACGACGAACTCCGCGACGACGTCATCCAGTTCGTTGGGATCCATGGCTGGAGCGACTTGGCTCAGGAGACCTTGAAGTTGGCGAGGTGCTGGGTCAGCTCCTGGGCGATGCCGTGCACGCGTTGGCCGGCCGCCCGCGTGCCGGAGCTCGCTGCGACCGACTGACTGCAGATCGCGTCGACGCGCGCGATGCTCTCGGTGATCTCACGGCTCGCGAAGGCGCTCTCCTGGACGTTGCGAACGACGGTGTCGACCTGCTGCGACGTCGATGAGATGTTGTTCGAGATGTCCTGGGTCGCGGATTGTTGCTCGGCGACCGAGCGGGCGATCGCGCGCGACGCTTCGTTGACGGCCACGATGATGTCGGCGATGCGCGCTGTGCCTTCGATCGCCGATCCCGTCGAGTTCTGGATGCCCTCGATGCGACGTCGGATGTCTTCGGTCGCCTCGGCGGTTTGGCGCGCGAGTTCCTTGACTTCGCCCGCGACGACGGAGAAGCCCTTGCCTGCGTCGCCAGCGCGTGCGGCCTCGATCGTCGCGTTGAGGGCAAGCAAGTTGGTTTGCTCGGCGATGTCTTGGATGGCCTCGATCACGCGGCCGATCTCGTCGGCGGCCAAGCCGAGCTTCGAGATGCGATCGTTGTTCTCGCGCACGAGGTCAGCCGCCGAATCGGCGACTGCAGCGGCCTTGCTGGCGCTCCCAGCGACGTCGGCGATGCTCGTCGTCATCTCCTCGACGGCGGCCGCGACGCTGCGGATGCTCGAGCTCATGCGCTCGCTCGCGTCCCCGACTCCGCGAAGGTTGATCGACATCTCTTCGGCGGCGGCTGCGACTTGTGAAGCCTGGGCCTTCGTCTGTTCGGCCGAGCTGCTTTGCTGGGTAGCCGTCACGAGCAAGCCGTCGGCGGAGCCGCCGAGCGCGCCTGCCTCATGTTCGAGCGTCGAGACGATGTCCTGGAGGCGAGCCATGAAGACGTTGAACCAGTGGCCGACCGTCCCGAGTTCGGTCTTCGTGTCAGCCGCGAGACGCTGCGTGAGATCGGCTTCACCTTCGGCGACCGATTTCAGGTTGGTCGCCAGGTTGAGGATGGGGCGGACCGAGCGCGTTGCCAGGAAGTAGGCGAGGGAGGCACAGAGCAGGGCCGAGATCGCAAGGATCGTCAACGTCGTCGTCGATGCCCCAGGTCAAGCCGAAGACCGAGATCGGCGCCCAACTCGCCAAGACTTCCTTGCCGCGCTGGTCGGTGAAGCTGCCGTAGCCCGTCTCGTGCTTCCCGAACATCGCCTGCGTTGCCGCGTTGTCGATCTTGCTCGTCTCCGGGTTGCGCCACGACGCGACGACCGAGTGGGTCGTCGGCGCGAGGTGCGAATCCGAGCGCATGAGGCCATCGCTGCCGATGAGTATGGTCTCTTCGGACATGTCCTCCGTGGTGGGCGCGAGCAGCTTGCTGATCGTTTCGATCGAGAACTGGAAGATCGCGACTCCTGCGAGCTTGCCGTCATCGTGGATCGGGCTCGCGACGAAGGCTGCTGGCTTGCCGTAGGACGGTGCATAGCCTCGGTAGTCGGTCATGACGACGGCGCCGTGGGCGGCCGCGCTCGCTTTTCGGAAGGCCTCGCTGAGCCCGCTGTCGCTGAGCAGCCCATCGTTGAGTCGGACGCCGAAGTCGACCTCTTTGAAGGTCGTATAGACGACGCGCCCCTCATCCGGCTCGACCAGAAAGACGTCGTAGTAGCCGAAGGTCTCGAGGAGCTTGCGTGCGTAGGGGTGGAAGTTCGCGTGTGCGGCGTCGTAGGCGTCGAGCTGGGGACTCGGTCCATCGAAGCGATGTTTCTCCCCGAGCGGGTGGGGGTTCTGCGCGATGTAGCGTTGCTGCAGGGCTTCGCCCGTAGGGTCGAGCTTGGCGAGCCACGTGTGTGGGGCAATCGTGGTGGCGCCCTGCTTGTCGGCGGCAGCAGCGAAGCTCGCGTAGAACTGCTGCAAGGCGCGCTTCTGCGAGCCGTCTGCGTCGGGTTCGCGGCGCAAGGCGCGCACTGCCTCTTTGAAGTCGAAGAGCGCGCGCTGGACGCTCGGGTTGACAGCGAAGTTCGAGACTTCGCTGCCGATGGACTCGAGCTTGTTCGTGACGACCTCTTGATAACTCTCACGAATGTGTGTCAGCGCGTCGCGGAGCTGCTCGTCGAGATGCTTGCCGCAGGTCTCGACGGTCTTGCTTGTCATCGAGTCAGTCCGGCCGTCGACGATCCACGAGACGATGCCCATCGGAACGATGCAGCAAGCCAGCATGATGAGGATGAGTTGACTGCGAAGCGTCATGCGCGAAACTCCGAACGCGTGTTGCAAACCGCGATGTCTGCGTCGAGGTGGAACCGATGCAGGTCGATGTCGCGTAGGGACGCAGTCGTGTTTCGCGGCGCTCGGACCCGCGGCGCGCCGACCTGCACCGTTCACACGGCACGTCGGGCACACGGCAAGTGAGGGACACGAACATCGGAACTCCGTCCTCGGCGAGCTGTCGCCTGGTCGGATCCTGATCGGACGCCTTTACTCCGCGGCTTGAGGCAGCTCGCGACGGGTTTGCAAAGCCCCGTCGCGTCGTTCAGGCGTGGCGGCTGCCCTGTCGGGATTTCTGGCCGGCGCCGGAACGCAGCTTCGAGGGCGCGCCGAAGGATGTCTTCGACGGACGTCGCACGGACTTCTGGAAGGCCTTGGGGCGTTCTTGCTTCAACGCACCACGGTGCTGCCTCGGTGCTTCGTCATCGCGGCGCCTGTGGTCCGAGCCGCTGCGTGGCGCTGCGCCGTGGCGCTCGCCCCCCCGGTCACCCCGGTCACTCCGCTCGGCGCGCTCGACCCGGATGCGTGGCTCCTGGGGGTCAGGCGCCCGCGTTCGCTCGGCGAAGGTCTCTGCGAACGACGCGGCGACCTCGAAGCTGCTGCGGAAGGGACCGATGTCGATCATGCCGAAGACGCGGCGATCACAATCGGCGCGCCGGCAGAGGTGGGCGAGAATCCGCGCGTGGTTGGCCCCATGCCGTTCGCCCCAAGTCAGGTCGAAGCGCAGCATCGGCTCGCGCCCGGCCATGCGGCCGCGACCTTGAGGCCGGCGCTCGAAGCCGCGTGCGTCACCACGCTGTGGCGCCTCATCGTAGTTGGAGTATTCCCGCTGTTGCCCACCCTCGCGGCGCCGTGGCGCCGGCGCGTCCAAGTCGCGAGGAGCACCGGTCGGCTGAACGGCGCTCGCCTCGATGAGGGCGGCGACGACGCGCTCGGCGTCGTGGGTCGCAAGCAGGTCACGCGCCACCTCCATGGAGGTCGCAGCGGGCTCGCTGGTCGAGACGGTCTCGAGGAGGGCTGCCTGCAGGTTTTGCTGCATGGCTCGCCGAACAGCATCGGCGCCGGGAGCGTCGGTCCATTGGACGCGGACCCGAGCGCGCGCGAAGATGTCTTCGATGCGGCGGCGTTGGTTGGGCGAAGCGAGGACGACGCTACGTCCCTTCTGCCCGGCGCGTCCCGTTCGTCCGCTGCGATGGGTGTAGGTCTCGGCATCCATCGGCGGGCCGAAGTGGAAAACGCCCCCGCCATACCTGATGTCGGGTCCACGAGGAGCGACATCCCCCGGCGGCAAGGTCCGGATCACCCCCCGCCCGGACGCATCGAGCGTGCGCGTGCGCTGCGCTTGCGGGAGGTCACCGCTGATCGGCAAAGCAGCGAAGCCTTCGTCGCTGAGGCGCTCGGCGATCTCCGAGGCCTCGTTGCGCGTGCGCACGAAGACGAGCGAGCGCGCGTTGGCGGCCTCGAGCAAGGTGTTGATGAGCGCGTCGAAGCGCTGCTTCGCATGGATCATGTAGCCGACATGCTCGATGTCGGCATTCGCGACGCCGAGCCGCGTGCCTTCGACGTGGTGTGGCTCGTTTTGGAAGCGTTCGGCGAGCTCGAGCACGGCGCGCGGGAAGGTCGCCGAGATCAGGTGGGTGCGACGCTCAGCAGGCATGGCTGCGGCGAGCGCCTCGAGGTCGTCGCGGAAGCCCATGTCGAGCATCTGGTCCGCTTCGTCGAGCACGAGGCAGCGCAGTGACGACAGGTTGAGCGCGCCACTTCGCAGGTGGTCGTTGAGCCGGCCAGGCGTGCCGACGACGACGGAGTCGCAGCGACTGAGCGCGCGCCGCTCGGGCCCGAGCGCGGTGCCGCCCGTGACGCAGACGACGTTCACCGAAGCTAGCTTGGCGAAGAGCCAGGTCAGCTCGCTCGCGACTTGCTGGGCGAGCTCGCGGGTCGGCGCGACGAGCAGCACGCGCGGGCCAGCTTGGCCAGCGCTCGCCGGAGCTTCGAGCAGGTCGACGACGGCAAAGCCCAAGGCAACCGTCTTGCCCGAGCCAGTCTGGGAAGAAATCCTCAGGTCGCGCTGACGAGCAGCGTCACTGAGGACGGCCTCCTGAACTGAGGTGAGAGCGGTGAACCCACGCGCGAGGAGCGCCTCCCGGACGGATTCCGGGACGGCGGCAAACGGAATAGAAGACACAGCAGACGATCCTCGCGTGAAAACGGCCGAGCAGAATAGCGAGATTCTCAGTCGCTGTCGCCCCCCTGACCGCGTTCGCCAAAGCTTGGTTCAAATTAGGTGAACGTTAGGTGGGTTCCGCGCGCGATTTCCTCGTTCGGCGTCGCTTCGTCTGCGTGGTTCTTCGAAGGAGCTAGCCCCGAGTTAGCTCCTTCTTTTTTCCATCGTTCGGAGTTGGGTCGACTTCGGGAGCCGTGGGTGCGAGCCAGGCTGCCAGGAGAGGAGAAGTCGATCCGACTCCGACGGTTTTTTATCCCAACGTGTCCTGAGAGCGGCGACGACTCAGTGGTCCGGACCCGTGAGCACGCGCAAGCCCTGCGTGGTCGCCTCGAGGCGTATCGTTCCAGAGACGCCAGTCCGAAGCGGCGCATGGGGGCGCAGGGCGGCGGAGGACCAACGGTCGTCGAGGGCGCTGCGGGTCGCTGTCGATGCGAGCGTGAGCCGAGGCGCGCAGCTCTCGAGGAGGCGGGTCACGGCGGTCGCACCCGACGCTCCACTCGGGATCGAGGCATGGTGCGGCAGGACCATGGCGTCGACCGGTCCCGAAAGGGCAGAAGCCGCAGCCGCGCTACCGGCGTCCTCGTGGTCGCCGAAGACGAGGACCCTCGCGGACGGACTCAGTCGGAGGTCGCAGACCAAGCCTCCTTCGTTGCTTGGCGCTAGGTCAGCGTCGACGAGGACCGCATGGAGAGTCAGGCCCTCGGCGACGAGCCGCTCACCAGGCGACACGAGCTGCAGCGGAATCCGCGCGCGGACGATGGTGCGGAAGGCGCTCCCGAGCTTGGGCACGTCGGGCAGGATGGCAAGACCGATGCGCACCGAGTCGCTGAGTTCGGCGAGGGCCGCCACGTGATCGGCATCACCGTGCGTGAGCACGAGGACGTCGATGTGGTTGCGACCCGATCTGCGCAGCGAGGCCCGCAGGCGCCGACTCGCGATGCGGCCACCGAGGCGGTCGCCACAGTCGATGACGATGCGCCGCCCTTCGAGCAGCGCCTCGACGCATTGCCCGTGACCGACCGCGTGGATGGTGACGCTGCTCGGTGCATGTCGTGAGCCCGTCGGCAAGAAGTAGAGCAGGGTCGCAGCGACCAGGCCGCCGATGAAGTAGGCCCGACGTTTCGACAACAGCGCGAAAGTCCCGCCCAAGACCAGGATGGCTTCGGCCAAGCCCTCGGGCGGAAACGAGGTCGCAATCCACGCTGGTCCCTGCCAATCGGCGAAGGCGCGAACCAGGTCGAGTTGCCAAGTGCCGAGCACGTCGATCAGCGGGACCGCTGCCGCGGCCAAGCCGGGCACGACGACGGCAGCTGCCGCCGTCACCCCCGCGAGGGCGAGGACGAGAAGGACGCCCGGCGCCGCGAGCGGAGTCCAGACAATGCTCCAGGGGCAGGTCGCGCCGAAGGCATCGAGGACGAGCGGCGCCGTCGCGAGCCAAGCGCCGAACGAGACCAGCAGCGTGCGCGCGACGCCCCGTCCAAGCTTCGTGCGCAACTTGCTGTCGCGCCGCGATCCGGCGTGCGACGAGGCCGGTAGCTTCAGGCTGCCGATGAGCGCGATGCCCAGGACCGCGGCGAAGGACAGCTGCAGCGACAGCGAAGTGATGCTCTCGCCGAAGAGCAGCAAGTTGACCACGATCGCGAAGGCGAGGACGCTCGCGAGCGAAGTACCGCGACCTCGTTCGTGGGCCGCCCGATAGAGAAGATAGCCCGAGACGGCCCGCACGACGGGAGCCCGGTTCTCGCAGAGCCAAGCGTAAGCAACCAGGACGACGACGAGGCAGGCAAAGGCGGTCCTGCCGCGCAGGCCGATGATCGACAGCAGGGCTCGCAGAAGGCTTGCGACGAAGACCGCATGCAGGCCGCTGATCGCGAGCAAGTGGGCGAGTCCGGTTACCCGGTGCGCACGCAAGTCCTCGTCCTCCAGCTCGCCCCGCCCAAAAACCAAGCGCGCAACGAAGCCGTGCACCCGCGCCGAGGCGGCAGCGAAGCTCACCCGGATACGCCGCTGCAGCGCGGCCCGAACATCGTCGATGCGCCGGGTGCTGTGTTCGTAGCGAAGCGTCGCGGCCGAAGCGTCGAGCCGCGGCTTCGCGCCCCCGCAGGCCGGGCTGAAGTGAGCAAGGCCGCGCACGCGACAGCGCCCGGCTGGGAGGCGCGCCGCATCGGACGCCTTCAAGAATAGCGGGTAGCTCATTTGGTCGACGACGAAGTCGCGCACGACGCCGAAGTCGTCGCTCGCCTGCCCGCGAGCGGCGCTGCCCAAGACGCCGTCGATGCGGACGAGACCGGCTGTCACCGGTAGCTCGCTACTCGCCGCCGCGCTCGCCACCGGGATTTCGAGCGCCAAGAAGGACGCACACGCGAGGACACAGAGGGGCACGCGCAAGTCGCGCCTGTAGTGCCACGACTCGTTGGCGAGAAAGAGCGCAAGCGCGATCGACGCACCGAGCCAAGAGCCGTGCGCACCGAGGACGAGACCCGCCATCGTCGCCAGGGCAAGGTTCACGACCGGTACGCGGAAGACAGGCGACGCGTCGCTACTCGAGTTCATGACCTTGCATGTCTCGCAGTGACCTGCGGTGTCGCTTCCAAGACGGTCCGGGCCGCCATACGATGCCGTCATGACAGAGAGCTCGCAGGCGATGAGCGCGGTGCAGGGCGCGGGGCAGCGGACCGCGGTCTTCCCCGGCAGCTTCGATCCGCCGACCTACGGTCATCTCGACCTCTTGGATCGCGCGCTCGACCTCTTCGGGTCCGTCGTCATCGCGATCGGCAAGAACTCGGACAAGCGCTCGCTCTTCGAGGTCGAGGAGCGCATCGCGCTGCTCGAAGCCTGCGTCACGCCCGGCGCGCAGGTGAAGGTGCGCAGCTTCGATGGCCTCCTCGTCGATTGGTGTCGACGCGAGGGCTTGGGACCGATCGTTCGTGGCGTCCGCAATGGACTCGACTTCGAGTACGAGCGCGCGATGGCGCTCCACAACCGTACGATGGCGCCCGAAGTGGACACCGTCTTCTTGATGCCGAGAGCCGAGCACAGCTTCACTTCGTCGAGTCTCTTGCGCGAGATCGTGCGCGCCGGTGGTGACGCGAGGCCGTGGCTGCCCGCCCCTGTGCTCGCGGCCATGCACGAAAAAGCGAGCCGAGGCTGATCAGCGATAGGTAGAGCTAAGCAGACACAGGCAGACACAGGAACAGAAGCGAACATGACCGACGAAATCCGACCCATCGCGACGGACGCTGCACCAGCCGCCATCGGCCCCTACAGCCAAGCTGTCGCGTGCGCATCGATGCTCTATTGCTCCGGTCAGATCGGCTTGGATCCGACCACGATGCAGTTGGTGGACGGCGGTACGCTGGCCGAACTCGACCAAGTGCTCAGGAACCTCGCAGCTGTCCTCGCCGCAGCTGGCTGCGGCTTCGACGACGTTGTGCGTACGACGGTCTATCTCGCCGACCTCGCCGACTTCGCGGCCGTGAACGAGCGCTACGCTGTCGCCTTCGGGCGCAGTCGTCCAGCGCGTGCGACGGTGGAGGCGTCGGCCTTGCCCAAGGGTGCGCGCGTCGAGATCGACTGCATCGCCCGGATTCCGGGCTGAGCTTCACGTGGCTGCTATGCGCCGTCTCTGGACGTCAGCGAGCCTGGGCACAGGGACTCGGCGCTGAGGCGTTGGGCGCAGGACGACGTTGGAGGAGCGGCATGGCTCGATCTCGATACTTGGTGCGCTGCCTCGATGTCTGCCTTTGGCTAGCTCTGCTGGCGCTTCCGGCCATCGTCGCCCTCGCTGCGGATCGCGAGCTCGGCGGTTGGAGCCGCGTCGAGAGCAACTTCGTCGATGCGCTCGGCATGGAACGCGTCGACCGCGCTGCGAGTCTTGCGACGTCGTCCCTCGGTGAAGCGTGGTACGTCTTTTTCCACGACCTGCAGCGCCTGCTCGCTATGCCGGGGCTCGTCGGTTTTCCGTCCTGCATCGTCGCTGCTTGGTTCCTCATCGCCGTCACTTGTGCCGTAACCGTCGTTGGTGGGCTCGGCGCTTTGCCCGGCGCTGCTGCCCTCGTCGTGCTCGCGGCGCACCCGGTGACGCGCGGCATCGGCGCGGCGCTCACGCCGTGGTTGCCGGCCGCGGTCTTCACGCTCGTCGGCATGGCCTTCCTTCACGCCATGGCCCTGCCGACGATGGAGCGACGACGACGCAGCGCCGGTCGCGTGCTGCCGCGCGTCTTCGCGATCGTCGGCTGCGGGCTGTCGTGGGGGCTCGCTTCCTCGGCAGAGGCCCGCATCGGCTGGCTCATGCTCGTGCCGGGCATTCTGCTTCTGCTCTCGATCGTGGCGGGTGCGCTTCCGCCCCGGCGGCCGCGGCCCCCCCCCGCCCCCCCCCCCCGGCTGCCCCGCCACCCGG
>CALLZN010000381.1 GCA_937858895.1 uncultured bacterium | reverse complement strand
GGGACTTGGGCAGGACCAAAGCTTGGTGGGCCGCCGCTTCTACGCCCAGGCGCTCTTCCCGGTGGCTTGCGGACAGACGCCCTTCGGCGCGTCGAACGGCCTCGTGATCCCGGTGCTTGCGGCTCGGCGCTGAGGTGGGTGAGGTGAGGTCGGGTGTTCGCGCGCGGCTCAGGCGCTGCGAGCTAGGACCTGTGTGACGCCGGAGAGGTCGGCCGCTTGGTGATCGGACACGACCCCTCCGGACGTCGCAGGCGTGGTGCCCCCGCTAGGGCTCGAACCTAGGACCCACGGATTAAGAATCCGTTGCTCTACCAACTGAGCTACAAGGGCGCACTGCGCAGTTCGCTGCCGTCCGGTTGCGAGCAGCCGGCCACACACGAGGGGCAAGACAGTATCGCGCGCGAGGCGGCAGTCAAGTCGCGATCATCGCGACTTTCGTGCTGCTCGTTCCTTGCGTCGCGGAGCTGCCTTCCTAAGATCCTGCGCCCTGGAACTTCGAGCACCGCGGTGCTCGGAACCTGTGTGTGGTGGCTATAGCTCAGTTGGTTAGAGCGCCTGACTGTGGCTCAGGAGGTCGAGGGTTCAAGTCCCTTTAGCCACCCCAGTTTTTCCGCGGGCCGATGCCTGCACGGTGGGTTGGGGTCGATGACTCGTTTTGCCGGGCTGGGCAAAAGTCAGCGTGCCTGAGCCAGGCAAGAGAGCCAGCCAAGAGCGCCAACGTCAAGAGCCGCTATGAGCTTCCTCAGCACCGACTACGGCGTCTTTCTTCTCGTCGTCTTCGTGCTGTTCTGGAGCCTCGCGCGCCTCCGCCCGGCGCGCATGGTCGTCCTCATGCTCGCCTCGTGGTTCTTCTACGCGGTGTGGACACACGACGGCGTCCTCGTCGGCTGGAAGTACCTCGGCCTGATTCTCGCGTCGACCCTCCTCGACTATTGGATCGGAGGGCTCATCGGCAGGCTCGACGCTGGCGACCAGGTCCAGCAACGCCGGCGCAAGCGGCTCTTGCTCTTGTCGCTCGTCGGCAACCTCGGCGTCCTCGGCCTCTTCAAGTACTACAACTTCTTCCGCTCGGAGGTCGAGGCCCTGGTCGGGACGGAGCTCCCCGTCTTCGACTTGCTCCTGCCGGTTGGCATCAGCTTCTACACCTTTCAGACGCTGAGCTACACGATCGACATCTACCGCGGTCACTTGAAGCCCGCGCGCAACCTCTACGAGTTCGGTCTCTTCGTCGCGTTCTTTCCTCAGCTCGTCGCGGGGCCCATCGTTCGGGCGGCGGACTTCTTGCCTCAGCTGGAGCGCGCGCCGTCGCTGAGCTCGGAGGACCTCAAGCGCGGCATCTATCGCATCCTCGAAGGGCTCTTCAAGAAGGTCGTGATCGCCGACGTCCTGGCCGCCGGCATCGCCGACTCGGTCTTCGCGGATGGAAGCACGCGGCACGGCTTCGCGACGCTGCTCGGCATCTATGCCTACGCCTTGCAGATCTATGGTGACTTCGCGGGCTACAGCGACATCGCGATCGGCTCGGCGCGCCTGCTCGGCTTCGAGATCAACGAGAACTTCGAAGCGCCGTACAAGGCTCGCAGCATTCAAGACTTCTGGCGCCGCTGGCACATTTCTTTGTCGACGTGGTTGCGCGACTACCTCTACGTGCCGCTCGGCGGCAACCGCAAGGGGCCCGTCCGCACCTACATCAACCTTGCGCTCGTCATGTTGCTCGGTGGGCTTTGGCACGGCGCTTCTTGGAACTTCGTGATCTGGGGTGCCCTGCATGGGCTCTGGCTCGGTGTCAATCGCTGGTGGGATCGTCGCGGCCTTGGGCGCATGGGCGGGCGCGTTGGCCATGTGCTCTCGATTGTCTTGACCTTCCACATGGTCTGCCTCGCGTGGGTCTTCTTCCGTTCCAAGACCTTCGACGGCGCCGTGCAGGTCCTCGCGCGCCTCTTCTCCGCGAGTGCCAGTGCCGGTGCGGATGGCGCCACTGCGGATGGCGGTGCACCTTGGTTCGACGTGCCGCTCTTGCCGCTCTCGGTCTGGGTTGCCTTCGCGCTCGGCTTCGGGCTGCATTTCTTGCCACGCTCGTTCAAGGCCTTTGTCGCGGAGCGCTTCGTGGCGCTTCCGGCCTTCGTCGTTGGCGTCGTGCTGGCGCTCCTGCTGGGTCTCTTCGCTTACGCGAAGGTCGAGGCCCAGCCCTTCATCTACTTCCAGTTCTAATAGCCCCAACAGCTCGGACGTGCGGTGATGCGCTGGCCCTTGGTCTCGACCCTGATGCTGCTCGCGGGCTTCGTGTCGGCGAACGCAGTCGCGCGCCTCGTCGAAGATGCGCCGCTCACGAAGCTCACGCAGGTCGGCGTTGTCCCGCCCATCCCTGGCTCGCTCGTCTGGCCTTCCAACGTCGCCCTCGTCCCACGCAAGCAAGGTGAAGAGCGCATCTGGTTCATCGGCGCGTCCGAGACCGTCGCCATGCCGTACGAGCCGCAGGGGCGCGTCAGCTATGGCAATCTGCTCGGTGTCGGTTTGCAGGCAGGTCTTGGTCGCCCAGACCTCCACGTGCGGGCGGACGGGGGCATCGCGCTCGACAGCCCGCAGCTCGCTGCCTTCGCGCGCAAGCTCCTCGAGTACGGCGACCCGAGCGCCATCGTGTTGGTGGTGGGGGGGAACGAGTTCTTGAACCGCCTGCCGCTCACTGCAGCTTTGCGGCCAGACGGCGCTGTGCAGGTGGCGCTCGATTTTGCGGCGTCGACGCGGCGCATCTTCGAAGCGGCCGCGCAGTGGATCGAAGCGCGCGACTTCTACCCGAGAGCCGCCTTCGAAGCGCCGGCGACGAACGTCGCGGGCTTCGACCGCCTCGTGCGCGAAGCGGCCCCCGAGCGGCCGGCCCTGCGTGGCTTGCCCATCGGCGATGCGGACCGCGAACTCATGCTCGGCCGCCTCGAAGCGACGGTGCGTGCGCTCGCCGCTGACTGCGAGCGGCGCGGCGTGCGCTTCTTGCTCGCGCTCGCGCCGCACGGCTACGGTGTCCAGGCGCCGTGGTGTCCGGTCCAAAGGCCAGCTCCGCTCGAGCTCCCCTTCGATCTCCGCGCGGCCCTGCACGACGACGTCACGGCGGTCCCGGGCCTCACACTCGCTGCGCTCGACCGAGCCATCGCTCGTTGGCCCGAGCGAGCCGACCTGCGCCATGTGCGCGGGCGTTTCCTCCGAGCGACCGAGCGGCCTGGGCCGGCGCGCGTCGCCTTCGACAACGCCCTCGACCTCGACCTTGCGCCGCTGCATCGCACACGCGCGGTGATCGCGCGCCTCGACGCTTTGGCGCGTGAGCTCGGCCACGACTTGCTGCGCCTTGGCCAGGCCTTCGAGGGTGCGAGCCAAGACGAGGTTCGTCGGAGCTTCCTCGACTACGCCCATCCGACCATCGAAGGGCATCGCCGCATCGCGCGCTGGCTTGCGAAGGAGCGGCTCGCGGCGCTGCTGCCGGCGCCCGCGGGGCAAGTCAAAACGGCCCAAGGTGCAGCGGTCATCGACGAGCGCGCCTTCGACGAGGCCGTGTCGACCATCACCGCGGCCGTGACCGAGCGATCGCGGGAGCGCGCGGCCGGCGTCCTCCAGCGCACGGTTGCCTCGTACTACATGTGCTTCGGCAACTTCCGCGAAGCCGCGGTCGCCTTGGCGGAAGCGCGCCGGGTCTTCGAGGCCTGGGCGGCGCGCGGTGACGCCACGGACGAAGACCGCGACGATGCGAAGCGAGCGCGCGAAGAGCACGAGCGCTGCCTGCGCGCCCTCGACGCCGCGCGCGAGGAGCGACGCTGATGCGCTTCCCGCTGGCCAGCGTCATGGGTGTCGCTTCCGGCTTCTTCGCTACCGTTTTGCTCGCCCACTTGCTGCCCTACGACCCGACCGATGAGCTGCCGGCGACGAGCATCGCGCCCGAGCCGCATGCTTCGATCCGCGCTCTCAGCAGCGCGCGCGCGGCGAGCGAGCGTCGCGTCTTCTTCATCGGCGCGAGCATGACCGCCGGCTATCCCTACAAGGATGGTTGCGCGAGCTACGCGCGGCAGATGAAGGCAGGCCTCGCTGCGGTCTATGGGCACGAGAATGTCTTCGTGCACGACTACGCCAAGCCGGCCCTCGACAGCCGCGAACTCGTGCGCCTCGTCGACCGCGTCTTGGCGGACTACGACCCGTCGTGCATCTGTGTCACTCTTGGCTCGAACGAGTTCGCGAACCGCATCTTTTCGGGCAAGGCCTTGCTGCCCGCCAACATCGTCGACCGCGTCGGTGAGCACGCGAGTCGCGCGCGGCTCGCCTTGCGCACGCTGCCGACTTCGCGCAGCGCCGACGAAGAAGCGCGCCAGAAAGAGCTGCGCGACCGCCTCGACTTCGCGGAGAACGGCAAGCCGCTCTTCGGCGCCCTGCCGGTCGAGCCAGCCGACGCGGAGCTCTTGACGCAGCGCATGCGCCGCATGATGCAACGCATGAGCGAAGCGTGCGCCGCCAAGGGCGTGCCGCTGGTCTTCGTCGTCGCCGTCTATGGCCTCGGTGGTTTTTGGCCTTGGGGGATCAGCGGCGATGCTCTGCCCGAGATCGACGAGCTCGTGCGCGAAGCTTGGCGCCCCTTGGACGAAGCGCGCGCGCGCACGCTGCGTCCGCGCGTCGAGGCCCTGCTCGCGGATCACCCTGGACGCGCCGACCTGCACTTTCTCTACGGCATGGTCCTGCGCTCTTGCGGCGACGAGGCCGTGGCGCGCGAGCACTTCGAACGCGCCCGCGACCTCGACACCGTGCCCATGCACCAAACCGGCATGGTACGTGCCGCCATTCTCGCGGAGGCCGAGACACTCGAACGCCCCTGCCTCGTGCTCGACGAGGCCTTCTACGAGCAAGGCGCTCTGCTGCCCGACACGCGTGACTTCCTCGACTACGGGCACCTGTCGGATGCTGGCGCGCGCCGCGCCGCCGCCTGGCTCAGTGTCCGCCTCGCGGCCCTCGGCCACGTGCCAGCGTTGCCGACGGGCTGGGAGCAGCGCTTCGCCAACGCTGCGGCGGCCTACGTCGAGCGCACGACCACCGCGCTCGAGCTCGCGACCGCCGTTCCGGGCATCGCGGCGTCCAATGCCAACTTCAGCATGATGTTCGGCAACTTCCGTGACGCTGTGCCATGGCTCGCGAAGAGTGTCCCTGGCTATCTGCGCCACCCGGAGCTCGCCGCGAAGACCGACCAAAAGTGGCACCTCGTCCTCTGCCTCTACCAGCTGAGCGGGCGCTACGAAGAGACCCTCGAGCTGCCGCCGAAGGAGCGCGTGGCCCTGCTCGGCGACCTCGATCGTCAGATCAACGAGGCCGTCCTCGAGGACCGGCTCGACGCTTGGATCCTCGACCAGTTGGGTCGCAAGGCGAAGACGCAGCGCCGCTGAGCGCGCCGCCGCGCGGCCGCGCCGACCACGACCGCGTCGACCACGACTACACGACTACAGGACTACTTATCGGTATGTCGCGCTGCCGCCGGCTCGAGCTTCACTTCGCTATCCGTGTCGACGTTCACCGTGACGCGCGCCCAGAAGATGCGGCCGCGATCGTCGAACTCACGCACCAACTCGAGCATGAGCGCAGGATCGGGTTCGACGCGCGCGGAGAAGACCTCCTTGCCGTTGGCGTGAATGCGCACGGGGCGCTCGAAGTCGACCATCTTCGGGTGGAGGTAGATCGACAAGGCGCGGACCTGGTCGCTCACGACTTCGAAGCGATTGCCATCGAGCTTCTGCGCGACCACGGTCATCGGTGACTCCAGATCGGGGCGTGGTACGACCTCGAGCCAGTGGCGGAGATTCCAGCGCAGCGGACGCTTGTCGCTGTAAACGACGTGGTCGGGCCAACCCTTCACACCCCAAGTCTTCTCGAACTTCATCGACCCAGAGGCTCGCAGGTAGACGCGCTCGCGGTAGAGATCGCGCGGGCGCGCAGCAAAGAACTTCGCGATGGCCGGCAGCTCGTCTTGGTAGATCTCGTGTCCGCCGTTCTTCTCCACGAAGATCCAATCGAGGCCATGGGCCCTGGCCCATGCGGCGTTGCTGCGACTGTCCTTGTCGATGCCATAGGGCTCGCGCTTGCCCCAAGTCACGTAGCCCGGCACGTTGACCAGGTTCGAGATCACGTTCTTTGCGACGTAGTCGTAGCCACCGCTCTGCGGAGAAACGGCAGCGAAGCGATCCGGCATGGTCAGTGCCGCGCGAAAGCTCATGTGTCCACCCATCGACTGTCCGGTCACGTAGACACGGTCAGGATCGATGTGGAAGCGTCGTTGCACATCCGAGATCGTCGACAAGATCAGCGAGTTGCCGATGTGCCCCCAACCACGCGACGACGCGGGGGCGACGACGATGGCCTGCATCCCATCGCTGAAGGACTTTGCGTAGGCCTCGAGATAGGACGCAGCGACGCTCTTGGCCCGCTCGGGCGACATCGAGGAGTTGCCGCCGTGTCCGACGACGACGAGGGCCGTCGCCTTCTTGTGGCTGTAGCCCTGTGGGACGAAGAGCAGGTACTCCGACGCATAGTCGACGTGGGCACACTCGACTTTGTGCACGCTCGTCTTGCCGACCAGGGCCGCCACGTCGGGGTAGCTGTGACGTGGGGCGCGCAGGGCCGCCTCGATCGCCGCCGGCTCGTCGACGCCACCAGCAGCCAAGGTCTCGAGCAGCTGCTTGGTCGCCCGCGCGTCGCCCTCGTAGCGCGCGTCGATATAGGCGTCGACTTTGCGCGCGAGCTCCGCCGACTTCGAAGCGTGCGTTGCGGGCGCGTCTTGCGCGCTTGCGCTTGCGAGTGCCCATGTCACGCAAAGCGCGAGGTGGCATGGAATCGAGGGTCGCTTGGTGGACTGCATCGTCATCGTTGTCTCCTTCCCCTAGCAGCCTAGCGAGCATGCGCGGAACGCGGCTCGATGGCTATGCTCGCATCGATGAGCATCTTCGTGCGTCGCTCGTTGCTCGCTTTTCTATTGTTGGTCGTTGCTTGCTCGACGCGCGAAAGCGAAGTCCTCGTGCCGCGCACCCAGCAGGACATTCCCGTGCCGAAGCCGATGAACCACCTCGAGGGCACGACTTCGCCCTACCTCCTGCAACACGTCCACAACCCGGTCGACTGGTATCCATGGGGCGAGGCGGCGCTCGAGCGTGCGCGCGCCGAGGACAAACCGATCTTCCTCTCGATCGGCTACAGCGCTTGCCACTGGTGCCACGTCATGGAGCGCGAGAGCTTCGAGGACGCGGAGGTCGCGGCGATGCTCAACGAGCACTTCGTCTGCATCAAGGTCGACCGTGAAGAGCGACCCGACCTCGACGAGATCTACATGGCCGCCGTCGTGCGCATGAACGAAGGCCGGGGCGGCTGGCCGATGAGCGTCTTCCTGACGCCGGACCGCAAGCCCTTCTTCGCGGGGACGTACTGGCCGAAGCGCGCTCGCGGTGGCATGCCGGGCTTCGTCGACGTGCTCGGGCATTGTCAGCGCCTCTGGGTCGAGAAGCGCGATCGTGTCCTCGAGGTCGGCGACATCCTGACCAAGTCGCTGGCCGACGAGGCAGCCATGCACGCGGACGATGAGCAGCCAGGGGTGGAGGTCTTGCGCAAGGCGGTCGAGGTCGCGAGCGAGCGCTTCGACGCCGAGTGGGGGGGCTTCGGGCAGGCGCCGAAGTTTCCGCACGCGAGCGAGCTGTCGTTCCTGCTGCGCTTTGGCAGGCGTAGCGGCGACGACAGGTCGATGGCCATGGCCTTGTCCACCCTCGAGCACATGGCGCGCGGCGGCATGTACGACCAAGTCGGCGGCGGCTTCGCGCGTTACAGCACGGATCGCAGTTGGCTCGTGCCGCACTTCGAGAAGATGCTCTACGACAACGCCCAGCTAGCGAGTCTCTACCTCGAGGCCCACGCGGCGAGCGGCCGGGACTTTTATCTGCGCATCGCGCGTGAGGTCCTCGACTACGTGCTGCGGGAGATGACGACCGAAGAGGGCGGCTTCTGCTCGGCGACCGATGCCGACAGCGAGGGCGTCGAGGGCAAGTTCTTCGTGTGGTCGGAGGTTGAGTTCCTGGACATCGTGACGAAGGCGACGAGCGCCGCGATGGCGAAGGAGCTCGCGGCCTTCTTCGAGGTCAGCGCGGGGGGCAACTTCGAGGGACACGTCATCCTCACGCGACGGAGGAGCGCCGAGGACTTTGCCAAGGAGCGTGGCCTCGACGTCGATGCGCTGCGCGCAGCCATCGAGCGCGCGCGTGCGGCGCTCTACGAAGAGCGCGCTCGACGCGTGCCGCCACTCAAAGACGACAAGGTCCTCACGTCTTGGAACGGCCTCATGCTCAGCGCCTTCGCCCAGGGTGTGTTGCGGACGGGCAACGCGCGCTGGCTCGAGGCCGCGCGCAAGAACGCGCGCTTCTTGCTGAGCGCGATGCGGGACGACGAGGGGCGGCTCTTCCGCACGCGACGCCTCGGCCGCTCGCACATCCCTGCGTTTCTGGAGGACTACGCGGCGCTCGCGCGTGGCCTCCTCGACCTCTACGAGGTCGATCCCTCGCTCGAGTGGCTCGAGGCGGCGCGCGGTCTCCACGCACAGGTGGAGGCGCGCTTCGCGGTCGGTGCTGCTGCGTCTTATTACGCGACCGCCGACGACGCCGAAGCCCTCATCGTGCGCCGCAGCAGCGCCGAAGAGTCGTCGCTGCCCTCGGCGCAGGGGATGGCGGCCGAAGTCGCGGCGCGCCTCGGCTTGCTCGCGGGCGAGCCCGACTTGGTCGAGCGCGCGCGCGCGGTGCTGCGTGCCCACGGCCACGGGCTCGCGCGCTACCCGAACGCCTTCGGCCAGTTGCTGCGCGTCCTCGACTTCTTGGAGGCAGGGCCGCGCGAGGTCTACCTGGTCGGCGACACGAGCGGCGACTTCGCACGCGAGACGCGCATGCTCTGGCCGCCGTACCGCGTTCTTGCCGTCGTCGACGAAGCGACGCGCCCGCGCCTCGAAGTCCTGCTCGCCCCCGTCCAGGGCAAGCACCAGCAAGACGGCCGCCCGACGGCCTACGTCTGCGTCGACGGCACTTGCCGCGCGCCCGTCACCTCGCTCGCAGCCCTACGCGCTGAACTCGCGTCGGCAGCATCGCGCGCGCGGTGAGGATGCCGCCGGCCAGCGCGAGGGCGGCGAGCACGGTGCGGAAGGCGCCTTCGACGCCGTGCTGGCTGTCCTCGGCGAGGAAGAGGGTCAAGCTCTCGAGGCCGATCGAGCCCGGCACCAACATCAAGAGACCCGGCAGCGTCGCGACGAGGGCCGGGCCGCGCTTCGTCCGCACGTAGACCTCGCCGACGAGGCCGACGAGGAGGGCGCCGACGAAGCCCGCGAGCATGGGACCGAAGAGCAGCTTGCCGAGGAAGGCGCCGCAGAGCCCGCAGATGCCCGAAGCGAAGATCCACGGCAGCTCGCGCATACGAGCCTGGAAGAGCACGGCGAAGGCCGGCGGCGTCACGAGGACGGCTGCATAGAAGGTCCAAGGCGGCAGGTTCGTCGGTTCGACGATGAGTGCCTCGGGCAGCACGCGCGTCGCGAGTGCGTGCGCGAGCGCAATGCCGAGCGTCAATCCGAGGAAGGTCGTCGCCGCCCCAAAGAGCCGCGCCGTGCCCGAGACCAGGTGACGCGCCGCGAGCTCGGCGAAGGCGAGTGTCAGCGAGAGCCCAGGCAAGAGGACGACCAGGCTCGCGAGCGTCAGGATCGACGCTTGCACAGGCAGCACGCGTGCCAGCGCAGCAGCGAAGAAGGCGGCGAGGAAGCCGGCGAGCGGCTCGAAGAGGCCGATCGGGTTGCGCCGCTGACCGGGGAGGGGCGGAAGGCTCGCGCCCACGATCGCGAGCGCGAAGGTCAGCGCCCGTTCGAGGAGGCCACCGCCGAAGAAGCGCGGGCCCCCCGCCGACGCGACGCCGAACGCAAAGGCAACCGCGCCGCGACCAAAGCGCGGCGAGCGCGCGGCCACACGTTCGAGGGCGATCGTCGCCGCTTCTTCGTTGAGGCGGCCTGAGCGAACGGCCTCGGCGATGTCTTGCAGCTCACAGAGCTTGGCAAGCGCGGTCTCGCCAGGCGGAACGCGCATCAAGTGGACGCGCTGGGCATGCAAGGGCCCGAAGGCTACTTGGAGCCCAGTCGGCGTCGAGAGGAAGTGCGCGCCTTCAACCCCTCGACCCGCAGCGATCGCCGCGAGCTCTGCCTCGAGCTGGTCCGCCGGCGTCCCGTAAGCGTGGAGCAAGGCGCCGAGCCGCAGCAAGAACTGCTCGGCGGCGTGGCCTTGCTCCTCCAAAGCGCTTGGTCGGTCCGGGCTGCTCTCGAAGATTCCGCGATCCAATGGCATGATGATCTAGGTTCGGTTCCATGTCTGCCGATCTCCATCGAATCCTCTTCTGTTTTCAGCCGTTATGACCGACCTCGACGCAAGCGACCGCCATATCCTCGCGCTGCTGCAGAAGAATGCTCGAATCGGCAACAAGGAACTCGCCGCCACGGTCGGCCTCGCCGAGTCGACCTGCCACCGGCGCGTCGCCCGCCTCGTCGAAGCCGGGGTCATCCGTGGCTTCCACGCGAGCCTCGATCCTGCCGCCCTGGGCCTCTCGCTGCAGGTCCTCGTGTCCATCCAACTGGCGCGGCACGGCGACCAAGGCGTGTCGCAGTTCCGGGATCTCTTGCTCGCCTTGCCCGAGGTCCTCGAGCTCTACCAAACCGGTGGCTCCCAAGACCTCATCCTGCGCGTCGCCGTCCGCGACACTGAGCATTTGCGCGCCGTCGTCCTAGACCGCATCGCGGCGCGGCCCGAAGTCGGCCGCCTCGAGACAGCGCTCATCTTCGAGCATCGGCGTGCGCCGAGCTTCGCGTGATGAGCCGCCGCGGTCATTGGCGCCGACCCGTCAGAACTGTGACCACAAGAACTGGTTCGTCACCTCGTGGTGGAACTGGATCTCCGCGGTCTTGACCAAGCCGCCGAGCGCCTTGGGGCAGCGCTCCGCTTGCGCGGTCTTGACCTCGACGAAGCGTTCGTGCACGCGCGCGCCGAGCAGCTCGGCCATGAACTTGCTGCTCTTGAAGAGGCGGATGGCGTCGTAGATGTTGTCGGGGAGGTAGCGCGTGCGCGGGCGCTTGTTCTCGTCGTCGGGCAGCGCTTCGCCTTCGAGGCCGACGCGCAGGAGCGCGTAGAGCGCCATGTAGGGGTTGGCATCGGGGGCGATAGATCGGACCTCGATGCGCGCCGAGCGCTCGTTGCCGAGCGGGATGCGCACCATGGAGCCACGGTCGATGGCCGAGGCCTTGATCTGGTTGGGCGCCTCGTAGTGCGGGTCGAGGCGGCGGTAGCTGTTGACGCTCGCGTTGAGCAAGAGGCAGAGGTCGTCGCCTGCAGCGAGGATGCGACTGATGAAGTCCCAGCCACTTTGGGCAAGGCTGTCCTTGCCCTTCTTGTCGAAGAACAAGTTCTTCTTGCCCTTGGCGAGCGAGATGTTCGTGTGCATGCCGTTGCCGTTGACGCCCGTCACGGGCTTGGGCAAGAAGCAGGCGGTCAAGCCCATGTTCGCCGCGATCTGCCTCGAGAGCAGCTTGTAGAGCTGCACTTGGTCGGCGGCGATCGACACCTCGGCGTAGGAGTAGTTCATCTCGAACTGCGACGGCGCGACCTCGGGGTGGTCCTTCTCGTTCTGGAAGCCCATGGCGCGCTGCGCCTCGGCGCAGGCGTCGATGAACTGGCGCAGGGGGTCGCCGGGCAGCGAGTGGTAGTAGCCGCCCGTGCTCACATACTCGAACTTCCCGGTCTCGTGGTAGCGCCGCTCGGCGTCGATGCCCTTGAAGAGGAAGCCCTCGATCTCGTTGGCGGCGTTGCACACCATGCCCTTCGTGCGCAAGAGCTCGGCCGCATAGGCCTTGAGTCGGCCGCGCATGTCGGCCGGATAGAGTTCACCCGACCGCTCGCGGACCTCGGCAAAGACCAGCACCTTGCCTGGGCCGAAGACGTCGCTCGGCAGCCAGTAGAAGGCAGGCCAATCGAGGGCGAGCCGCAGGTCGGACTCCTGCTGTTGCGAGAAGCCGCGGATCGACGAGCCGTCGAAGGTGAGGTTGTCCGCCGACTCGAGCAAGAACTTCTTGTCGTAGTCGAGCATGTGCAGGCGGCCCTCGAGGTCCGTGAAGCACACGGTTACGGCCTTGATGCGCTTCTCGTTGCGGAGGTAACGTTCGAGGTCCTCGCGGATCTTGTCGACGTTGGCTCGATCGCTGCGCTTCTGCTTGGCCTCGAGGTTGCGCTCTTCGAGTTCGTCATACGGGATCTCGAGGAACTCGCGCAGCGGAGTCGGGCTGCCAGGAGTCTGAGAAGCGGAGAGGGAGGAACGGGATGTGGAACTGGTCTTCGGGCGTGTTGCCATCGCGCGAATGCTAAACTCGCCGCAAACTAGAGTAAATAGGGTCGATTTTATTCTAGATCAGCCGTCGCCAAGGCATTGGAGCAGCCCGGCCACTTCGTTGGCGGAGCCTCCTCGTTCGTCGGTCACGACAGCGGCGGCGATTCGCCAGACGAGGTTGCCGCAAGGCGAAGTCGCGACGTAGGATCGCGCAACTCGAATGTTGATGAGAGACGAGGCAGCTGCGTGCGGACAAGAACGAGACGAGCGACGAGTCCGCCGCCAGCTTGGGCTTCTTCGCGTGCCCCGCGCAGGTCGCTGCTCGCCGCCGCGCTCTTCGCGTTCGCGGCATGCGGCGCAACTGACGCCGAGGACGATCTTCGCGCGCGCATCGAGGTCGTTCACTTCGTGCGTTCGGATCGACCGCTCTGTCACGCCATGGCCGAAGGAGCCTTCACGGACGCCGCCGTCGTCGCCTTGCATCGCGGGCTGCGACGGCGCTTCGTCGAGACGTCGACGCGCGTCGCCGCGCCCGGCTGCGCGGCCCACGAGCGCTCCCTCGTCGAAGGTGCTGCCGTCGCAACGCTGCTCTACCTCGACGGTGCGCCTTGGGCGCAACAGCGTGGCTTTGCCGGCCCGCGAAAGTACCGTGCCTTTCTCGAGCATGCCTTGCAGGTCGTCAACAGGGTTGCAGAGCTTCGAGACGACCCATCCCTCGCCCGGCGCATCGAGAGGTGCGAGCTCGAAGCGCGCTCGGGTCTCGATGTCTCGATCGTCGAGCTCGAAGCGTGCTTCGTCGAAGCGGAAGGTGCCGCGCGCCGGCGCGCGGCGGCCCTGCTCGCGACGTTCGGCCTCGAGCGCGGCGACATCGCCCTCGCGCGGCGCTACATCGCTGACGCAGCCGACACGCTGCTCGCTGCGCGCTTGGCCTTCGCCGAGCGTCGTAGCGAGCAAGCGCTCGCGCTCGTCGAGAACATGACTGAGACCGGCGCCTCGACGCTCGACCTCGAGGTCTTGCGCTTGCGCTGCCTGCACGAGCTTCAGCGCGACGGCGAAGTCGCAGCGAGGCTCGAAGAGGCCCTGCGGATCCACGGCCCTGATATGCGACTGGTCGAAGTGCAAGCCCACATCGAGGCGCGCGACCACAGTCATGGAGAAGATGAAAATGAAGCCAAGCAATGAGTCCTCGCGTCGAGCCCAGGTGGCGCTGTTCGCGGTTCTAGCCTGCGCTGCTCCCGGAGCGGCCCAAGACGACGCCCAAGTCGACAAGGTCGCCGATCGAAGCCGCCCGCCGCAGGGAGGCCTCGTCCTGAGCGCTGGTGACCTGCGCTTTCAATGGGACACTGCCTTCGCGAAGGACTGGACAGCGCCCGAGCGCGCGTCCACGCACGGCCAAGTCCTCGTCGACGACGAGCAACGCGTCTGGGTCAACACGGACGGCAAGGCCGCGCTCACGGTCTTCACCAAGGAAGGCAAGGTCGAGCGCAGCTTGCTCGAGGATTGGCACGGGGGACTGCACGGGATGTGCTTCGACCGCCGCCAAGCGGCGCCGAGCCTCGTCATCGCGCACGCGCGACGCGGGGAAGTCGTCGCCACTTCGATGCAAGGCGAAGTGCTCTGGACGCTCGATTGGCCCGAAGCCTCGGCGCTCTACGAAAAGGCCGCGCGGTACCATCCGACGAGCGTCGCGCTGGCCTCGGATGGCCGCCTCTTCGTCGCCGATGGCTACGGGCTGTCTTGGGTCCACGTCTACGACGCGGAGCGCCGCTACCAGAAGAGCTTCGGTGGTCGCGGCGTCGACGACGGCAAGATGCAGACGCCCCACGGTCTCCTCGTCACGACGCTCGAGGCCGCGAGTCTGCGCGCCGAGGCAGCAGCGCCGACCAAAGACAAAGATGCCGAAGGAGCGGGGGCGTCCGCGCCAAGCGCCACCAAAGCCGAGCCGCCTCGTGAAGTCCTCCTCGTCTGTGACCGCGAGAACCACCGCCTCCTCGTCTGCGACCTCGACGGCAAGGTCCTGCGCATCGTCAGCGGCATGCTGCGGCGGCCCTGCAACATCGCGCGCCACGGCGACGAGTTCGCGATCGCGGACCTCACGGGTCGCGTGACCTTGCTCGACCATCGCTTCGCCCTCATCGGCCACCTCGGCGAGCAGCCCGATCCCAAGCTGCGCGCGACCAACCGCGTCGCCAAGGACAAGTGGCAGGACGGTGTCTTCCTGTCGCCGCACGGCGTGGCCTACGACGCCGCTGGCAATCTCTACGTGTCGGACTGGAGCGAGCACGGGCGCATCACGCGGCTCCTGCGCCTCGCGAAGCGCGGCTGAAGCAGGCTGAAGCGCGGCTTCAGCGGCCGGGGCCGAGGTCCATCTTCCAGCCCTCGACGAGGGCGCAGAAGGCCGTGTTCGAGATCGCGCTGCTGACCGGAATGCGTCGCACGTTGTCGAGGCTGAAGCCCGGCGGGTTGGTGCCGCCGCTCGACGAGAAGAGCACTTCGACGCCCGCCCGCTCGAGGCGCTGCCGCACTTCGGCCGTCATGTTGTGAGCAAAGCCGAAGGGATGGGCGAGCCAGTGATCCCGCGCCTCTAACCCCAAGTGCTTGCGCAGGTGGCGACCCGCGGCCTCGATCTCGTCGATGGCTGCGTCGCTGCCCGAGGTCCCGAAGTCGGTGTGGTAGACCGAGTGGCTCGCGAAGTGGAAGCCGCGCGCGGCCATTTCGCGACACTGGTCCCAGGTCAAAGCCGGCACGCGGACGCCGATGCGCTCGAGGTCGTGCAAGAAGGGGTCGTCGGTGCCGACGATGCCCGTACAGACGAAGAAGGTGCAAGGCACACCAGCGCGACGCAGCAGCTTCGCAGCGAAGTAATTGTCGGCGTAGCCATCGTCGAAGGCGAAGACGACGGCCGGCCGTCGGCGCGGCTTGCCGCGGTCGCGCAGCCACTCGGCCATGTCGAGGACGTCGTAGTGCCGCTTCGCGAGCTCGAGCAGCTTCGTGAACTGCTCGACGCCGGTCGTGATCGTGTCCGTGAAGGTATCGGAGACGCGATGGAAGACGAGGATGGCCGTGTGCTGCTGGCCGCGGGCGCCGCGGAAGAAGTTGCGCAGCATGCAATAGCCGTGTACCCACAAGAAGAGTGCGGCTTGCTTGCAGGCCTCGCGCAGACCTGATGCCCGGTGGACCTGCGCCGCGCGCCGCCGCTGGAGGCAAGCGCGTTCGACGCGGCGGCGCAGCAAGAAGGGCGGTCGATCCCGCGTCGGCGTCGATGGCACGAGCTGCGGCTTGCGCGTCGCGGTCTCCTCGTCAAGGCTCTGCACTGCCTCGGTGATGAGCTCGCAGGCCAGGTCTTCGAGCAGGAGCTCGAGGCCGCGCGGCGTCGCATACGGCGGCACTTCGAGGCGGCGCTGCACGAGGATGTCACCTTTGTCGCGCCGCTCATCGAGCCAGTGCACGCTGACGCCCGTCTCGAGCGCTCCGTCGTGCAGTTCCCAGAAGCCCGGAGGGCCACCGCGGTACTCGGGCAGGTAGCTCTTGTGGACGTGGATCGTTCCGAGCTCGGGAAGGGCTGCGACCACGCGTGGGATGTGTGTCGTGCCGAGCGAGATGCCGAGCCAGGGCGCGAATTTCGAAATGGCCTCTTGGCAAGCGCTCGTCTCGATGTCGTCGAAGGCGGCCTGCCAGACGTACGGCAACGCGTCGAGGCTCGCGGGTTCGATGCGCGTCGAGACAGCGTCTGCGCGACCTGGCACCAAGAGCAGACGAGCGAGACCGCAGCCGACTTCGAGGGGCCACGACAGGGGTTCGCGGCGCAGGCGTTCCAAGGCAGCGCGCCACGCGGCGCGGCCGCGCAAGCGCTTGGTCGCGGCTTCGACGACGAGGATGCGGGCGTGCGGCATGCACGTGACGAGCTTTTCGATGGCCTCGATGCCGGCGTCGTCGACCTTGGCGCCAACAAAGACGACGATGCGCCGCGTACGGCCTTCGGCCGTCGAATCGACACTGGCGTAACTCATCGGGGTCTTTGTGAGCGATCCTCGTACGCGGGAAACGATGGGCGCGGAGGCTAGACGGCGACTGTCTTCGAGGGAACGTTAAAGCCGTGGCGCTTTCGCTCGGTCGTCATGCCTCGGCGGTCTCGACGACGATGGGCTCGACGACGCCGTCGTTGCGCGCGAAGTTGCGGATGCGGGTCAAGAGAACCTCGGTGAGCGAGGTGCCGCTTGCGGCCAACAAGGTTCCGCCGCTCGTGCGCACTTCCTCGCGCAAGACCATTCCTGCGCGCAGCTCGCCCAGCGTCAGCTCTTCGACCTTCGCCTTGAACCACGGTAGGTCGACCTGCTCGAGGGCATCGAGGATCCCGGGCGTCGCTGCGCCGACACTTCGCATCGCCTGGATGGCCCTGGTCGCGCCGAGCCGCGAGCTCTTGCGATCGAAGTCGAGGGCTGCCCCGAGGATGTGGGCGCCGACGTGGATCTTCTTGCTAGTCGCTCCAGGCTGCGCCGTGGTGCAATCGCCGTGGTCTTCGATGATGCGAGCGACGGTCTCGAGGCGAGGGATCGCGGCGACCAGCTTGGCGGCAACCTTCGATTGCTTTGCATACTCGGCGCGATCTTCGTCGCTCGGATCGTTGTTCGATGACAGGCGTTCGACGCTCGCCGGGTCCAACGCCACGAAGCCGAGTTGGGAAAGCAAGGCAGCGATGGGCAGCTGCCAGTCCGAATCGACCCGCAGCTGCTTGCACAACTGCGTGACGATCGCACGCAACCGCGTCGCGCGGCTGAAGCACTCGGGGTGAACCATGGCGAGCACGTCGGTCAGCACTTCGATGCTGCTCGTCAAGGTCTTCTCGAGGAGCTCGCGCTCGGCGTCTTCGAGGGCGCGAACGCGCAGGCCTTCCTCGATCGTCGCGGTCAAGACCGCCGGCGAGACGGGCTTGGTCAGGAAGCGAAAGATGCGTCCTTCATTGATCGCGCGGATGGCCGACTCGAGGTCGCTCTGTCCCGTCAAGAGGATGCGCACCGTCCGTTCGTGCTCGCGCTGGGCGCGAGCGAGAAACTCGGCGCCGTTCATCCCCGGCATGCGCATGTCCGAGATCACGAGTGCGATATCCAACGAAGCAAGTTTGGCCAGGCCCTCGTTGCCGCTCGTCGCGGTCTCGATCTTGTAGCTGCGTCGCAGGTTGGCAGCGAGACTCCGGAGGAGGCTCTCTTCGTCGTCGACCAAGAGCAGCGTCGCGCGTTCGTTGCTCATCGCCTGGCCATTCTCGTCGCACGTCGACCGAGGTCGGGATCTTGCTTGGTGACGTCGTCGATCATGCTGATGACGTTCCCGTCGAGGTCGCCTTGTCCTTCGAGCAGGTCTTCGGAGATCTTGAGGCCGAGCGCCATGGCTCCGACATTCTGGGGGTTCTTCGTGAGACGCTCGTGCGTGGCGAGAGCCTCGATCAGCGCCTCGGGTAGGTCCCAGGCGCGGGCCAGGGCAGCGGCGGCTTCGCCGTGGCAGAAGCCGTATGTCGCGATCTCCGCCGCGGCGCGCGACATGGTCCCCGATGCGACGGTCTGCTGCACGGCGTCGTAGTCGCCTTCACCCTGCATGAGCAAGAGGATGCCGATGTCGTGGATCGCACCGACCGTGGCTGCCGTCGCCGTGTCGCGTGGATCGATGAAGAGCTCCTTCATCATCATGGATAGGCGCATCGCGCGTTCTTCGAGCCACGACACTTCGATGCCCGCGTGCACGCGCAGGCGATCGAAGATCTCGAAGACCTCCGACACGAGGACGAGCTGGGCGAAGGTCTCGAGGCCGAGGACGCACAGAGCGTCCCGCACGTTCGCGACCGGTAGGGAGCGCGAAAAGAGCGGTGAGTTGGACAGGTGAAGGAGCTTCGATGCGATGCCGGGGTCGCAGGCGACCGATTCGGCGATCATCTCCATCGACGAGGCGCTGTCGCGGAGCAGGCGGCTGACTTCGGCGTAGCGCCGCGGATAGGACGGGATGGCGCGGGCTCCGAAGACGATGCGGCGCAGCCGATCGTCTTCGATCGCCGCGCGCGCGCGCACGGCGCGCCTCAGCGCTTCGACGATGGCGGGCGTCGTCGACGGCTTGTGCAGCCAGCCGTGCGCGACCCCGATCGCCTCGAGCGCCATGTCTTGATTGGCGTAGCCGGACAGCACGATGCGAGTCGTCGTCGGAAAGCCTCTCTGCACGAGCTTCAGGAAGTCCGCGCCGTTCATGCCGGGCATGCGCAGGTCCGTCACGACGATGTCAACCCCTTCGAGCGCGTGCGGCCAGGCCTTGGTCGCCCCTTCGACGAAGACCATGTCCCACTCGTTACGCAGCTTGCGCAGCGACAAGCGCAGTCCGGCGAGGAGGTCGGCTTCGTCGTCGACGAAGAGGATCTTCGGACGCTTCATGCCCCGGCCTCCGTTCTTCCAACCGGGATGCGGAGCTCGAAGGTCGTACCCTCTCCGACCACGGACTCGAAGCGCAGCGTTCCGCCGTGTCCGTCGACGACGATGCGCCGCGCGATCGCGAGCCCCTGACCCGTGCCGGCACCGACTTCCTTGGTCGTGAAGAACGGGTCGAAGACACGTTCGCGGATCTCGTCCGGGATGCCGCCGCCCGTGTCGCTCACCGTAACGACCAGGTCTTCGCCTTCGACGATGGTCGCGATCGTGATGCGCCCGGTCGCGCCGCTCGATGCAACGACGCCCTCGATTGCGTGGGCGGCGTTGACGATGAGGTTGAGCAAGACCTGGTTGATGTCGCCGAGCTTGCAATAGACGAGGGGGAGGTCACCGAGCTTCAGATCGACCGTGGCGACATACTTGTACTCGTTGCGGCAGACTTCGAGCGTCGTTTGGATGGCGGCGTTGATGTCCTGGTGCGCCTTCTCCGACCCGCCCGGATGCGCGAAGGCCTTCATCGCGCTGACGATCGTCGCTACGCGGTCGACACCGTCGAGCGCCCGCGCGATCGCCGCCGGGATCTCTTCGACGACGAAGTCGACATCGATCTCTTCGCGCATGGCGGCCAGGTCTTCGCAGCGAGCGCTGACGTCTTCTAGCGAAGGCGCACAGGCACGCAGTCCTTCGTAGCCATCGATGAGTCGACAGAGGTCGGCGAAGGCGTCCTTCAAGAAGTAGATGCTGTCGCCCGTGAACTGGATCGGCGTGTTGACCTCGTGCGCGATTCCGGCCGCGAGTTGGCCGATGGACTCGAGCTTCTGGGCCTGCCGGAGTTCCATCTCGAGGCGTTGTTTCTCGCGCATGTCGACTGCGATGCAGACCGCGCCATCGGCCTCGTCTTCGGTCGTTTGCAGCTTCGCTACCGACAACAGGACGGGAATCGACTTGCCGCCTTTGCAGCGCATGTGAGCATCGCCGTTCATGGCGACGAGGTCCTCGACTGTTGCGCCCGGCGCGACGTCGAGGAGGTCGCGCAACTGGGGCATCGCGTCCGCCGCGATGCCGTAGCCGGTGAGGGCCGTCGTTGCGCGGTTGACACGCTGAACGCGACCGGCGCCGTCTACGACGATCAGGGCGCTGCTCATCGTGTCGAGAATGCGCTCGAGGAAGGCCTTGGACCTCTCGAGCTCCGCGCTCTTGATGAAGAGCGACCGCGTGCGATCCTCGATCATGGACTCGAGGATGGCGATCTTGCGTTGCGCGCGATCGAGGCGCTTCGTCAGCGTTTCGACCGAGGCAGGCTCAACCGTGTTCAAGGTTCAGCCCTCGACAGGCGAGAAGTCGATGTCGAAAACGCACTGCGCTGCGCCGTCGTTCATGCACTGTGGGTGCGAGAAGTTCGCGGCCAGACCGAAGCGCCTGGCGGCGCCAGTCACCAAGCCTTCGACGACTGGGCACAACTTGCGTTCGGATCGGTAGGTCAACTGGACGCCGGTCGCGGCGCGTTCCTCGACGAGGACCGTCGGCGTAACAGCGTCCGGGTAGAGCTTGCGGACTTCGATGTGGATGATCGAATCCACCGTCGCGAGGAAGGAGCGGATGTCAGTGTGCTCATCCACGAAGGCCGGATTCGTTTTCACGAGTCCATCGAAGGCGAAGCTACCGAAGGCGACGAGTGCGTCTCGCAGCGGGATGCCCAGCTTCGTGACCGTCGTGCCGACGAGCGCGATCAAGTCGGCATCGGGATACGTACCCGGAGCGACGAAGGGATCGAGCGTCGCCAGCGTGCTCGACTCGAGGATGTCCTCGTAGAAGTCTTCGCCCCAGTTCTGGACGACGAAGTCCTCGAAGACGTTGAACATGATTCCCTTCATCGAACTGCCGACTCCGTGTTCAAATCGCTCTCGGTCCAACGGACTTATCGAGAATGACACTCAAGACCTTGAGGAGCACATTCAGGTCAGGTCGTCGAGCACGATTCGGCACAAAAGGGGGCCTCCAGAGGCCACCAGACGGGTGGAGGTTATGCAACATTGAGGTCAAGAAGGCCGTGGCCGCGGTCGAGATGAAGCGTGTCCAGAGAGGTTTCCTGATGCGCTCACGATCATCGAACAGCTTGTTGCGGCGTGGGGTTTTGCTGGTCGACGACGACCCCCATGTCACCAAGAGCCTGGCCTTGATGCTGCGTAGCCAACCCTATCGGGTGCTCACCGCGAGCTCAGGGGACGAGGCCCTCGTGACATTGAGGTCGGAGAGCATCGACATCCTCGTCACCGACGAGCGCATGCCGGGGATGAGCGGCAGCACCCTGCTCGCCGAAGTGCGTCGCGTCCACCCCGACGTCGTGTCGCTCATGCTGTCGGGAGAAGCGACCTTGGACGCCGCCATCCGCGCGATCAACGAGGGTGAGGTCTATCGCTTCTTCAAGAAGCCGATCCAACCGGTCGACTTCATTGCCGGCATCGAGAGCGCGATGCTCGTCCACGACATGATCCGCGAGATCCGTCGGCTGCGCGCCGCGAACGAATCCAAGGATCGACTCTTGCGTGACCTCGAAGCGCGCCACCCCGGCATCACGACGCTCAACGTCGGCGACGATGGCGTCATGATCCTCGACGTGCCCGAAGCGAGTCTCTGAGCGAGTCTCTGAGCGAGTCTCTGACGGAGAGCGCTTGACTCGACCGACTGCCGTTGGGACGGGATCATGGCCCGAGCCACCGTAGGGGTGGCAGCGACACACGCGACGCAGGGTCAAGAGCGAGCCACGCACGGCGCCGTGCTTGGCCAAGGCTTCGAGCGCGTAGGTGCTGCAAGTCGGGACGAAGCGGCAGCAGGGTCGCTTGAGCGGCGAGATGCAACGGCGGTAGAAGCGGACGGGCAGCATGAGGGTCCAGGCGAGCGGGCTCATGTGCGGTCACCTCGTTTGCCCTTTCCCTTGCCCTTGTTGGCAGTGGCCGAACGGCGCTTTCCGCCGTCACGCCGACCACCGTCACGCCGACCGCGATCGGCGCGTTCGCTCGCGCGCGCCGTGACGTTCGGGAGCTCGGCGAGCAAGTCTTCGAGCGGATAGCGCTCGTCGAGGAGGTTGGGGATGACGACGACATCGACGCCACCGGCGCGCGCCTCGATCTCCCAGCGCGTGAGGCGGAAGGCCTCGCGGATCATGCGCTTGATCTTGTTGCGACGGACCGCCCCCCCGACCTTCTTGCTGACCGAGAGGCCGAGGCGAGCGTGCGGCAAGCGGTTCTTGACGACGACGACGCTCAGCCAGCGGCCGCCGGCCCGGCCGCCCTGACGGTAGGCCCGACGAAACTCCCAAGCCTTGCGGACGTGATGCTCCCGCAAGAAGCGGAAGCCGGTCGCAGCCGGAGCAGCTTTGGGCGAGGCGGGCATTGCGGGCAGAGGATACGATTCGCGCCGCCGCGTGGCCCGTCGAAATCCGTTCGGCACGACATCCGCTATGAACGCACTGCCCCCAAATCGCCAGCCGCAAAGCCGCAAGCGCTCGATCCGGCTGCTCGCTCGTCCGCTAGTTCCCGGCGTCTTCCTGTTGCTCGCCTTGGGTCCGAATCTGGCCCGAGCGCAAGCCGGCGCGAGTCAGGTCAAGGCGACCAAGCCCATCGACTTCCAGCGCGCCCAAGGTGCTGCCGTCACGAGCCTCGACCTGCCCGCCGTGCGCTTCAGCCACGACGGGACTCGCGTCCTCGTCGGCAGTGGCAGGGACCAAGTCAGCGTTGATCCAAAGAGCGGCGAAGCGCGCGCCGCGACGGCGGACGAGCGCAAGGCACCGGAGCGCGCCAACGAACCGGAGCAAGGCCGTCGCCGTAGGCCCGGGCGGGACCAGCTCGAACTCACGACGGGCGAGGCCCGCCTCGCGACCTTTGCGCCCGATGGCCGAGCCGCGAGTTTCGTGCGCGGCCACGATCTCTGGCTCTACGACCGGACGACCAAAGAAGAGCGCCGCCTCACGTCGGACGGCAGCGACGACCTCTACCACGGCGAGCTCGATTGGGTTTACCAAGAAGAGGTGTACGGCCGTGGCACCTTCCGCGCGCAGTGGTTCAGCCCGGACAGCAAGCAGCTTGCCTTCCTTTCGCTCGTGACCAAGGACGTGCCGTCCTTCCCGCTCAACGATGTCTTGCCGATCGTCCCGAAGCGCAGCGAACTGCGCTATCCGAAGGTCGGTCAGAACAACCCGGTCGTCTCGCTCACGATCGCCGACGTGGCGAGCGGTGAGTTGCGTCGCGTCGAGCTTGCGCGCTTCCCGAAGGACTGCCTCATCGTTCGTGTTGGGTGGACGCCCGACTCGAAGGCATGCCTCTTCGCGGTGCAGGATCGCATTCAGACTTGGTACGAGCTCTGCGAGGTCGTTGTCGACGGCGAGGCCTCAAGCGCGACCCCGAGGACGCTGCTGCGTGAAGCTGCCGAGCGCGGTTGGACCGATCGACTGCCACTGCCGCGTTGGCTCAGCGATGGTAGCTTCCTCTGGACGAGCCATCGCAGCGGCTTCCGCAAGCTCTATCGCTACAAGCGGAACGGCACGCTGATCGCCGAGCTCTGGCAAGACGGCTTTGGGCTCGCATCGATCCTGCGCGTCGACGACACAGGCCTCACGAGTGCGCGCGACGCAGCCGGGTCGCACAACGAAGTTTGGGTGAGTGGCTACAGCGACAACAGCGTCGACCTCCACGCCTTCCGTGTAAACCTCGACGGCAGCGGGGCGCGGCGGCTCACGGCTGCGCGCGGCGTCCATCGTGTCGTGCCGAGCCCCGATGGTCGCTATGTCCTCGATACTTGGTCGTCGCTCGAGGACCCGGGGCGCGTCGAGCTGCGCGACCGCGAGGGTGAACTCGTGCGCGTTCTCGCCGACGCGCGCGTCAAGAATCGCGACGGTCTCTTCAGTGCAACATGGCGCAACCTGCGCATACCTGCGCGCGATGGCTATGTGCTCGACGCGGCCCTGCTCGGTAGCGCTGACGGTAGCGCTGATGGCGGCAAGAAGCCGATCTGGATCGAGACCTATTCGGGTCCGCACGCGCCGTCCGTACGCAACGCTTGGAACGGGCGGGCCTGGTTCCACTTCCTCGCCCAAGAGGGCTTGCTCGTCCTGCAGGTGAATGTCCGCAGCGCCGAGCCGGTCGCGCGCATGCGCTCGGTCCACGCTTGCTATCGGGACTTCGGCGCCCAGGAGCTGCGCGACCTCGAAGACGCGATCGCCCATGTCTGCAAGGACCTTGGTGGGGACCCTGAGCGCGTTGGCATCACGGGTTGGAGCTACGGTGGGACGATGACCGCCTATGCCTTGACCCACAGCCAGGCCTTCCGCCTCGGCGTCGCGGGCGCAGGCGTCTACGATTGGCGCCTCTACGACACGATCTACACCGAGCGCTACATGGCGACCGACAAGGACAACCCCGAGGGGTACGCGCGCGCCTCCGTCGTGGCGGCTGCCAAGGACCTGCACGGGCACCTCGTTCTTTACCACGGCACCGAGGACGACAACGTGCACTTCCAAAACTGCATGCAGTTCGTCTACGCGCTGCAGCAAGCCGACAAGGACTTCGAGCTGATGATCTTCCCGAACGCGACGCATGGTGGTGGGAACGCGAAGCAGGCGGCGCAGCGCTCGCGCATGACCTGGCGCGCGATCTCGAAGCACTTGCTCGGAAAGGAAGGGCAATGACGATGACGACGATGACGACGAAGACCATGGATCGCGTCGCGATGAGCCTCGCAGGCATGGTCGCCGTGCTTGCTTGCGCCGCAGCCTCACGCGCGCAAGTGGGGATCGTCGAGCCCGAGCGGCCACGCGACGCGCTGCGCGAGTTGCAGAGCGAGGCGGTGCGCAGCTTCGACCTCGACCTCGAGCGGAGCTACAGCTTCGGATGGCACGGCTTGTCGGGGCGCTTCAGCACGCATCAGACGCACTCGAATCGACCGGTGCCGGCTGTGCTCTTCGGCTCGAAGTTGAGCCTCACGACGATCTCGGGCGACAAGAGTCCGTATCGAGACCCGACCAAGCTCGCGGCTATCTACGGCGCGACGCCGCCGCGCAGCGTCGACCCGCGCCAGGTCTACGGCGACCAAACCCAGCTGCACACGCTCTTGCTCGAGGCCGCTGATCAGAAGGTCAAGCGCATCGTCGTCCTCCTGCTCGATGGCGCCGACTGGCAGGTCTACGCCGCGGCGGCGATCGCTTCGGGGCGCAAATACGACCCGAAGGGCTATGAGCACGAGCTCGACTTCTTCCGCTTCTTGCCGCCTGGCCACACGGCTACGCGTCCGCTGCGTTCGGTGGCGAGTGTCATCACTTCACCGCTCGGCCAGGGCGTGGCGCCGGGCTTCGACATCGATCGAGGTGGGCAGTATCCGTGGTCGCGGCAGGATGCGCCGTACTTGGCCGGCAACTACAAGCTCGGCTTCGACGCGCGCGTCGTCCACGCCGTCACGGACTCGGCGAGCTCGGCGACCTCGATCGCGACCGGGCGCAAGACGCTGAACGGGCGCATCGCCATGGACCGCGCCGGCCAGCCGCTCCAACCGCTTGGTCGTGTCCTCCAGCAGCGCGGCTACGTCGTCGCGACCGTGACCGACGCGCCGTTTCCGCACGCATCACCGGCGTCCTTCTATGCCTCGGCGAACGCGCGCAGCGAGTACGAAGAGATCGGTCGCCAGATGCTCGGCCTCGGCGCCTACCCCGGCGTCGACATCGTCCTCGGCTACGGATCGGGCTATGTCCGTGCCGACCAGACGCGCTATCTGGCCCTCGCGGACCTCGCCGCCGTGAAGTCGAGCGGCAAGTACGAGGTGGTCACGGGCGACGACGCTGACCCGATCGCATCGCTCGTGCACGCCGCTCAAAGGGTCGCTGCCGCGCGCAGCCGCAACGTCGTCGGACCGACGCGGCTCTTCGGCTTCTTCGGTGACAAGAGCCTCGACCATGCCCCGTATCGGACTGCCGATGGCCGCTATGACCCGACGCTCGAACTCGCTGCGACCGGGTTGCCTACGGCTGGCGAGCGATACACGGCGGCGACGCTCTCGCGCATGCCGTCGCTTCAGGCGATGACTTTGGCCGCCATCGAAGTCATCGACGCGACCCCCGAGCAACCAGCCTTGCTCTTCGTCGAGGCTGGCCTCGTCGACTGGGCCTTGCACGCCAACAACCTCGACAATGCGGTTGGTGAAGTGTTGTCGGCGGAACGCAGCTTCTTCCTCTTGCGCGATTGGATCACGAAGAGCGTCGGCTGGGACGACGCTGTCCTGCTCGTGACCAGCGACCACGGACACTTGCTCCAGGTCGACATCCAGGCCTTTGAGAAGGCCGTCACGAAGCGCTGATCGGCTGGTCGCCCCGCGGCGAGGCTCTCAGTCGATCGCCATCGGGTTGCGCTTCGCGCCGTCGATGCCGAGCTTCTTGGCAGCGGCGGCCACGGTCTTCTGCGGGACCTTGCCGTCCTTCGCGAGGCCGACGAGGGCGCTGTAGGCGATGGCTCGGGCGTCGACTTCGAAGTGCTCGCGCAGCGCTTCGCGCGTGTCGCTGAGTCCGAAGCCATCGGTGCCGAGTGGCACGTAGGTCCCCGGCATCCAACGAGTGACCATCTCGGGCACGCTCCGCATCCAGTCGGACGCCGCGATGAAGGGGCCCTCGATGCCGCCCAAGGCCTTTTCGACGTAGGGCGTGCGCGGCTTCTCGTTCGGATGCAGGTGGTTCCAGCGCTCACAGTCGAGGGCGTCGCGGCGCAGTTGTTGGTAGCTCGTCACGCTCCAGACATCGGCGGCGACGTCGAAGTCGCGCGCGAGGATGTCGGCGGCCGCGAGGACCTCGCGCAGGATGGATCCCGAGCCGAGCAGTTGGACGCGCAGCTTGCGCTTCTCGGCCAAAGCAAAGCGATAGAGCCCGCGCAGGATGCCCTCCTTCACGCCGTGCGGCATGGGGGGCATGACGTAGTTCTCGTTCTGCAGCGTGATGTAGTAGAAGACGTCCTCTTGCTCGTCGACCATGCGCCGCATGCCGTCTTCGATGATCACTGCGATCTCGTAGGCGAAGGCCGGGTCATAGGCCAAGCAGTTGGGCACCGTCGAAGCGAGGAGCTGGCTGTGGCCATCACAGTGCTGCAGTCCCTCGCCGGCCAGTGTCGTGCGCCCCGCCGTCGCGCCGAGCAAGAAGCCACGTCCCCGCGCGTCGCCGAAGGCCCAGATCTGGTCGCCCGTGCGCTGAAAGCCAAACATCGAATAGAACGTGTAGAACGGCAGCATCGGCACGTCGTGCGTCGAGTAGCTCGTCCCCGCCGCCGTGAACGAAGCCATGGACCCCGCCTCGGTGATGCCCTCTTCGAGCACCTGGCCGTCCTTGGTCTCGCGGTAGTAGAGCAGCAAGCGCTTGTCGATCGGCTCGTAGAGCTGGCCCGTCGCCGAGTAGATGCCGACCTGGCGGAAGAGCGGGTCCATGCCGAAGGTCCGCGCCTCGTCGGGGATGATCGGCACCACGTGGCGTCCGAACTTCTCGTGCTTGATGAGCTTCGTCAGCAGCCGCACGTAGGCGATCGTCGTCGAGACTTCGCTGTCCTTGCTGCCCCCGTAGAACTCTTCGTAGAGCGAGGCCTCGGGGGCGCGCAACGCGGAGCTCGTCTTGCTCCGACGCGACGGCATGCTGCCGCCGAGCGCGCGCCGACGCTCGAGCAGGTACTCGACTTCGTCGCTCTTCGGCCCCGGGTGGTAGTAGGGAGCGTCGGCGAGCCGCTCGTCGCTGATCGGCAGCGAGAGGCGGTCGCGGAAGGCACGGGGGTCGTCGAGGTCCATGTTCTTTTTTTGATGCGTCACGTTCTTTGCTTCGAAGGTCTTGCCGAGCGACCAACCCTTGACCGTGTGCGCGAGGATGACGGTCGGGACACCCTTCGTGCTCACGGCGCCGTGGTAGGCGGCGTAGAGCTTCTTCATGTCGTGGCCGCCACGGCGCAGGCGACGGAGGTCGTCGTCCGAGAGGTGCTCGACGATGGCCAGCAGACGCGGGTCCATGCTGAAGAACTGCTCGCGGATCGCCGCCCCGTCGAGGGTCGGGAACTTCTGCCAATGCCCGTCGACGACGCTGTTGAGCGTGGCACGCAAGACGCCCTCGGGGTCGCGCGCGAGCATGTCGTCCCACTCCTTGCCCCAAAGGACCTTGATCACGTTCCAGCCGTTGCCGCG
>CALLZN010000380.1 GCA_937858895.1 uncultured bacterium | reverse complement strand
AGTTCTTCCGGCAGCCCGATGAGCAGTTCGCCCAACAGCCCGGCGAGCTCGGGACCGTGCTCGGCTTCCTGAGCATGGGGCAGGTGCTCTGTTCGCTCATGATCGTGGGCGGCATCTGGCTCCTGCTGCGGCGCACGGGCTACGGGACGCCTGGGTCCGCTTCGGCAGCTCGGACTTGACCCCAAGCCGGCCAATCCACTGGGCCATTGCACGGGCCGAGCGCGTCGCTACACTCTTCGGCCTTGCCGGCTGGGCTTGGAGCGCGCTGGCCTAGAATCCCTTCGCTACAGAAGCCCCTCAAAGAAGCCCCCTCAAAGAAGCACGGATCACGATGGCCCGAGTCTGTCAAGTTACCGGTAAGCGCACGCAAGTTGGCAACAACGTGTCCCGCCGCGGTCTGCCGAAGAAGAAGGGCGGCGTCGGTCTGCGCATCACGAGCCGCACCAAGCGCACCTTCAAGCCCAACCTCCAGGCGATCCGCGTCCTCGACCCCGAAGGTCGCGTCCTGCGCCTCAAGGTCTCGACCAAGGTCATCAAGGCGGGCGTCATCACCCTGCAAAAGGGCGACAAGACGGTGAGCTTCCCGCTCGTCAAGGCCATGCGCGGACGCAACAAGCGCGCGCTCGAGGCCCTGCAGGACAACGGCTAGTCGCAAGCGCGGGTCTTTTCAGGGCCTCTTGCGTTGGCGCTTCCTCTTCGTAAGCCCGTCACGCTGATCACGGGCGCCGGTGGCGAGATCGGCCACGGTCTCGTCGAGCACTTGCTCGCTCACGGCGAGCACGAACTGCTCTGCCTCGACCTCAAGGCCCTCGGTCCGGACTTCGACCGCGATGGCGTGCATGGCGTCGTCGGCAACATCCTCGACAAGGAGCTCTGGGCGCGGCTCGTCACCGAATACGAGATCCGCTCGATCTACCACCTCGCGGCATTGCTCAGCACGCGCGCCGAGTATTCGCCCGAGCAGGGTCACCGCGTCAACGTCGATGGCACGCTGCTGCTGCTCGAGCTCGCGGTCACCGAGGCGCGGAACCAAGCGCGGACGCTTCCCTTTCTCTTCCCGAGTTCGATCGCGGCCTACGGCATGCCGGACCGCGCGACGAAGGAAGCTGCGGGCCGCGTGCGCGAGACCGAGCACAACTTTCCGACGACCATGTACGGGTGCAACAAGCTCTACTGCGAGCACCTGGGTCGCTACTACTCGGAGCACTTCCAGCAGCTGACGGCCGAACGCGGCAAGAGCGGCGTCGACTTCCGATCTCTGCGCTTCCCGGGCCTCATCAGCGCCAAGACGCTGCCGACCGGCGGCACGAGTGACTACGCGCCCGAGATGCTGCACCACGCGGCCCAAGGCAAACCCTATCCGTGCTTCGTCGATGAAGGCGCGCGCCTGCCCTTCATGGCCATGCCGGACGCGATTCGCTCGCTGACGATGCTGGCGGCGGCACCGGCCGAGGCCTTGCGCCAGCGCGTCTACAACGTGGGGTCCTTCTCGTTCCGCGCTGACGATTTCCGTGCGCGCGTCGTCGACGCCTTCCCCGCCGCCGAGATCAGCTTCGAGCCTGACCTCGCCCGCAATGGTATCGTTGCGACTTGGCCGGCCGACGTCGACGACACGCCCGCGCGCGAGCAGTGGGGCTGGGAGCCCGACTATGGCCTCGACCGTGCCCTCGACGAGTACTTGATCCCTGAAGTGCGGGCTCGCTACGCCGAGTCCGAGCAACCGCGTCGGCGTCGCGACGACTGAACCCCTACCCTGGGGTGAACGAAGGCGCGCGCGACTGATAGGCCCGAGGTGGCCGAGGAGCGAGCGATGACGAAGCTCTTGGTGCATGGTGGCACGCTCGTGCACGCGGACGCAGTAAGTCGCTGTGATCTTCTGATCGAAGATGGTCGCATCCTCGCTGTCGGCACGGACCTCGGCAGCACGGACCATGGAAGCGCGAACGGGGCAGACGCCGCTTCCCTCACGCGCCTCGATGCCTCGGGCCTTCTCGTGTTTCCGGGCCTCGTCGATTCGCAGGTGCACTTCCGCGAGCCCGGTCTCGAGCACAAGGAGGACCTCGCGAGCGGGTCGCTCGCTTGCGTCGCGGGCGGTGTGACGGCCTTCTGCGAGATGCCCAACACCAAGCCGCCGACCACGAGCCCCGAAGCGCTCGCGGACAAGCTCGAACGGGCGGCAGGGCGCTCGTGGGCCGACTACGCCTTCTTCCTCGGTGCCTCCCACGAGAACGCCGAGGCCCTCGGCGCCTGGGAGCAGCTGCAAGGCTGCGCGGGCGTCAAGATCTTCATGGGCTCCTCGACGGGCACGCTGCTGGTCCCCGACGACGAGACCCTCGAGCGCATCCTGCGCTCGGGCAAGCGGCGCGTGGCCGTGCATTCCGAAGACGAGCTGCTGCTCCAGGAACAGTATGCGCGCGCTCCGAAGGGCTCGCCCTACCGCGTCCACCCCGACGTGCGCAGCGTCGAGACCGCTGTGCGTTCGACGCGGCGCCTGCTCGACCTCGTCGAGAAGACCGGACGCAAGGTCCACCTGCTTCACGTCTCCACGGCCGAAGAAGTCGCGATGCTGCGCGAGCGCCAGCTCGGCGACCTCGTGACCGCGGAGGCGACGCCGAACCATCTCTTCCTTTGCGCACCCAACTGTTATGAGCGTTGGGGCGCGATGGCCCAGATGAACCCGCCGGTCCGAGACGAGCGTCATCAACGGGCGCTGCGCGAGGCCATTTGCGACGGCACGATTTCGGTGATCGGCAGCGACCACGCCCCGCACACGCGCGAGGAGAAGGTGCGGCCCTGGCCCGACAGCCCTTCGGGCATCCCGGGCACGCAGACCATCCTGCCGCTGCTCTTGACTGCCGTGCACGAGGGTTGGCTGCGTTTGGAGGACATCGTGCGCTTGCTCGGCACGGGGCCAACGCGGGTCTACGGCATCGAGGGCAAGGGGCGGCTCGCGCCGGGTTTCGACGCCGACTTCGTCCTCGTGGACCCGAAGGTCGACGACGCCTTGCCGCTCGCTTGGCTGCGCTCGCGCGTCGCTTGGTCGCCGTACGAGGGCAAGCCGCTCCATGGTTGGCCGACGCGGACCTTCCTGCGCGGTGTCGAGACCTACGGCAAGCACGTGACGCACGGTGCGCCCCAAGGCCGACCGCTGCGCTACAACGCCGGGGCGGAATGACTGGTAACGGCGATCGTGGCAGCAGCTGACGAAGCGAGCGCGCGCGCCAGCCTCGCCCCAGGTCGCATGTGGGCCGCTGTCCGTGAACGCTATGGCCCACCGGAAGCGATCCGTCTGCGCGATGTGGCGCTTCCTGTGCCGGCACCGACCGAAGTGCGCGTCGCCGTGCGCGCGACAACGGTCAATCGCACCGATTGCGCGATCTTGCGTGCGCGCCCTTTCCTCATGCGCTTCGTCGTCGGCTTCGCACGACCGCGGCGGCCCGTGCTCGGCACCGACTTCGCAGGCGAGGTCGAGGCAGTTGGCGCTGAGGTCACGCGCTTCGTGCCGGGCGACCGCGTCTTCGGCTTCGAGGATGATGGGGCGAGCACGCAGGCTGAGTACTGCTGTATCGAGGCTGAGGCTTCGATAGCGCGGATTCCGGACGGCGTCGACTTCGAGACGGCGGCTGCGAGCATCGAGGGGGCGCACTACGCGATCAACTTCTTGAACAAGGTCGACCTCGCGCCCGGTGCTGACGTCCTCGTGAACGGCGCGACCGGCGCCATCGGCTCGGCGCTCTTGCAGTTTGCAAAGCTCGCCGCTGCGCGCGTCGTGGCTGTCTGCCGCGCAGAGCACTTCGATGTCGTGCGTTCGCTCGGCGCGGATGCGGTCCTCGATTACGAGCATGAGGCTTACAGCGCTGGTGCGCCCGAGAGCTACGACTTCGTCTTCGACACGGTTGGCAAAAGCAGCTTCGGCGCGGCGCCGCGCGTGCTGCCGCGGTGGCACCTACATCTCGTCCGAGTTTGGCCGAGGCATGCAGAACCCCTTGCTCGCCGTCGCGACGCACTTCACGCGGGGTCGCAAGGTGCGCTTCCCGATGCCGCTCGACATCCCACGTAGCCTCGAGCTCGTGGCCGCGCGGCTCGCCGATGGCTCCTTTCGGCCGCTCATCGATCGCCGGCTGAGCCTGTCGGCGGTGGCCGAAGCCTATCGCTACGTCGAGAGCGGGCAGAAGGTCGGCAACGTCGTGCTCGTGGTCTGAGCGAGCGGGCGATCTTCATCCGCGGCGCGTATCTTGGGCGCGACCAAGTTGTGGAGTCCCCACGCCATGCGCACCTTTCGCGTCGTAGTTGCGGGCATCGTCAAGCTCGCCGCCGTACTCGCGTTCGCCGCGGTCCTCTGCGTGTTCTGGTGGCCGACAGCCTTCAACGCCGCGGGTTCGTGGCTGCGCGAGCGGGCTGTCGCGGCGCAGGTCGCGCGCTTCCGACTGGTGGCCGAAGCGCGCGGTCGTGACTCAGCACACGAAGAAGCGCTGCTCCGAGCCTGGGATCGCGACTTGCGTGATATCGGCAAACTCGACACCCACGCCTTGGCCAAGCGCTACGTCCTCACGCGCTTGGTCGAGCTCGCCCGTGCGCGCGGGGATCACGGCGTGGCGGTTCATGAAGCGCGCCGGCTCGTCGCCTTCGACCGCTATGACGTCGACGCCGTCGTCGCCCTCGGCGAGGTCCTCGGTGCCGCTGCGGAGACTGCGGCCGAGGGCCTCGAGCTCCTACGTTCCCTGCAGCGGCGTGTGCCCGATCACCCGCGTCTCGTCGCTTCCCTCGTGACGACCCTCACCACGATGGTCGGCGGCTCGGGCGCTGCTTCGCTCGATGCATCTAGCGACGCCGTTGCGGTCTTGAAGGCCGCCGCGCTGCCGCGACACGCCTGTGCGTGGACTCTGCAATGGGGGCCTGAACCGACGCGCGATGGGGCCTTCTTCCGGCCACGCGCCCTCGGTCCAGCAGACGATGCGCAGCTGCAGGCCGACCTCGTCGTCGATGGGACCCCTGGACTTCCGGTCGCGGAGATCGCGATCTTCGTACCGCGTGGCCTGTCGGCGTCGATCGAAGACGTTGCGTTGGCGATCGGCGACTCCGCCCTGCTGCCGCTCGATGCGTGGTCGCCCCGTGCCCAGGGGCTCGCGCGTGAAGGAGATCGCTACGTCGCCTCTGGCGTGGCGTCAGGCGCCGGCTTCGTCATCACGCTACCCACGCCGCTTCGAGCGGGCTGCAGCCTTCGGATGCGGGCGCGCGTGCGTCCGCGCATCGTGCCGTGGCTGCGTGACTTGCTCGAGGGTGAAGTCGGTCAACGCCTCCGCGCAGCCGTCAAAGCCGTCAGCGCCAGCGCCAGCGCCATCGACAGCGCCATCGACAGCGACTTCGAGCGTTGGCTACAAGGAGTCCTGCGATGAGCACTTTGCTGGGCAAGCTCTGGCGTTGGTCCTTATGGCCGGCGCTCGTCGTCGTCGCGGCGACGACGCTCGGTGCGTGGTCGGTCCTGCGCCACTACGAACGCTTTGCGATCGACTTGGATGCGAGGGTCAGCGGGCTCGAACTCGGCAGCCTCGCGCAAGAGGCGCTACTGCGCGGTCTACGCGACGTGGCGCCCCAGCCCGCGCTGCCGACCTCGTCGCCCTCGCCGCCATCCGGTGGGCAGCCGCTATTCCGGCGTATCGAAGTCGACTTCGACGATGAGGCCAAGCGGCGCCTCGACGCGCGGCTGCCCTATTCGGGACAGGAGTACCAACCCGCGACGCTGCGCAGCGACGGCATCGTGCGCGAAGTCGACCTCCGCTACCGCGGCGACCTCTACACGCACTGGGGCCACACGAAGAAGTCTCTCCGCATCCGCACGAAGAAGAGCGAGGTCTTCGAGGGCATGCGTCACTTCAACCTCGTCGTGCCGAAAGGCGTCGAGGTCCTCAACAACTACCTGAGCGCCTGGCTCGCGCGTGAACTCGGCCTGCTCGCGCCGCGCGTCGAGGTCGTGCGCGTCGCTGTTCGCGGCGAGGACCATGGGCTCTTCGTCATGACCGACCAGATCGATGAGTCCTTGCTGCGCACGCAACGGCGCATGCCTGGAGGCATCTTCGCGGGTGAAGTCTTCATGCTCGATAGCTGGACCGGGGTGCCGATGGACCTCTTTGCGCGCGCCGGTCTCTGGAAGCAGGTCGAGAAGCCCGACGCCGAACCCGAAGTCCGTCGTGCCCCGCTCGAGGCGCTCTCGGACCTCCTGCGACGACCGATGAACTCCGAGGTCGCGACCATGCTCAGCGATCGGCTCGACATCGAGGCCTTCGCTCGCCTCTCGGTCCTCGAGCAGTTGACCCAGAGCAGCCACCTCGATGGTCTGCACAACTGGCGCCTCTACTTTGATGCATGGCGACGCCGCTTCGAGCCGATCGTTTGGGACCTCGTCGGCTGGCACGAGGCCTGGCGTCCGGCAGTGGGTGACCCGCTCATCGTTCACCCCTGCTCGACCGTTCTCCACGAGGCCTTGCACTCGAACCTCGCCTTCTTGGAGGCTCGCGATCGCTGCGTGCGCGACTTCTTCGCGCGCGGCATCGACGAGCGCCTGCTCCACGAAGTCGAGCGAATGAACGGCATCGTGGACCTCGAGCTGCCGTCAGATCGCCATCGCGCTGTTCGTAGTGATACGGCGACGAAGGTCGCGCGCGCTGCCTTCGTGGCCTTCGTGAAGCGTTGTGTCGAAGCACTGCGCGCGACTTGGACCGCGCCCGATGTCGTGGCTTGGTGTCGCCTCGATGCGGCGCGTCATGACTCGGTGCATCTCTACCGCGTCCTCGTGCAGTCCGACCGAGTCATGACGAACTTGACCCTCGACTGCGCGCACGAGACGCGTGTCGCGCGCATCTGCGTCGCGATCGAGCGGGGTGAGGGCGTCGTCGAAGAGGTCGACTTGGGCGCAGCCTGGCAGCGCGATGGGAAGCGCATCCATGTCTCGTTTCCCCTTGCCTGCGGCTTCGCGCGTCACCTGGGCTTCGATGGCAAGGACCCTGTTCGCAACCAGCGCCTCGTCGCCATCCCGACGACTTACGTGCTGCGCATCGAGACCGAGAAGGCTACGGAGAACGAGAAGGGAGCCGGCTTCGTCGTGCAGCGCATGCTCATCGGTGAACGCGTCGCCGACGCGCGCAGCGCCATCGAGCCCACGGCCGGTGGCGCGTCGCTCGAGGCAGGCTTTCGCTTGCCCGCCCGCGAGCCCATCGTGTTGCGCGGCAGCGTCGAGGTCCGCGGCGAAGTCCTGTACCACGACCGAGTTCGCATAGAAGCCGGCACTACGATCGCGCTCGCGCGCGACGCGGTCTTGGTATTTCGCGGCGGCGTCGAAGCCGTGGGGCGCCCCGACGCGCGGATTCGTTTCGTCCCGATCGATGCAACGGACCCGGCGGCGGCCTTTGCTGCGATCGCCGTCGAGGGCAAGCGCGCGATCGCGTCGCGCTTCGAATACTGCGACTTGCGCGGCGGCCGCGGGCAACGCGACGCGGATGGCGTGCGCAGTGGCTTGTTGTCGATCGTCGACGCGACGTCCGTGCGCATCGTGAACTGCAACTTCAAAGGTACTGCAGCCGTGGAGGACGTCGTGCACTGCGTCTATTCCGACGTCGAGGTCGTCGGCTCAGCGATCGAGGGCGGCATCGACGGCATCGACTGCGACCTGGGTTCGCTTGTCGTGCGGGACTCTACGATTTCGGCCGGCAGTGGTGATGGCCTGGACCTCATGGACAGCAGCGGGATCGTCGAACGCTGCCGCTTGGCTCTGCACGGCGACAAGGGCCTGTCGGTCGGCGAACGCAGCAAGTGCCTCGTCGTCGACAGCGTCGTCGAAGCTTGCAGCATCGGTATCGAAGTCAAGGACGGCTCGCGCGCGCAGGTCCACTCCAGCGACTTCCTCGACTGTGCGACCTCCGTCCGAGCGGCCGAGAAGAACTGGCGCTACGCGAGCGGTGGCGAGGTCCTCGTCGCGCGTTCTTGTCTCGCGGAGCGCGAGCACACCGTTGACGTCTCGGGACGATCGAGGGTGACCATCGTCGATTGCAAGCTCGAAGCCTCGTCGAGCGAGTCGAAGAAGTCCTCGGGCGCCCACTTCGTCGACTGTGACCGTGCGCAAGAGGCGAAGGGGACCTCGGTCCCGGCAATCGAGCCCGGCCTGCGTGCCCTACTCGGCCACGATCTCCTCCACCGTGCGCGTCGCGGTGCTAGGCTGACGCGAGCGCGTTGAGCTTGGCATTCCCAGCCATGGACAGTCATTCGTCAGGCACAGCCTCGCGGAGGAAACCCGTGCAGCAGCGTTCCCGTATCGATCCGAGCCTCATCTCTATCTGCGCTCGCTTGTCCGCGGATGGCCATGTCTTCGTGCGCGAAGCGGCGGCGCTCGACGAGGCGCAGTACCGCCCTTGGATCGACACCGACGCCTACACGGGCGCCTGGGTCGTTCACCCCTTCGTGCTTGCCCACGCGGACGGCGAGCAAGTCTATGACGTCGCAGGGAATTGCGCTCGCTGCCCCGCGAGCGCCGCCATCTTCAAGAGCCTGCCTCGCGTGCACATCGCGTCGTTCTCGCGCCTCCTGCCGGGGACGCGTCTGCCTCCACATCGCGACTACCCGAAGCGCAACGTCCTTCGCATTCACATCGGCCTCCAGGGCGCCGAGCACGCGAAGCTCGTCATCGACAACGAGGTCATCCAGCTGCAACCAGGCGAAGTCCTCGTGTTCGACCATTCGCTCGAACACGAGTCCTACCACGTCGGCACACAGCCTCGCGACATCGTGCTCATCGACTACGAAGTAGACGAGGTCGAGGCTGAACACCTTGGTCGCCTGCGCGGCGGTGTCAATCTCGGCCCGACCGCAGATTCGCGTGTTCCCTGGACCAGCCCGAAGTCGCTATCCTGAGATCGCGCTTCCCACCGCAACCCGCAAGGCCTACCGACGCATCCGCCTGAAGCGTCGATACACACGCGCACACGATGCAGATCCTCTATTCAGGCAACGTGCCTGCGCCGACGCGCGTGGCCTTGATCGTCCCGCGCTGGACCGAAGAGCACGAGGTCGAGCCGCAAGGCGTTCCCTTCCGCAGCTTCACGCTCGGCGCTGCTTTCTTGGCGGCTGGCATCGATGTCGTCTTCTTCGATCAAGAACACGACCTGGATCGTCAAGATCGCTTTGACGAGTTCGTCGACAGCATGCGGTCTGCGGTGGCCGCTTTTTTTTGGCTGAACGAGCTCTATCCATCCAATCAGTGCCACAACTCCATGCGCATGGCGACGCGGCTCCGATCGGCGCTTTCGACCTTGAAGCTCGTGCTCGGTGGTGAGTTCATCTCGATCTGTCCCCCGGACTTCTTCGACATCGACCTGCCGATGGACTTCGTGCTGCGCGGCTACGGCGAGGAGACGACCCTGCGACTCGTCGACTGTCTTGCTGCTTCTGCAGGTCCACAGGACATGAGCGACATTCCAGGTCTCGTCTGGCGCGACGCTGCGGGCGTCTTGCGCCACCAAGAAGCGACGAGTCGACCGAAGTTCAAGCCGCACTATCTGGAACTCTATCGACGCGTCGACTTGCGGCCGTACATCCAGAAGGGTGGCGTCTTCGGCAATGACCAGCCGACCTTGACGCTCGCGCCGGGACGAGGTTGTACCAAGGGCTGCGCCTTCTGCGCTTGGAGCCAGCATCCCGCGAGCATCCTCGACGCGCGCGTGACCTTCGACTTGCTTGTGCATTTGCGCGAGCGCTATGGGGTGCGCCAGTTCCACTTCGGCGAACTCGACTTCTTCATGAGTCGGCAACGCGCGCTCGAGCTCGCGACGCTCATCCGTGATGCCCAGTCCGACATCGTCTGGTTCGCGCTCGGCTCTCCAATCGACCTCGTCGACCTGCAGGACGAGGACTGGGACTTGCTCCATGCAGGTGGGCTGCGCAAGGTCGAGATGGGCAGCGAGTCCGCATCGGCGCGCGTGCTCGAGCTCATCGGCAAGAAGCACGCGCCGCAGGACATCTTCGAGGTCAGCAAGAAGATGCTCGTGCGCGGCATCGTGCCGATGAACAACTTCCTCTTCGGTTTTCCGGGTGAGACGCGCGACGACCGCCAAGCGACCTTGGCGATGATCGAGGCGCTCGCGCGCGAGTCGCCGACCGGCAATCACTTCACGTATCGCTACTACCAGCCGACTTGGGACACGCCGCTCGGAAGGACGGCGCTCGCCTCGGCGCCTGACCGGCCGCGCCGCCTCGACGCGTGGCTCGCCGAACGACCCTTCTTCATCGACGAAGGCGTGCGGACGCTTCCGTGGCTGCCCGAAGAAGACGAGCGCGAAGTCAAACAACTGATCAACCACGACCTGCCGCTCGCGACGTCGCGCCTCGAACTGCAGAGCGCGTGGCGACAGGCGGTCTATCAAAGGCTACGAGCGCGTGCGCGCAGCAGTGTCGCGCGCGGTCGGACGACGGCGCGCGTCGATCGCTGGCTCTTCGAGCGCGCGATCCGCAGTCGCTTGGACCAGACCTACGTCCGCTGACGCACGGCGCGCAGGCCCGCTTCGAAGGCGGGCACGCTCGCCTCGATCGCGGCCTCGTCGTGGGCGAGGCTCGGGAGCACGTGCCCGTGCGTGAGCAGACCGTGCGCGTTGCAGGTCTCGACAAAGACAGCGCGGCTCGCCTCGTCGCCTCCGAAGTCGAAGGTCAGCATGGCCGGGTCGCCGCGCAAGGCGGCCTGCACCCCGACGCTGCGCGCGACGTCGGCAAAGCGCTCGGCAAGGGCGGCGCCAATGCGAGCGATGTGGCCGCAGACGTCGACGGTGGCATGAACTTCCAAGGCGGCCTTGGCGGCCGCCAACGCGATCGTCTCGCCACGCGCCGTCATGCCGTAGGCGACGCGAGGCAGGGCCTTCATGAGCGCCGCGCGACCGACGAGGGCAGCCAAAGCGTGCCCGTTGGACAGCGCCTTGCCATAGCAAGCGAGGTCGGGCTCGACGCCAAAGCGCAGGGCAGCCCCGCCGCGATGGAGGCGAAAGCCCGTGACCATCTCGTCGAAGATGAGCACGACGTCGTAGCGGCGGGTCAAGGCGCGCACGCCTTCCAAGTAACCGGGCAAAGGCGTCACGTCGCGCATCGGCTCCAGGATCAGGGCTGCAACACGATGGGCATGCGCATCGAGGATCGAAGCCAAGCCGTCGAGGTCGTTGTAGGCGATGCCGAACAAGAGCTTCTGCAAGGCCGCGGGCACGCCCTCGGCGTTTCCGTTGCCCGCGACGCTCCAATCGTGGAAGCCGTGGTAGCCAAAGTGCAGGACGCCTTCCTTACCCGTCACGGCGCGCGCAAGGCGCACGGCGGCGGCGCAGACATCGGAGCCGTTCTTGCCGAAGGCGACTTGCTCGGCATGGGGCAACATGTCCCGCAGCGCCTCGGCGACCTCGACTTCGAGCATGTGGGGCAGCGAGCACAAGGCGCCCCTTGCTGCTTGGTCGACGACGGCAGCCGTGACTCGGGGATGGCCGTAGCCGAGCAAGCACGAACCCCAGGCCATCATCCAGTCGATGTACTGGCTGCCGTCGCTGTCGACGAGACGGTAGCCATCGACTGTGGACGCGATGCGCGGCTGACCTGTCGCAGTGCGTGCCCACGCTTGGAGGCCGGCGGCGAGGACAGCGCGGGCTCGGTCCGCGAAGCTCCGTGCATCGGCAGCCTCTTCTTGCCGTTCGTGCATGGTCGCTACTCGTGCCGCCAAACTGGCGCCCGGCCTTCGATGGCGGCGCGCACGCCCTCCTCGGCGTCCTTCGACGGCAAGCACTCGTCCATGTAGAGAGCCTCGACTTCGGCGAGCCCGCGCAGAATGCGCTCGCGGAAGCCGAGGTCGACAGCGCGCAAGACCCGGCGCAGGCTCGCGCTCGAGAGTCCCTTCAAGAAGGCGCGGACCTCGGACCTCGCGAAGTTCTCGGCGTCTTCCACCGCGTGGTCGACGAGGGCCATCCAACTCGCCTCGACCGCGTTCTTGATGTAGCCGGTCGCGCAGAGTTCGCCCGCCGGCCCGCGACCGATGCGTTCGGGCAAGAGAATCGACGCCACGGGCGGCAAGACGCCCATCGTGATCTCGGGCAGGCCCACGCGGGCTTCGGGCCAGGCGTAGACGCGGTTGCAGATGCGCGCGAGTTCGAGACCGCGGCCCATGCAATCGCCTTGCAAGACGGCGATGCGAAAGACCGGTGTGTCGAGGATGAGGCGAATCAGATCGAGGAAGGCCGGTACCGAGCGACGCGCCTCTTCAGGCAGAAGAGACTCGGGATTGGCGCCGAGGGAGAAGTGCTCCCCCTCACCAACGAGCATGGTCGCGCGCAAGTGCGAGCACCGCTGTGCTTGCAGAAAGGCTGCATGCAGCGCCTCGATCATCTCGAGGTCGAGGTAGTTGGCCGGCGGGCGATTGAGCACGATGCGCCAGAAGAGGCCGTCGTCCCACGCTTCGACGCGGACGACGCCATCGGACAAGACATCGCTTGGCTTCGCATGGGTCATGGTCGGCATCATAGATCGTGGCCCGACCTGTGTTCGCGGACGACGTTTCAAGAACCGGTCGCTTTCGAGTGGCTGACACCAGGAGCTTGGTCGCGCGCTATCGTGCGCTGCGACCATGGCCGATGCGTTGCGAATCCAAACATGCCTCCTGACGGGTTTTCTCGGCAGCGGCAAGACCACAGTCCTCAACCAACTGCTGCAAGATCCCGCGTCCGGGCAAACTGCCGTCATCGTCAACGAGTTCGGCGAGGTCGCGTTGGACCACCTGCTGATCGCGCGTGCGACCGAAGAGATGCTCGTTCTCCAGTCGGGCTGCGTCTGCTGCAGCATGCGCAACGACTTGCTCGAGACGATGCGCGGGCTCTTCCTGCAGCGCGAGCGCGGCGAGATCCCGCGCTTCGAGCGGCTCTTGATCGAGACGACGGGGCTCGCGGATCCGGCGCCGATCCTGCGCACGCTGATCCACGAGGTCGACATCAGCCGGCACTTCGAAGTCGATGCCGTGCTCTGCACCGTCGACCTGCTCAACTTCGAGGACACGCTGGAGGCGCGCTTCGAATCGCGCAAGCAGGTCGCGGTCGCCGACCGCCTGCTCTTGACCAAGTTCGACTTGCTCGAGGCCGAACTCGGTGAAGACGCTGCACGCGCATGCCTCTTGGAGCTCGAGCAGCAGCTCTGGGCCTTGAACCCTTCGGCGCCGCACATTCTCGTGCGGGATGGCAAGGTGGCTGCGAGTGCTGTCTTCGGGACGTCGATCGAGGGTGGTGGCGCGGTCGATGCTTGGCTGCGCGACGATGCCTTTCTTGCTGCTGTCAGCGAGGAAGGGGGCTACCACGCCCACGAACACGGTCACGAGCACGAGCACGGTCACGAACACGGTCACGAGCTTCGGTCCTTCTGCCTGACCTACGACGAGCCGATCCCGATGCGGGTCTTCGAGGCCTGGCTCACGTCCTTGTTGCACTTCCAAGGGCCGCGCCTCTTGCGCGTCAAGGGCATCGTCCACCTGCGCGAGATCGAGAAGCCGACCGTGCTGCACATCGTGCAACACGCCTTTCACGAACCCATCAGTCTCGATGCTTGGCCCGATGGGGATCGACGCACGCGCATCGTGTTCATCACGGTGGGGCTCGTGCGCGAGCGCATCGCTGATCTCTTGAACGACCTGCTCGATCATGAGATCGAATGAGGAGACAAGGCCGCCGCTCGCAGCTGACGGTGCGACCGCTGGCGGCAACGACGAAGCGCTGCCCGAGCAGATCGGCGGCTACCGTGTGCTGGGCCGTGCGGGCGCTGGGGCCTTCGCCGTCGTCTACGTGGCCGAAAGTCTGCACACCAAGGGTGCCGGAAGCGCGCCAGGACGCAGGGTCGCGATCAAGGTCTTGCGTCGCGGTCTCGAGTCGGCCCTCGCTCGCTTCGAGGAAGAGCGCGCGTGGTTGGCCGCGATGCAGCACCCGGGCATCGCCCAGGTCTTCGATGCAGGTGTAACTGCGACGGGCCAGCCCTACTTCGTCATGGAGTACCTCGATGGCCTACCGATCACGCAATACTGTTCTGCGCAGACATGCACCGTGTCGGCGCGCGTCGACATCTTCATCGACGTCTGCCGTACCGTGCAGCATGCGCACCAAAAGGGCATCATCCACTGTGACCTGAAGGCTTCGAACGTCCTCGTCGTCGACGTCGACGGACGTCCTTGCCCCAAGGTCATCGACTTCGGTATCGCCGTGGCGGTCGGGGAGGGACGGACCGCGCCCACGAATAGAAACGAAGCGCCGCGCCTCGTTGGAACGACAGCCTCGATGAGCCCCGAGCAGGTCGCCGCGACGAGCGCTTCGGCTATGGGCAACGTCGACCTGCGCTCCGACGTCTTCGCTCTCGGCGTCATCCTGTATGAACTCTTGACAGGGCACCCGCCCTTCCCGGAGGAGAGGCTCGATGTGCTTGGCTACACGGAGCTCGTGCGCCGCATCCGCGAGCGCGAGGCCCCGAGCCTCGTTGACGGCCTTGGGATGCGGGACGGGTCGCGCTCAGAAATGCAGCTGCGACGCCAGCTCGCCGGTGACCTCGACGCCATCGTCGCCAAGGCCATGCAGCCCGAGGCATCGCGACGCTACGCGAGTGCGGGGGGCTTGGCTGACGACCTCGAGCGCCATCGTTCGGGGCTCCCGGTCGTCGCGCGAAAGACGTCGAGAGCCTACGTGGCGAACCGTTTCGTGCACCGCCACCGGGCAGCCTTCGCAGGACTTGCGCTGACCATATTGGCCATCGTCGGCGCGCTCGGCGTGGCTCTGTGGCTGACGTCGAAGGCCGAGGAGAGCGCCGCGATAGCATCCCGTGCCGTGCAGCGCGAAGGCTTCGCGCTCGCGGCGAAGCAACGCGCTGTGCGCGACTACGAGCGCATCCGTGACGTCCCGCTCGTAGAAGACCTGGTGCGAGAGGCCGAGGACTTGTGGCCCGCGCATCCGGAACTCGTGCCGCGCATGGATGCCTGGTTCGAGCGATCGAGAAGCCTCCTCACGCGCGCACCCGATCACCGTCAGGCGTTGGCTGACCTGCGCGCGCGCGCGACCAGCGACGCGCAGTTCGAAGACGGCTTCTTGCTCGAGGTCCTTGAAGGCCTCGTCAAGCATGTTGATATCCTCGATGGCCCAGTCGGGCTGCAGGAGAATGTGCGCGCGCGTCGCGCGCGGGCGTTGAGTCTCGAGCAACGTAGCATCGTCGATCAGACGTCCGCGTGGTCCGCGGCACTCACACGCATCGCCGCGAACCCTGCCTATGCGGGCAGCGTCGCCCTGCGCCCGCAACGTGGCCTCGTGCCGCTCGGGCCCGATCCTCGGTCGGGGCTCGAGGAGTTCGCCCTGCTCGACTCGGGGTCGCTGCCGTTGCGGCGGCCTGGTGGCAAGCTCGAAGTGGCAAACGACTTTGCGCTCGTCTTCGTCTTGCTGCCGTCGCTCACGTTCAAGATGGGCGCGCAGGCTGAAGACCCCACTGCTGCCAACTACGATCCGCAGGCCAACCCCGGCGAGGGACCGGTGCACGAGCTGAGACTCGAGCCCTTCTTGATTTCGAAGTACGAGATGACCCAAGCCCAGTGGATGTCGGTCATGGACAGCAATCCGAGCAAGTACCATGCGGGGCGCGTCGTCGGCAGCATGACGGTCTCCACTCGGCATCCAGTCGAGAACATGAACTGGCACGACTGCATGCGCGCGGTTCGTCGGCTCGGCGCGTTGCTTCCAACTGAGGCGCAATGGGAAGGTGCCGCGCGTGGTGGGACCGACACGCCGTGGTGGACCGGGAACTCGGTCGCTTCGCTGCGCGGCGCAGCAAACCTCCTCGACTCGCACCGTAGAAGCGGCTTGGTCCAGCGCGATGACTTGGATGTAGGACTCGACGATGGGCTCGAAGATGGTTTCGACATCCACGCGCCGGTCGGCAGTCTTCGTCCGAACCCATTCGGTCTCCACGATGTGTTGGGCAACGTCTGGGAATGGTGTCGTGACGGCCATGCCTCGTATGACGCGGCGCCCCAAGGAGGCGCTGCAGAGCGCTACGCAAAAGACGGCTTGCAACGCGCCTACCGTGGTGCGTCGTATTATTTCACTTCGTTCGAAGCTCGGTCAGCCAGTCGGCAAGCCTACCGGCCCGTCAAACACGGACTCGCGCTCGGCCTCAGGCCAATCCTCGATTGGCGGGTGCGAGAGCGATGACGGACCTCGCGCGCGTGAAGGAGGTCTTCGTGCTTGCCGCGGATGTGCCGGCGGACGAAGTCGATCGCTTCCTCGCTGAGCGTTGCGGGGACGACGACGTCTTGCGCGACAAGGTGATGCGCTTGATTGCCGCCGATCGCTGCAACGTCAAGGTCTCCGACCATCTTGCCGCGACCTTCGACTCTGACTGTGCAGCGCTCGCGCGAGTCGCGCCCTACCGTGACTTTCGCCTCTTGGGTTCGGGTAGCTTCGGCTGTGTCTACGCGGCACGTCAAGTCACGCCCGTCCAACGCGAGGTCGCGATCAAAGTCTTGCGCCGCGGCATGGATTTCAGTGAGACCACGGCACGCTTCGAGCGCGAACAACGTGTGCTCGCCCGCCTGACTCATCACGGCATCGCGACGATATTTGATGTTGGAAAGCTCTCGGATGGCCGGCCGTGGTTCTCGATGGAGATCATCGACGCACACCCGATCACCGAGTTCTGCGATGCGCACGCGTTGTCGCTTCGGAGCCGCATCAAACTCATGATTGACGTTTGTCGTGCCGTTCAGCACGCCCACAGCAAAGGAATCCTGCACCGAGACCTGAAGCCCTCGAATATTCTCGTGCGGGATGTCGAGGGCCAGGCGCAACCGAAAATCATTGACTTCGGCATCGCCAAGCTCGTCCAGCGCGAGAGCGTCGCGCAGACGCTCTTCACGACAGTTGGCACCGTTCTCGGGACCCCAGAGTACATGAGCCCGGAGCAGGCAGACTTGCGCGAGAGCGCGATCGATACGCGCAGTGATGTGTACGCGCTTGGAGTCTTGCTCTACGAACTGCTCACGGGTCAACGTCCGTTCGATTTCGATTCGCAGCAGCCAAATGGCATGCTCGACTTCCTGGCCGCCATTCGTGAGTGCGACGCACCGAGCCTCGCCGCACGTGTCGTCCGAGACGATGCAACCGTCGTGGCCGCCAGGCGCTGCACTGACATCAAGTCGCTCGTTTCTGCGCTGCGTGGTGAACTCGATTGGATCGTCCACAAGGCGCTCGAGAAGGACGCCGAGCGTCGCTACGCGTCGGCTGATGACTTGGCGCTGGACCTCGAACGCTACCTCCACGGCGACGCCGTCGCTTCCGGTCCGAAAACCTCTTTGTATGCGCTGCAAAAGTTCGTGCAGGGTCACGTTGTTGCGACCGTGGTCGCCGTAGCTGTCTTGCTAGCTCTCGTCGCCGGAACGTTCGTGGCTTTGCGACAGCGTTCGTTTGCCCGCGCACACGAAGAGCGGACGCTCAGCGCCCTCGCGTCGATGCAGCAAGCAGTTACCGATGAGCAGGCGGCCCTCGCTGCCTACGAACGCCTCCGTGACTTGCCATTGGCGCGCCGCCTCGTGCAAGCCGCACAAGGAGAAGAGCTATGGCCGGCCGCGCCGCGCATGGTCGAGGCCATGGATGCTTGGCTAGAGGAGGCCCGTGCACTCTCTGGGCGTCATGCGCGGCGTGAGGCGCTTGCCGCGGTCGATGCCGAGGATTCATATGTCAAGGTCCTCTTGCGCGAACTCGATGCGGCCGTGCAGCAGCTCGACCGGCAAGCAGTCCCATCGCAGGCAATGGGCCAGGGCGGCTTGATCGCGGATGTCGCCGCGCGGCGCGCACGGGCAGCGAGCCTCGCCGAACGCAGCATCGTTGCCGAGCGCCGAGCCTGGGAGGCAGTTCGAGCGCGCATCGCAGAGGAACCGCGATACCGAGGTCTCCAGGGGCTCAGACCGCAACTCGGTCTCGTTCCGCTCGGCAAAGACTTGCACTCGCACTTGGAGGAGTTTGCACTTCTCGACAGTGGAGGCCGACCGCGTCGCGACGCGGCAGGCCGACTGGGCATGGATGGCGAAACAGCTGTCGTCTTCGTTCTCATGCCACCGGGCCGCTTCGCGATGGGGGCTCAAGCCGATGATCCGCTAGGACCGAACTATGATCCGCACGCAATCGGTCGGGAAGGGCCAGTCCACGAAGTCGAGGTCGCAGCCTTCTTCATCGGCAAGACCGAGATGACCCAAGGCCAGTGGTTGCGCTTGGCTGGTGAGAATCCGAGTGTCTCTCGCTCGGAGTTATCCACGAACGGCGAGACTGCGACACTCGCACATCCCGTCCAGAACGTAAGCCGTCCGACGTGTTTGCGGGTGCTCGCCCGAGCAGGCTGCACCTTGCCGACCGAGGAAGAATGGGAGTATGCGGCGCGCGCTGGTACCACGACGCCGTGGTGGACCGGCAAAGACTCGAAGTCGCTCGAAGGCGCTGCGAACCTGCGATGGGGGGGCACAGATGGCTTCATCTCGATGGCGCCCGTTGCGCAGCTTCGCGGCAACGCTTTCGGCCTGCATGACGTCGCTGGCAACGTGTGGGAATGGTGCCGCGATACCTTTGGGCCCTATGGCCGAGCGAGCGCCCCCGATGCCAGCGCGGGGATCTATGGCGTCTACCGCGGCGGCGGTCGTGGCATGGGCCCGTCCTTCGCACGTTCCGCGAGGCGTTGGCACGCGGTGCCCGAGATCCGCAACCGCTCGCTCGGCCTAAGACCAGCCCGTTCTATCGACTGAGAAAAAACCAAAGTCGCTGGCATCGCTTGGCGCATGGCTCCGTGTCTCCTGATCCAGTCGAGCGAAGTTCGCCGCTGGATGCCATTACAACGAGTTCAGTAGCTATGAAACCATTCACATCCAACTCATGTTTCTTGCCAGCCAGAATGCTCGCAATGCGAGCGGCGTTCGTCTGCGCTGGTTTGCTGACCACAGGCCTGGCGGCACAGAGCGGAGCGCATCGCCAAGGTCTCGACCTCTTGCGACCGTCTGCCGGCGTGTCTGACAAAGTGCCCGAGAGCGTCTTGCGCGACCGCATCGTCGATGTCGACGTCAACCTCGTGCGCTTTGCTCGTCCGGGACATGTGTTGCGCATCGCGATGTTTGATGACGCTGTCTTCGAAGCCGTGCTCACCGACTTGCATGTCGAACCGAAGATCGCCAACAGCTTCCATTGGACCGGCACGCTGCGCGGCTACCCGAACTCGAGCTTCGTTCTGACCGTTCACGAGCAGGCCTTCGCGGGCTGGATCTTCCCCGGCAGCGGCCCACATCGATCGCTGTCGATCGTTGGCGAGTACGGTCACTACCACGCTCGTGAGACCGACGACCGGAAGCACAAGTGCGGTGGGGGGCTGGCTCCCGAGGCTCCACCGCCCGTGCGAGACGAGGTTCCGCTGATAGCCGGTTGTGACGACCCTTTGGACAGCATCGACGTCTTGCTGCTCTACGACAACTCGGCGCGATCCCGCGGTGAATCGACGACGCGCGCCTCCATCCTCAACGCCTTGGCCCAAGGTAATGAGATCTTGCGGCGCAGTGCGCTCTCGATGCGCTGGGTCGCGGCTGACCTTCGCCACATTTCGTACACCGGGTCTGGGAGCACTGGCACCGACCTCGGGCGACTCCAAAAGACCACCGACTCCTACCTCAACGCAGCTCATAGCTACCGTAAGACCGCCAAGGCAGACGTCGTCGCTCTGGTCTGCGGCAATGTCTCTGGTAACACGACCGGCACCGGCTACTGCATCGGCGGCGCCAATGACTACGCCTGGGCCTTCTCGGTCTCGAGCCTCGACGCCTTGAGTTCGATGACGCTTGCGCATGAGCTCGGCCACAACCACGGCTGTGCCCACAACCCCGAGCACATCGACTGCCACCCTGTGAGCTATGGCCGCGGCCATTGGTTCTGGTACGAAGATAGCTGGCCCAACCGCAAGTATGCGTGCACGGTCATGTCCTACGATTTTGGTTGGGGCGATTGCAGCTTCCCTTGGATTTGCTCGCGGACGCGGCAGGCCAACTTCTCGAATCCGAACGTGTCGCTGAGTCATAACTCGAAGCTCTTCGCGACGGGGACCTCGACCAAGGACAACGCGCGTGTGATTCGCGAGCGCCGGCAGAACGTTGCCAACTACAGTCGGCACATTACGGGCCAGTACGGCAGCCCAACGATCACGACCAACCCGGCAGCCTTGACCTTGAACCTTGGGTACAACAGCGTGGCTGCCAAGCCCTTGACGGTCGCAGCGACCAACGCGACCAAGTACCAGTGGCGGCGCAACAACGTGAATATCGCGGGGCAGACGGGCACGACCTTGCAACTCGACTACGCGAACGTCACGGCAGCGATGGCCGGTAGTTACGATTGCGCGGTGACCAACGAGTGCGCGAGCCAGAACGCCACGGTCTATTCTGCAAAGGCGACGATCACTGTCACGAGCAGTCGCGTGACGCGCTCGGGCTTGCGCGGCGACTTTGGCACGACCATGACGCGCTTCGGGGACTTCAACGGTGATGGCTTCGAGGACTACGCAGTCGGTGGGCCGACGGCGGTCACGGGCGCTGGTTCGAACAGCGGTATCGTCACGATGCACTCGGGCAAGGACCAGAAGCTGATCTGGAACATCGATGGACCGGTCGCCGGCGCCATGCTCGGCACTTCGCTGGCGAGTGCGGACTTCAACCAGGATGGATACGCCGACTTGTTCATTGGTGGTGCGGGGCCCTACAGCGGCTGGGCGAGCAATATCTACTTCTTCTCCGGGAAAGCTCGGACGTTCCGCCGCTACTGGGGCGACAGCAATGCCATCGCGCAACATATGGGAACAGGCTATTTCAATGCCAACAAGTACCCAGACATCGTCGCGAACTACGGAAGCAACGCCATTCAAGCTCTCGACTTCGCGCTCGGCCGCCTCTGGCTCGTCACGGTTGCCGGTCCTGTAGGTTCCCTCGCGGTCATCGGCGACTTCAACGGAGACGGACTGAACGAAGTCCTCGTCGGTATCCCGGCCTACAACAACAAAGCCGGGCGCTACGAAATCAGGTCCGGAAAGGATGGGAAGCTGCTCTTCTCGCGTAACGGGACCGCCGGCGAAGAATTTGGCTACTCGGTGGCGGCAGGCGGCAATCTTGGTGGGGGTTGGGGCTTCGACTATGCGGTCGGCGGGCCTGGCTACTCGAACGGCGCAGGTCGCGTGCGCTTCTTCCACGCATGGAACAATGCCGAGTTTGCCGTTGCCGCCGTTGGGCCGAGTGCGGGGCGCTTCGGTCTTGCCCTCGCAGGAGTTGGCGACCAAGACGGTGACGGTCACGACGACGTCGCCGTGTCGGGCATGGGCTTCGTGCGTTTCGTGAGTGGACGTAACTCTACGGCACTGAGGGCGATCAGTCGTCCATCCGCGAGCTTTGGCCGCTCTCTGGCCGCCATTGACACGAGCGGTGACTCCAAGCTCGATCTCGTCGTTGGTGAGCCTGGCGCGAATGTGGCCTGGTGCTACGACGCGGCAACGGTCGCGAACCCGCCGCAGTGGCGGCGCTACGGTGCGACGTGCGCGGGCACGGGCGGGCGCCTGCCGCGCATCTTCGGCGCGACGGGTAGCGTGGCCTACCCGCAGCACCTGCAAGGCGCCCTCGCACGCTCGGGCGGCAGCGTCAGCATTTTGCTCAACTATGCTGCCAAGAACTCGGCAGCGATTCTCCGCCTCGGGGTCGTTCCGAGCGAGCTACCGCTCGACGGCATCGGTATGCCGGGCTGCGTCCACCTCATCCACAACATCGTCAGCTTTGGGGTGGGCACCGACCGCAACGGTGCGGCACGCTTTGGTCCGCTGCCAATCCAGAGCGACCCGCGCTTTGTGGGCGGTGACCTCTTGTGGCAGTGGTTGGTCATTGACACGACCGCAAACAGCTTCGGCCTGACCATGTCGGACGCGGCCGTCATGCGCATCGGCGCCAAGCTCTGACCTTCGGCCAACTCAGGGGGCGAGATCGCCGAGGCGATCTCGCAGCCAGGCGCGCACGAAGCGCCACTCGGCTTCGATGGTCGAGACCGAGAGCGAGAGTGCCTCGGCGGTCTCCTGCACGGAGAAGCCTGCGAAGTAGCGCAGGTTGACGATCTGGCGTGCGCGTGGATCGACGGCCTCGAGTTCGAGCAATGCCTCGTCGACTTCGAGGGCTGTGTCTTGCCGCTCTGGCGGGATGTCGAACGCGACGTCGTCTGCGACGAAGTCGCTGCGCTGCAACCCGCCGCCACCTTTGAGGCTCTTCTTGCGACGCGCTGCTTCGACGAGGATGCGTCGCATGGATTCGGCTGCCGCGGCGTAGAAGTGCCGGCGTCCTTGCCACGCAACCTTGTCGGTGCCCTGGACGCGAAGGAAGGCTTCGTGCACGAGGGCTGTGGCTTGCAAGGTCTGACCTGGTCGCTCGCGCGCGAGCATGGCCCGCGCCCGTTGCCTCAGCTCTTCGTAGACGAGGGGAAGCAGGTCCTTGCCGACGTCGCCGGCCGTCGCGTCTGAGGCACGAAGCAAGGCCGTGATGGATTGCCGTTCGTTGTTTGCCATGGCTGCACTGCGCTTCTCCTGAAGGCGTTTGCTAGCGACGTAGAGACCCTGCAACGCCCGCCGACAGCCTACCCGAACCGTGGTTGGATGCAGATTGCAATCGTGCGTCAGCGCACGCTCGCACCGTGCAGCATGTCCCCTGTCTCGCCCTCGAACTTTGCGCAAAGTTACGGCCGCGCCGGAGTCTAGCTGCGTAGGCTCTGCTTTGCGGAAGCTGCCCCACGGGTGTGTGAATGTTGAGGAGGATTTCCATGTCGGGACGCGTGCTTGGTCGCTTGTTGCTGCTGTCTGTCCTTTGCCTTGCCGCGGTGCCGGTGCTCACGGCCCAAGGGCCGATGACCGAGGTCTTGCCGCCCGAGGCGGCGACGAACGAGGGCAACGCGATTTCGACACACATGGGCTTCGATCAAGTGCGCTTCGTCCAGGCACTCGGCGAGGACTACGTGGATGCGAATCGCGTGATCACTGAGTTGTCCTGGCGCCGTGATGGACAGTATCGCCAGCATGAGACCATTGCATACTCGTGGTGGCACAACGAGAACGAGCACGCGATCTCGATTGCGCTCGCTCCGCTCGATCGCTCGACGCTCACGACCGGTCTCTTTCCCACGTCGACGGTCAAGCGCCTCGTGTTTTCTCGTGAGCGGATGGTTCTGCCCGACCTCGTGTGGGAGCCGAGCGTGACCCAGCCCTTCGTCGTGCGCTTCAAGTTCGATGCTCCATTCGTGACGACGAGTCGTGGGCTCATGATCGATGTCGTGGTCGACCACCCCAAGTGGAACGACTGGACGCCGTACGCGCTCGACGCCTCGCGGCGTCAGCACGGAATTGTCAACCAGCAACGCTTCGGCAGTGGGCCGTTGAACATCGCGCCGACGTTCGGAGAGTTAGTTTCTCTCCATGTATTCGGCGGTGCGCCCAACGTGCCGGCCATGTGGGTCTTCGGCGTTGCGCCGCTCTCGGGGCCGTTGCTTTTCGTTGATCCCCTCGTCGTCCTCACATCCGTGACGCGTTCGACTGGTAGCTTGACCTTGAACCTGCCCTTCGTGCCCTGGACTTCGGTGCTCGTGCAGTGCTTCCAGTTTTTTCCCACGACGTGGACCTCAGGCCTCGCGCTCGACATGCGTGACCCGCCGCTCGATGCGTGGATCGTGCAGGCGACGGGCTTCAGCAAGAACGGCGAGCGCGGCCTCGTCGAGCGCAACACGATGATCGTGACCGAACTGCGCTGAGGCTGTGCTCAGGCCTTCGACTTGGCGATGCTCGTACGCACCGCCTCGACGACGACCTCGGCGCGGCCGCGTCCGCCACCCGAATCGCGGAGCAGAGCGAAGAGCTCGACGCGTGTGCCAAGCTCGACCGGCAGGCGCCAGAGTCGTCCCGCGCGGCCATCGGCGCGCGCGAGCGCGTCCGGCAGAACGGCGAGGAAGTGACCGCTCGCACAGAACTCGAGGCCGATGCGCATCTGGTCGACGATGGCGCCGATGCGTCGTGGCTTGGCGCTCGGCCAACCTTCGCTGCCGCGCCCCGAGGTCGTCGTCGGCCCGACGAAGTCGTACTGCGCGATCTCGTCGATAGCCACGTCGCTGCGCTCGAAGAGCGGGTGCCCGCGGCCGCAGTAGACGCCGCTCGTCTCCACGCCGAGGCGCTCACGCAAGAGCGCTGGCGCGTCGATCGGATCGCTCGTGAAGGCGACGTCGAGCAAGCCACGTTGCAGGCGCGCGACGACGTCGAGTGGTGGGGGACCGCTGAGGACGGGAACGAGGGTCGGGTGCGATGCCCGCAAGACGATGATGGCTGGCAGCAAGTAGCTCGTCGTGACGACGCCCGAGCTCGCGATGTGCACCGGGCCAGCCAAGGTCTCGCCGCGCAACGTGAGCTGGGCTTCGTCGAGCTGTTGCATCGCGACGCGTGCGGCCTCGAGCAAGAGGCGTCCCGCTTCGTTGAGCTTGAGCCCGCGGCCTTCGCGCACGAAGAGCTCGGTGCCGAGGCGTTCTTCGAGCAAGCGGATCGAGCGCGACAGCGCCGGCGCGCCGACGCCCAAGTACTCGGCCGCTGCCTTCAGGTGCTCGGTCTCGGCGACCGCGCGGAAGGCCGGCAGTTGATTCCAAAACTCGGCGAGCTCGGTCAAGCGTTCCATGACTTTGCATTGTGACGCGTAGACGTCGGTTTCGACCAGCTGCGCTGCATCGTTCGATTTCGGTGAAAGCGGGTTGTCAAGCATTCGAAGGGACTCTGGGCGTCGGCGCGCCTACGAAGGGGGCATGAACCAAAGCCACTTCTCGCTTCCCTCCTGCCCGCCCAAGAGCCTCTTCCTTGCCCTCGGCGTGGCCCTCCTTCCGACCCTAGGCGTTGCTCAAGGCTTCAAGACCAGCCTCGTCAAGAACGGCCTCAAGGCGCCGACCGGCATCGCCATCTCACCGATGGGTGAGGTCTACTTCACCGAGCTGCCCGAGCCCGGCAAGTTCAGCCGCAACAACACGGTCTCGCGCCTCGACGCGAGCAACAACCAAGTCGTCATCGTTCCGGGCGAGCCGGCGCCGACGAACCTCGCCTTCGATGCGCAGGGCAACTTCTACTGGACCTGCAGCACGGCCGGCGTCCTCATGATCGGTACGGGCAACACGCATCGCTCGATCGCAACGGGGCTCAAGAACCCAATCGGCATCGCGGTCGACAAGAGCGCGAACGTCTTCTTCACCCAGGTGCCCGATCCAGGCATGCAAGACAAGGGCAACAACGTCGCCCAGCTCGTCGGTGGGGCGGCCAAGGTCCTCAGCATGGGGGAGCCCGAGCCCTTCGACATCGCCGCTGGCAGCGACGGATCGCTCTACTGGACCTGCCGCTCGGCTGGCGTCATCCTGCGCCGTGATCCGATGGGCAACATCGCGCCACTCCTTCGCGGTCTCGAGAAGCCCTCGGGCATCGCGATCGACGCCATGGGGCGGCTCTACTTCTCGGAAGTGCCGACGCCGGGCATGAGCGGCGCCAATGGCGGCCGCAACCGCGTCTGGGAGTACGACCCCGCGACGCGCAACTTCGCGCTGATCACCTTCGGCGAGCCCGAGCCGCGTGACGTCGCCGTGACCCCCGACGGCTCGACGGTCTATTGGACCTGCACGACGGCTGGCGTCATCTTGCGCGGAGTCCGGTCGGCGCAGCCCGTGCCCTCGGTGCGGACCATGAACATGGGCCAGCTCGGTAGCACCGCGACCTTCGACCTCATGGCGCCGATGAGCGCGGGCAAGCCCTATCGCGTCGCGTCCTCGCTGGGCCTCGGGCCGATCGGCTTCGACGCGCGCTTCGTCGGGCTCGCGCCGGACGCGATCTTCTTCTCGAGCTTCTTCGATCAGGTTCCGGCGCTCTTCATGAACTACGGTGGCATGCTCGACATGAATGGCCGCGGCATGGCCATGCTCGCGATCCCGAATGACATGGCCTTCAAGGGCCTCATCGTTCAGACGGCGTTCTTCACGCTCGACAACACGGCGATGAGCGGCATCGCCGAAGTCAGCACGTCGCTGCGCACGGTCTTCCAGTGAGCGGAAGGCGCCGCGGGATTCCTGGAAGCGTGCGGTAGACTCCCGCCGCCATGACCCGCATCGCCTTCTTGACTTCGCATTGCATGACGACCGATGGCGCGGCGCGGCGCGACGATGCGTGGGAGCACGACATCGAGTTCGAGCCGCTGCGCCGCGCCTGCGCCTCGCGCGGCCATGAACTCGAAGCGCGGGTCTGGGACGACGCGACCCTCGGCGCCAACGACTACGACGCCTACGTCATCGGCACGACCTGGGACTACCAGCAGCGCGTCGAGGACTTCTTGTCGGTGCTCGCGCGTCTCGAGTCGGCGCGGCCGCTCTTCAACCCGCTCGACGTGGTGCGGTGGAACCTCGACAAGCGCTACTTGGCCGAGCTCGGTGCGCGTGGGGTCAACGTCATTCCGACCATCTATGCTGACTCCGCGAGCGACGCAGTCTTGATGGAAGCCTTCGAGCGCTTCGCATGTGACAGCATCGTGGTCAAACCCCTCGTGGGTGCCGGTGCCTGGCGTCAGGTCAAGGTCGAACGCGATGGCGCGAGGCCGCCGCTCGATGTGCGACCGCCGGCTGCGGCGATGCTGCAGCCCTTCGTGCCTTCGGTCGTCGAAGAGGGGGAGTACTCGCTGCTCTTCTTCGGTGGCGTCTTTTCGCACTGTGCGCTCAAGCGGCCGAAGCAAGGTGACTACCGCGTGCAGTCGCTCTATGGCGGTCACGAGGGCGCGCACGCGCCAAGTGACGCCGAGCTCTCCGCTGCCAGGGAGGGCCTCGCGGCTGTTGATCAGCGACTGCTCTACGCCCGCGTCGACATGGTGCGTGACGCCACGGGGCGCCTCGCCCTCATGGAGCTCGAAGTCGTCGAACCCTACCTTTACCCCGAGCAGGGGCCGCGGCTCGGCGAGAACTTCGTCACGGCGCTCGAGGCTTTGCTCTAGGCGAGCGCGCGCTCCTTCTCTAGTCAGTCGTCGTTTGTTCGAAGCGCTCCGCCGCCTTCGCCGCCGCCGAGCTCTTGGAAGAGCCAAGCGCGGGCCACGGCCCAGTCGCGCTTGACCGTGCGCGTCGAGATCTCGAGGGCGCTCGCCGTCTCTTCGACGTCGAGGCCGGCGAAGAAGCGCAGCATGACGATCTGCGCCATGCGTGGATCGCGGGCTTCGAGCTTGGCGAGGGCCTCGTCGAGGGCCAGCAAGTCAAGGGCGTCGACGCCGCCGTCTTGCTGCGCGCTCGCGATTTCACCGTCGAGCTCGGCGTCGACGCGCTCGCGATCGCCGCCGCGCTTCTCGCTCTGCCGACGCCGATAGCGATCGATGAGGATGCGTCGCATGGCCTGCGCTGCCGCACCGAAGAAGTGCCGCCGGTTCTCGAAGCCGCCGTCACTGCCGAGCAGGCGCAGGTAGGCCTCGTGGACGAGGGCCGTCGCTTGCAGCGTGTGGTCGACGCGCTCGCCTTGCATCTTGGCGTCGGCGAGGCGGTGGAGCTGGCCGTAGACGAGGTCGAGGAGGCGCTCGCTTGCGCCGTCTTCGTCGTTGCGAACGGCCTGGAGGAGGAGGGTCACCTCGGCGGCCGGTTGTGCGTCTTCTCGTTCTTCTTCGCGCTTGGTCATGCTTCGACGGCCTCACCTCACTTT
>CALLZN010000379.1 GCA_937858895.1 uncultured bacterium | reverse complement strand
CTCACTCAGTCCGCCGCAGAGGCTGCATGAGCGCTCAGGAATGCAACATCAGGGGCTACTGTCATCACTCTCGCTGTTCTTCGTCTGGACTTCTACGGTAAACTGCCCGCTTACACTGACCGTCGTTGTCAGCACCTCGATCACGAAGGTCGCCGCGTCCCCACTGCGGGCAAACCATGGACTGTATGTGACCGTCGGAAAAATGAGTGTTGTTCCAATGAGTTGCATGGCAAGACGCCCCTGTCAGTTGGTCTCCCACGACGGTTCGCGCATCCGGAAGTGCACGAAGCCGTCAGGATCCATATCAGCCGTCACTTCGTACCGGAACCGCAGCCACTCTTCGAGCCCGAACACGCGGGCGATCGCACCGGCCGTCCCTGTGGGCGCGTTTTCGGCTATTGCTGATCCCGACGCCAGAGCCCCCGGGTCGATGTCCTCGGAGTTCTTGGTATACACACTGACCTCAATGGTCGCATTGTCGATTGCGATGACATCGAGCACGAAGGTCATCGCATCGCCCCGCCGAGGAAACCAGGGCGAATACACGACGGTGACCGCAGGCGACTTGGCAAGCAGAGTTGTTCCGATAATCATTCCACTCTACGCCTCAGTTCGTCTCCCACGAGGGATTCAACATCCGGAAGTGCGCCCACTCGATGTCCGAACCGGACGCGGCCACCGTGAACTCAAACCGCAAAAGTTCTTTGAAGTTGAAGTTACGATGTTCTTCGGACCCCGCGCCAACCTGGTTGAAGGTGCCGCCAGCAGCACCGCCGCCACCCGGCGCTGGGTCCGCATCCTCACTGTTCTTCGTCTGAACCATGACGGTGACCGTGCAGTTCGAGCCTGACGACGCAATCACGTCGAGCATGAAGGTCGCAGCGTTGCCTAGCCGTTGAAACCAGGGGCTGTATACGACCGTCGCCTGCTCGCCTCGCGCGCATACCGTTTCGCCGATGATCATCGCAGCCTCCTCAGTTGATAGCCCAGGACACGTTGAGACAGCGGAACACTGCGTAGTACACACGCTCCGCTGGCGAGCTGGCTGTATCCGTCAGCTCGAACTTGCAACGCACCAGTTCGAGACAGTTCGTTACGGCCACGGTAGCTACGCCGAGGCTCCCCGCAGTTGCGTTGGTTACGGTGACGGAGCCCAATGACGGCAACGATGAGTCGTCTGACTCGCTATTCTTTGGTTTGGACAGACATCGTCAGCTGCGGCAACGAAGCGCCGGCGCCTGACCCGTCCTGCCAACTCAGCGCAAGAACTTCCATGGCAAAGGTCCCCGAATTGCCGCCCCGGGGCATCCACGGCGTGTAGACGACGGAGGGATGAGCGACAGCACTGCTAGGGTCGTCGGGGTCCGGGTAGTTCTCTGCGACGAGGGCCTGGCCGATGAACATAAAGGGCTCCTCTGGATATCAGCTCCGATGGGGCCCTCCGATGGGGCCCTCCGATGGGGCCCTCCGATGGGGCCCTCCCGGACTCTCTTACGTGCTAGCAATGCACAGCAGTGGCGTCAAGAGGCCTTTGCTAATTTTTTTGCAACTCCAAGACCGCCGACTGCGAAGCCGCCGTCACTCCTCGCTGCGGTTGCCGAAGAGCACGTAGTCATGGAAGCGTAACTCCTGCTCGACAAAGCAGACGACAGAGGCGCGCGGTGCGATCCACCGAATCCTTCGTGAGACCGCGCTGCGCATCGGCAACAATGGCCCGACGGCAGGCAACGCCGCCACGCAACGACATGACCCAGAAGAATCCACGTCCCGCCCTTCCTTGGCAACCCTGTGAGCTCGGCTTCGAAGAGGTCCGCTACGAGAAGGCGAGCGGCATCGCCAAGCTCACGATCTGCAGGCCGGAGGTCCGCAACGCTTTCACGCCGCGCACTGTCCAGGAGTTGCGGCGTGGCCTCGATGACGCCCGCGACGACGTCGACATCGGCGTCATCATTCTGACGGGCGAGGGCGACATGGCCTTCTGCTCGGGCGGCGACCAGCGCATCCGCGGTGACGCCGGCTACAAGGAGCAGGCGACTGGCATCGAGCGCCTCAATGTCCTCGACTTTCAGCGCGAGATCCGTGTTTGCCCGAAGCCCGTGATCGCAATGGTCAATGGCTACGCGATCGGCGGCGGCCACGTCCTGCACGTCGTCTGCGACCTCACGATCGCCTCCGACAACGCCATCTTCGGCCAGACCGGTCCGAAGGTCGGCAGCTTCGACGGCGGCTACGGGTCGAGCTACCTCGCGCGCATCATCGGCCAGAAGCGCGCCCGCGAGATCTGGTACCTGTGTCGCCAGTACAGCGCGGCCCAGGCCTACGAGATGGGCCTCGTCAACAAGGTCGTGCCCTTCGACGAGCTCGAAGAAGAGACCGTGCGCTGGTGCCAGGAGATGCTCGAACACAGCCCGCTCGCCCTGCGCTGCCTCAAGTCGGCCATGAACGCCGACTGCGACGGCCAGCAGGGGCTGCAGGAGTTGGCGGGCAACGCGACGCTGCTCTACTACATGACCGAAGAGGGACAAGAAGGACGCAACGCCTATGTCGAGAAGCGTCGACCCGACTTTGAGCGCTTCCCCAAGCGACCCTGATCGCTCAATGCCGTCAGCGCCGTCCGCGAGTGGAGCCGAGCTAGTGGAGCCGAAGAAGTCGCTCTTCGCGATCTGGTGCGCAGCGGCGCGGCCGCGCACGCTGAGCGCGGCGCTCTCGCCGGTCTTGCTCGGCGCGGCGATCGCCTACGGTGACCGAGTCTTGCACGCCTGGTCGGTGGTCGCGGCGCTCGCCGCGGCGACCTTCATCCAGATCGGGACCAACTTCGCGAACGACTACTTCGACTTCGTCAAGGGCACGGACGACGAAGC
>CALLZN010000378.1 GCA_937858895.1 uncultured bacterium | reverse complement strand
TCGTCGGCAAGACGAAGGTCGGCCTCTCGCTTGGGGGCCTGCTCGCGGGGCGCGTCGACTCGGTCGTGGTCGAGGAGGCGCGCTTGCGTCTCGGTGCTGGCGACCCCCTGAGTGGTCTGCGTCGCCCCCAAGTTTTGCCCAAAGATCCGACGACAGCAGGCGAGGTCACGGCCGAGACCGAAGCCAGCGCGCGGACCGCGGCCGCTTGGATTGACCTGCCCTTCGAGACGCTCGTGATCGAGCGCTTGGCGATCGAGCGCCCGCTCGGTGCTGGCCTCGCCGCCTTCGTCGGTGAAGCGCGCATCGTCATCGAGCGCGCGACAGCGACGAGTCGAGTGGCGGCGCTGCGCGTCGACATCGACGGTCGGCTCAGCGCGCGAGCGGCGAGCAGCGCGGGGGCCGAGGCACCAAGCCTGCGGTTGCATGCGCACGTCCATGCCACGCCGGTCGACGCCGTCGAGGGGGCGCTGCGCGTGAGTTTCGAAGTCGACGGTGACGGCGGCCTGGACGTCGAGCACGGCAGCCAGAGCATGGGCTGTGGTATCGAGGGGCTTGCAGTCGAAGGCAGCTTCGATACGTCGCTCCCGACGCCACTCTCGTTGCGCCTCGAGTTCGCCATCCCAGCTGAGGCACCCCTCGTGATTCGATCGCACGACGGTGTCACGGCGAGCATCGAGGGTCATCTCAAGGGCGAAGTGACGGACCAAGTCACCTTGCAGTGGCACGATGGTCGCGTCGCCGTCGGCACCGTCGGCGGGGGCGGCGGCCGCGAAGCTGCACCCGCAGCAGCCGCTGACCTCGATGCGCTCGTCCTCGCTGGCGTCGGCGCGTCGCTGCGCTTTGCGCTGACGGAGGCGACGGCCTACGTCCCCGAAGTCCATTGGGCGAGCCTCGGGTCTTCACTCGGACAAGGCTTCGAACTCGGCCGCGGGGCCCTCGTCCTGCGCTTGCCGCTGCGCGCTGGCGAGGCTCCGAAGCGCGTCGAAGTCCTGAGCTTGAACCAGGCGACCGACATGGATCCGGCCGCGAGCGGTTGGATCCGCGCGCGCAACTTGGTCCTCGAGCCGGGCATGGAGCGTGTGGTCGTCGACGCGAGCCTCGAGCGCGTCGTCGTGCAGCCGTGGCTCGACATGGTCGCCAAGGACCGCGTGAGCTCCGACGCGCGCGTCAGCGGTGAGCTTCGTGCCGTGGTCGCGATCGAGCCGCGCTTCCGTATCCGCCTCGATGCGGGGCAGCTGCGGGCGACGGGGCCGGGACGTCTCTCCTTCGCGAAGGACGCGACGACGACGGCGATCATCGAACCCTATGTGCGCGCGATTGCGGCCAGCGCCCTTCCGGGCCACGAAGAGCTCTTCGTCGAGCGCATCCTCGGCGCGGTGCGCGACTTTCGGCACGAGGTCCTGCGCTTGGACATCCCTGACCAGCCGGGCGATGCCGTGCTCGTCGTGCGCGCCAAGGGGCGCGGTGTCGTGGTGCCGCAAGAGATCGACGCGACGATCAACATCCGTGGCGTCCAGGATCTCCTTGATGTGGCTTTTGATCTGCGCGACCTTATGGACAATGCCAAGCGTGACGCCGTCGATCGGGCCGCCATTGGGCCCGATCGCGGCAAGAAGGCCCCCAAGTAGGGCGGCCGCTCCCGCATCCCACCAGCTCACTGGCCCCGCAAAGGCGAGGACTCGCATGAAGCATCGAAGCAGGCTCGTGCATCGATCGGTCTCGACTTGGTCGTCGTTGCTGCTCGTCGCTCTCTCGAGCGGCGTCGCGTGCACGTCCCACCGCATCGGCATCGACCCCATCGAGATCAAGCCGATCCAAGTCACGGTCGATGTCAATGTCCAGGTGCAGCGCAAGCTCGATGACTTCTTCGACTTCGAGGAAGTCGCGAGCGAAGAGAGCCCGCGCGACGAGTCAGGAGAAAAACGATGATCGCAAAGACAAACACTCTGCGCCTCGCCGCGGCTCTCGTCGGCTTGCTCGCCGTGCCGATGAGCGCCGTCGCCAGGACCCAGGATCCGGCCCCGAAGCCGGTGCCCGCGCCCGCGAAGATCGACCTAGAGGCGCTCAAGGGCCGCATGAAGGCGCGCTACAAGAAGCTCAGCGAGCTGCGCGACAGCGGCGTCGTCGGCGAGACCTTTCAAGGTTACGTCGCGATCCGCGACATCGAAGCCGGCAAAAAGCCAGTCGACCCCGAGGACCCAAAACAAGGCAACATCGCGAGCTTCGTCGACGCCGAAAACGAAGATCGCAAGCTCCTCTACCAGGAGTTGGCCAAGCAGTTGAAGAGCAGCGCCGAAGCAGTGGGCGCGCAGAACGGCTTGCGCAACCTCGAACGCGCCGGACCCGAGCACTGGTTCCGACTCGCGAATGGCACCTGGGCGCAACGCAAGTCGATCGAGCGCAAGAAGCCGGCGCCGGACAAGGACCGCTGAACGGCGCGCCGTGGCTCAGCGCAGGAGCGTGACGTTCGCGGACGTGAGTTCGACGCCGATCGCGCCGCCGGCCACAGCTGCCTGGGCGACGATGCTGATGCCGCTGAGGCCTTGGGGCACCTCGAACCAGAGGCGGACACCGTAGGTCTGGAGCTGGCCGCCGCTCACCGCGATGATTGGCATCATCGGATCGAGCCAGATGCCTTCGAGCAGCTTCTTGGGGTCGTTCTTCGAGTCGATGCCCTGCATGAGCAGGACGTAGGGCATGTTGGCGTGGGTGCCGCGCGGCGAAACGAGCGAGTAGCTGAGGATCTGCCCGGCGCTAGCAGCGCGAACGAACTCGGCGGGGCCGAAGCTCGGTGCCATGTCGACGCCGCTCGCGAGGTGCAGGTCCTTGACGTTGCCAGCGAAGGGGTTCGTGTCGAAGTACCAGAGCGCGTCGTTACCGCTGCTCGGGTGCTGGATGGCACAGAGCATGCGGTAGGGGTCGGTCGGGTGGGCGATGAGCCCCGTCGGCTCCGAGCCCGCGACGCCGAGGCTCGCGAAGAGGCCGATGGACTCGGCGACGCCGTCCTTATTGCTGTCGAAGCACTTCCAGATGTCGCCGGGGTTCTGATCTTCGATGATGTAGACCGATCCGAAGTGGTCGACGGCGAGGTTGTCCGGTGAACGCAGGTTTGTTTCCGTCGAAGCACCCGGGCTGGTCCACGGGTCATTCTGCTTGGGGTTGACATCGCGACCGGTCGCGAGGTTGATCGTGTCGAAGTCGACGAAGACGCGGACCATCGCCGTCGTTTCGCCCGTGAGTTCGATCGAGTAGATGGTGTTCTCGCTCGTCGCCGTGAAGTAGAGGCACTCGTTGCCGCTGGCGAGCACAGTGAAGTCGCAGTCCTCGGGGCGGCCGTACGGCGTGCCCTTGAGTTCGTCAGCGGCCGTGCGTCCGCCAGTCGTCGTCACGAAGGCAAAAGGATCGGCCTTGGTCAGCGCCTTGCCGTCCTTGTCCGTCATCGGCACCCACGTGGCCTTGCCGGTGCGCGTCGTGAGACGATTGGCCGTGGCGTCCCAAGTCGCCGAAGCGTCCGCCGTGGCATCCGCGGCGTAGGCGTCGACGCTGAGCACGAAGGTCTGCCCGGACGAGAGGTCGCCCTTCGTCTTCGGCACGAACTTGTAGATCGATCCCGAGTTGTTCTCGTCGACGACGTACATGTTGCCATCCTTGTCGAAGCGGATGCCTTCGTGGGCAAGTGAGGGTATCGCCGAGCGCCAGACGACTTCGAAGCCGGAGTCGGCGAGCGGATTCTTGATCTCGAAGAAGCGACCGCCGGTCGTCTCTTCACCGGTCACGACGCTGCCCCAGGGCGTCCACGTCGCCGGGTCGAAGCTCCGGAAGTCGTCGTTCGTGGCGCTCCACTTGGTCGGATCGCTCTCGCGCACACCCGTGTTGTTGCCGAGCATCTGCGTGACAAAAGCCTTCGTGGTCGTGTCGTAGCGGAAGACGCCGGCGCCGCGGCCAACCTCGGTCGGGACGAAGATGTAGCGACCGGTCGTATCGAAGGCGACCATGTCCCAGTTGCCGAAGGTCGTCGGCAGGTTGGCGAGGTCTTTGCGGCTCGTGACCTTGGTCTGCGTCACGCCGACTGGGAGCAAGAAGGGGGCCGTGTCCTCCAGCGAAGTCGTGCTGCCGGTGGTCTTCGGCAATGGGAAGGTCGGCGCTTGGGCGGCGAGGGTCGACGCGAACGCGAGCGGGAGAGCGATTCGAATCGCTCGATCAAAACTGTGCATGCTGAGTCTCCGTGTGGGCAAGGGTGAGCGCGCGCTTTGGCGCTCTGGAGATCCCAGGCTATGGGTGATTTATGTTCGATTCGTGTTTAGCAAAAAATGGTCATGTAAATATATTTTGAGTGTAGTTCAGGTGTGTTATGTAAATATGAACGACACTCCTCGGCCATATCTTTATCTTTGCACTACCTTCTTGCAGCCCCACCAGAAACGCTCCCGGTCGAGCATGACTCGCGTCTTGTAAAATGCCGGGTGACCTGGATCGCGCATGCCGTAGAGGCCGTTGTCCATCCAAGTGAGGTGGGACCCGCCGTCAGGAGCATCCTCACAGCGCCAGAGCGTCGTGTAATGCAACCCATCGCGAAGGCGGGGGCAAGCGAGCCGCACGATGACCGGCAGCCCATCCGTCTCGAGAACCCTGCGCAGCGCGTCGACGCGTCGATGGGTCGTGCTCGACAGCGTCAGTTCGCCTTCGGTCTCTCGTTCGAGCGTCTCCGCGAGGCCCGGCGCGAAGAAGGGCAGGCGGCCAGAAAAGAGGCGCGGTCCGTCGGCGAAGAGGCGCTTGTCCCGCACGCGCGCGATCACGTCGTAGGGGCGACCTTGGGCTTGGTTCCAGACGGCGGCGATCCATGCGATCGCCGTTGGTCCGCAGTAGATGCCGCCGCAGGCCGCGAGCTGGTAGGCGATGCCGTCAGCGAGCCCCGATGTGTAGAGCGCAGCCTCGAAGCGCTGCCGGCCTCCCGTCACGGCGCCCAGTACAAAGGACCGAGGTCGCAAGCAAAGAGGACCCCGTCCCGCCATGGCACGATGGGGCCGAAGCCTCCGCGGCCGAGGGCGCCGAGGTCGAGCACATGCTCGTAGTAGAGATCCTTCTCGAGGTCGAGCCAAGCGAGCATCGAGCGACTTGCGAAGACGAGGCTCGTCTTCGTCAAGAGCGGAGCCGCGGCGAGCGCATCGCCGCGGTCGAGCGGCGGCGCGTCGTAGACGCGGTCGGGGTCGGCGCCACCGACATCGAGCTTGACGCGGCGCGGACCCTGCTCGAGGAGCTTCTCCTTCCACCAGTATGTGCTGCGTCGTGCGTCGACGAGGCCGACAAGGGAGCTGCGCTCTCCGCGTGCTTCGGGCTCGGCGGCGAGGATCGCGCGTGAGCCGGGGGCGAGCTGGAGGCGGTAGGCGTGGACGCCGTCGGACGGAGTGACGAGGACTTCGCGCGCAGCGTCTGCGCCGTGGACGAGGAGGCGACCTTCGTCCCATGCTGCTTCGCGGCCGCGCAGCTTCGAGACGCGGGCGGTCTTGCAACTCCAGAGCATCGTGCCGTCCCGCGCATCGAGGCAGGCGGTGACGCCGAGGCCCGTCTCCACGCAGAGCCGTCCGTCCGCGAGGACGGGAGCCGCGGCCGTGAGCCGGCCGGCGCGCACGGCCTCCTGGCGATGCATGAGGAGGTCGGCGGTCAGCGTGGTTCCGCGTGCAACCTCGCGCTTCCAGAGCAGGTCGCCCTGGAGCGTGTAGGCCACGGCCGAGACCCTGCGGTTGAGGCGGTCGTCGCGGGTCTCGACGAGGGCAAAGACGTGGTCGAAGTCTGCGCACGTGACGGGCAAGAAGCTCGATTCAGGGCCGCAGGCGCTCGCGGCGCTTGCGCGCCAGGCGAGCTTCGTCGCGTCCCGGCCGATGTCGAACGCAAAGAGATCGGCGTCTTCGACGACGCCGCCGACGCCGCGCGCGGTCGCGACTGCGCCGCCGTGGACGAGGAAGACGCGCGAGCCAAGAATCGAAGGCGCAGGCCGCCGCGGCGGGTCGCTGAGGCGACCCGTGACCGCGCCGAGGTCGACATGCTCGAAGCGCGGAGCCCCCGCGAAGTCGACTGCGACCAAGAGCTGCGAGCGATCCTGGAAGACGGCGCAGGCGGGACCGGCAGCGAGTTTCCCGACGACGCCCGCGCTGTCCGCCGTCGCGAAGCCCATCGCCTGACGCGACCACGTGCCGAGGAGGCGCGGCCGCGTCGCGTTCGTCGGCCCGGCGCGCGGCGCGCCACGTGTCGCGGCTCCAGTCGCGGCCGTGCCATCGACGTGCCCTTGGACGTGGGGCCACGGAAGCTGTGGCGACATCGACGCGAGCGCCGCCAAGACCTCGATCCGCGGTGCCTGGATCGCTGCCTCGCAGGTGCTGAGGTAGAAGCGTGCTTCGAGCTCGTCGCCGCGCTCGAGCGCAGCGTCGACGAGCAGGTGCCGCGCTTCCTTCGCTGCGCTCGTGCCCGGATAGGCGCGCAGCAGGGCCTCGAGCCTCGCGCTTCGCCCGTGGCGCAGCGCGCGGCAGTCGCTCAACTGCCGCGCCGCATCGGCCTCGAGCGTCGCGGCGAAGCTCGTGCGGGTCTCGGGCTTGGCCTCCGCGAGCAAGGTGTCGAGCAAGACGAAGAAGTCCCGCGTCTCGCGCTGGCCCCAGAGGACCTGCGGGCGAGGGCCGCTCGGCTTCAGAAAGGGCAGCAGGATGCGCAGGGCCTCGGCACCCTGCCCGCCTTCGAGGGCCTGCAAGCCTGCTTCGAGCTGGCGCTGGGCGATCGGATCACAAGTCGGCACGCGACTGCCATTCTCTCGCATGCGCGCGCGCTCGCTGTCGGAGCCGCCTTGGGCCAAGGCCTGGCCGTGCAGTGGTCGCGCAGCGGTCGCAGTGACGAAGAGCACGACGCCTGTGGCGAGCGCCGCGGGCGAGGGCCAGCGACGCTTCATCGTGGCGTCGCGGCTGGACCAGCGCCAAGCGGCTCTGCGCCATCGGCCGCATCGCGCTCGGAATCGCCGTTGTTTGCGCTGTCGCGAAAAGCGCGGAAGGCAGCCCCACGCTCGTCGAGCAAGCGTTCACGCTCCTGCGGGTCGTTCTCGAGCATCCATACTCGATCGCGCTTCTGCGCCACGTCGCGGACGAGGTGCTGGTAGCGCTGCTGCTGGCGCGCGTAGAGCGCCTCGGCTTTACGCAGCTCCCGGTGCGCCGGCATGAAGTCAGCGACGAGGACGTAGACAGTCAGTACGCAGAACACGAGGGTCGCGATTCGCGGCAGCGCCGCCACACCGACTCCGTTCTGGACTGTCTTGCCCCTCATGGATCTCAGACATCCGCCGAAGCGCCGCTCGGCTCCTCGGCATAGCTTTGGTAGCCATAGAGCGCCGCGTCCGCGAGCTCCTCTTCGATGCGCAGCAAGCGGTTGTACTTGGCGACGCGCTCGGAACGACTCGGGGCGCCGGTCTTGATCTGGCCGACCCCGGTCGCGACCGCGAGGTCCGCGATCGTCGTGTCTTCGGTCTCGCCCGAGCGATGGCTGATCACGCAGGTCCACGCGTTGCTCGTCGCGAGCTCGATCGTGTCCATGGTCTCGGTCAGCGTTCCGATCTGGTTGACCTTGATCAAGACCGAGTTGGCGGCGCCGAGGTCGAGGCCTCGACTCACACGGGCGGCGTTGGTCACGAAGAGGTCGTCACCGACGAGCTGCACCTGGTCGCCGATGCGCTGGGTCAGTTCGACCCAGCCTGCCCAGTCGTCTTCGGCGAGGCCGTCCTCGATCGAGAAGATCGGATACTGCCGCGTCCAGTCCTCGTACAGGCTGATCAGGCCGGCCGCGTCGAGGCTGCGCCCTTCGCCCGCGAGCGTGTAGAGCTTGGTCTTCTCGTCGAAGATCTCGGTCGCCGCGACATCGAGGGCGAGGCGGACGTCGTCGCCTGGCCGATAACCGGCCTTCTCGATCGCCTCGAGTAGGACTTCGATCGCCTCCTGATTGGAAGACAGATTGGGCGCGAAGCCGCCCTCGTCTCCCTGCCCGGTAGCGAGCCCCTTGGCGCGCAGGACCGACGCCAAGGCGTGGAAGATCTCGGAGCCCATGCGCAGGCCTTCCGAGAAGTTCGGTGCCCCGAAGGGCATGATCATGAACTCCTGGACGTCGACGTTGTTGTCGGCATGTGCGCCGCCATTGAGGATGTTGAGCATCGGCACCGGCAGGCGCCGAGCCCGAATGCCGCCCAGGTATTGGTAGAGCGGGAGCTTGGCCTCTTCGGCGGCGGCGCGGGCGACCGCGAGCGAAACGCCGAGGATGGCGTTGGCGCCGAGGCGGCTCTTGTTGGGCGTGCCGTCGGCGGCGCACATCAAGTGGTCGATGTGCGCTTGTTCGTGGGCGTCGATGCCGACGACATGTTCGGCGAGTTCGCCGTCCACGTGCTCGACGGCCGTGCGCACGCCCTTGCCGCGGTAGCGCTCGTCGCCGTCGCGCAGCTCGGTCGCTTCGTGCGCGCCGGTCGAAGCGCCCGAGGGCACCGCAGCGCGCGCTCGGACGCCCGAGTCCAAGACGAATTCGACTTCGAGAGTGGGGTTGCCGCGGCTGTCGAGGATTTCACGGCCGTGGACATCGATGATCTCGGACATGGGGCGGAGGATAGCCGGGTGGAGTCGCGGACGCGAGATCGTCGAAAAGACTGTCATGGCATCGCTCGAAGTTCCAGCGCTCAGCGCCACGCTCCTTTGCAGTCTTGTCTGCTTCTCGTGCAAGCAGTTGGGCAGCGTCTTGGTTGGCAGCGCCAGTGGCCCCGGTCTGCTGCCCGAAGCGCAGGTCCTCGAGCTGGTGTCGCGGTCGGTCGCGCTTCCACCCGACTTCGAGGACCCGCGCCGCATCGCGGCCCTGCGTGCCTTCGTGGAGCGCGGGGGAGGGCTCTTCCTTCGCGGCCGCGCCGTGCAGCTCTTGGCAGCACTCGGCCTCGCCACCAAGGCCCCAGGTGCCGAAGGCGAAGCCCGCGTCGAGAGCCACGGCCTCTGGCCCGACGGGGACGCGAATGCCTACGACGACGATCGTGCGATCGGGCTCGGCTTCACGCAGGATGGAGCGCGCCAGCTCGGCGGTCCGACGAATCCGCTCTGGCTCTGCCGGGGCGGGATCTGGCGCGCCGAAGTCGATGCGATGCGTCCAGTGCCGGTCGATGGTTCGACCTCGCAGCGCGCCTTCGTTTTCGCGGAGGAGTTCCGCTTCGAAGGGCAGCGCATCGTGCGCCGGGATGCCGCCCTTCTGCTCGGCTTCGAGGTCGGGCAGGGGCGCGTGCTGGCCTTGGGTTTCGCCTCCGACGAGCCCTTGCCCGAGGACTTCGAAGCGAGCTGCCGCGCGTGGCTCGCACGCGGCGCCGAAGCGCCAAGCAGCGCAGTCCTCCTCGACCAAGGACCGCGGCCGCGCATCGACGGCTGGGGTCCCGGCGCCATGGACGAAGTCAAGAAGCCCGGTGGCTGCTACCTTCGCCTCGCTGCCGCGGCCGTCGATGACGAGGCCGTGCTCGACAAGCTCAGCGGACAGCCCGTCGACGTCGTCGTGCTCGAAGACGACGGGGCGTCGCTGGCGCGCTTCCGCGAGCGCCGGCAGCGGCTCGCGGCGAAGGGCCTCGGCTTCGGGATCGCGGCACCGAGCCTTCGCTCCGAGCTCGAGCCGCTCCTTGCTTGGCAAGGCGAGGAAGCGCCGGTGCTCGACTTGTTCGTCGAGGCCTACGACCCGAGTGCCATCGCGCGGCCCCTGGACGCTGACTTCATCGAGCGGCTGCGTCGCAACGCGTCGACGCGGCTCCTGACCTTGCGCCCGATCGCGCCCGCCGACGCGGCGAGCAGCGCCTACCTGAGCCGCGATGCCGGCATCGCGCGCGGTGTGGCCGAGCCCTGCGCCAAGGCCAGCGAGCTGGCTTCGCTCCCGCCGGCCTTCTACCGCACCCTCGAGGTCGACACGCGCCATGCACGTGGGGGGCTCGGAGATGCGATCTACGAGCGCTTCGTCGCCTTTGCGCGCGGGCGTGCTGGGGCTTCGATCCTGCTGGCAGTGAGTCCCCAAGAACTCGATCGCGCCCTCGACATTGCACGCACCTTGCGTGATCCCTTCGGCCACGCGACCGTCCTCGTCGACGCGTCGAGTGGTCCTACGGCCTTCGAGGCTGCGGTGGCGGCGGGCGAGGCCGAGCTCGGGGAGGACACGTCGCAGGCACCAGCTCCGTTCACGACCAAGAGTTTGCGCAACCGCTGGTTCCGGGTCGCTGGCAACGGCATCGACGTCGATCCGCAAGGGCTGCAGCGCTTCGAGCCGAGTCGCGGCCAGCGTGTGACTGCGCGTTGGTGCGACGAGACGATCCACGGCATGCGCATCGGCGACCCCGCTTTGTTCGAGCGCATTCTTGCGCCAACGCGGCTCTCGCTCGAGGCCTTCGACATTCATGTGGGGCGGGAAGCCCACCATGACTTGGCGCTCGGCATCGGTCGCTTCGAGCTGCGCTTCGAAGCGAGCGCCGGCGGCCTCGGGTCCGTCATCGAAGTCGAGGACGGTCAGGGGCGCCACGCCTACTTTGCGGTACCGCGAGGGGGGCTGCGCGCTTGCAGCTTGGCCTTCGATGTCGTGAACGCCAAGAGCGAGCGCTTGAGCTTTCGGGTCAGGCCGCATCCGCGCTTGCCGGGTGGCTCGGCCCGCATCGAGAAGCTCAGCATAGAGAGTCGAGGCATCGAGGCCGAGGTCGAGACTTCGCGTCCGAATGCAGACCTGCAGGCTGCCTTGGTGCGCGAGGTCGAGCTCGGTCACTACGCGGCGACACGCTCCTTCGTGACGCGCGGTGACTTGCCGGCCGTCATCGAGAGGCTGCGTTTCCGGGCGGCGGTCAAGGGTCTGCGCCTCGAGCGCAGCATGCACTTCCCTGCTCACCGCTTGCGTCCGCGCGGTGTGGACTTCGACCTCGAGCCACGGGACGGCGGCGCGGCGCGCCTGCGTTTGCTCGTCCTCGAGCGTGGGCGCATGAGCGTCGAAGCGCGCGGCGACGCGCTGCACTGGTCTGGCCACCCTCGCGCCCACGAGGAGTGGGTCGTCGCCCTCGTCCTCGTCGATGCGATTCCAGAGCATGTCGTGCCAGAGGTCCTGCGCACGGCCCTGCTCGGGCTCGCGCGTCGCGACAGCCAACCTGCGAGTCCGGCGCCGGATGCAGGCGGGTCGCTGGTCTCGCAGCGGCCGCGCGTCGAGGGCATGCGCGGTGCGCACGTGACCGAGCGCTCTCGCGCTTCGCTCGTCCTCGACCACGATGGTCGCGGCTTCGGTGCTTCGACGCCGCGCCTCGACTTCGGTGCTGAGCTCGTGGCCTGCACGGTCGATGGCGAAGCGTGGCGCTTGGTGCGCGGCACGAGCCTCGTGCTGCCGCCGCAAGGCGGGGTGTTGAACGTCGCCTGGACGAGTGAGCGCCTGAAGGGACCGCGCATCCTCGGGACACGCGCCCTCTTGCGTTCGATGCGCTACGACGACAAGGAACGACTCTTGACCTTCGTCGTCGACGAGCCACCGCTGCACTTCGCGGATGAGCGCACGACCTATCGCTTGCGCATCCTCGGCAACACGCCGCGAAGCGTGCGCGGCGCTGCCCTGGTCGGAGTCGGCCTCGAGGGGGTCTTCGAACTCGAGGCGCCGCGGGGAAGCGTCAGTGTCTATTTCTGAGGCGCAGTGGCGACACGGCGCCAGCGCAGGTCACGCAGCAGCGCGGTCGTCGCAAACGTGGCGACTCCGAGCGGCCTGCTGAGCACGACTTCGGGGCGGAGCGACAGTGCGTGCGCTCGGGGATCGAAGCTCAGGACCTCGTGGTCGTCGACCATCGCGCTCACGTGATCAAGGCCCACGACGACTCGGA
>CALLZN010000377.1 GCA_937858895.1 uncultured bacterium | reverse complement strand
GCGTTGACAGCCGCGGTCCTCTTCCAGGCCAGCTCCTCTTACAACGACCTCTATGACGGGCGCTTCTCGCCCAACCGCCTCGACCTGCCCAACCGCCTGCTGCACGCTGCCGGCTTCAGCCTCATCCTGCTGTCGGTCATCGTCTTCTTCTTCCCGACGCTCTTCTATTTTCCGTCGATGCCGACGCTCCAGGGCCAAACCTGGAAGCTCGTCGTCGTACTCGCTGCCAGCTTCGCGATCCTTTATTGGTGGCGCCTTGGCTTCCATTGGTTCTTCTACAAGTGGGGCCGCAGCGAGAAGCTCCTCGTGCTGGGCACGGGCGACCTGGCACGGGACCTCATCGAAGAGATCAAAGAGCGCGGCGACGTAGGCTTCGAGGTCGTCGGCTGCGTCGGGCGCCGCAAGCCGGCCCCGGACTTCCCGAGCGTGTGGCTCGGCGGCCCCGAGAGCCTTCCGAACCTCGCGGTCGAGCACCGCGTGAGCCGCGTGATCGTGGCGCTCGAGCAACGGCGCGGCGAACTGCCGGTCCAAGAACTCCTGCAGTGCCGCCTTGCCGGCATGCGCGTCGAAGAGCGCGACTACCTGTACGAGCGCCTGCACGGCCGCATCGGGCTCGACAGCCTGCGTCCGAGCTACCTGATCTTCGGCAGCGGCTTTCGCAAGAGCCGCATCGTGCTCGGAGCCAAGCGCGTCTTCGACATCCTGCTCGCCCTCGTCGGCCTCGTCTTGGCGGCGCCCTTCATGATCGCGATCGCGATCATCATCAAGCTCGACTCGAAGGGACCCGTCTTCTTCCAGCAGGTACGCAGCGGTCTCGATGGCCAGGACTTCACGCTGCTCAAATTCCGCAGCATGCGCGAGGACGCCGAAAAGCAGAGCGGCCCGGTCTGGGCCCAGAAGAAGGACGACCGCATCACCCGCCCCGGCAAGATCCTGCGCGCGACCCGCCTCGACGAGGTGCCGCAGATGTTCAACATCCTGCTCGGCGACATGTCCTGGGTCGGACCGAGGCCGGAGCGGCCCTTCTTCGTCAAGCAGCTCAGCGACGAGATCCCCTACTACATGGAGCGCTTGACCGTCCGGCCCGGCCTCACCGGCTGGGCCCAGATCAAGTATCCGTATGGAGCCTCGATCGACGATGCGCGCCGCAAGCTCGAGTTCGACCTCTACTACATCAAGAACATGGGTCTGCTTTTCGACCTGACGATCTTGCTGCGCACGATCAAGGTCGTGCTCTTCCAGCGCGGGTCGCGCTGAAGCCGCCACCGGGAAAGGGCCCGGGAAAGGGCCCGAGAAAGGGAAAGGGAAGGGAGCGAGGCGGCGCAAGATTGCAACCGCCCCGCTCCTCACTTCGTGCGACTCACAAAGGCCCGAGGCGGAGCCGACTGGTCTGCGGGTGATTGCAGGCCCGCCGTAACCTCGGACAGGCGTTCAAGCGTAAACCACAGTCACCCGTGACAGAGATTCTGGAAAAATTTTCTCCAGGCCTCTTTGCGCCTCTTTGCGGCTAAAAACCGAGGCCGGCCAGGATGGTCCGCGCGTACTGAACCGCGCGTTCTGGATCCAGCAAGTGCAACTGAGCCAGAAGGTTAGAGCCAGGCTCACGAGCCCCAGGCGCTCCATCAGCCTCCCATGCTGCGACGAGGCGCCTCAGCATCCGCGCAAAGCCGAGCCGATGAGGCGACCCGGCTTCCTCATAAGCATCCCCGATGAAGCTCGAGAGGTGCGCGAGGGTAAGGCGCGGATCCGCACCGAAGGCCAGGGCCGCCAACTCCGCGCGCCCTTCGAGATCGGCCATGAGAACAGCGGCCTGAAACCCCGACTTGGCGAAGAGCTGGAAGGACGCTCCAGGGTTGCGCAGGGCCGGTAGGAAGCGCTGGGCATCGACGATGTGCGCGTGCTCGTGGAGGCGCAACAAAGTCAGCACACGCTCACCGATCCGTTCGCGATACCGACCGTCGGAGCGCTGCGCCGCGGCGAGGAGCTTCCAGTCGACCTGGGCTGGACGGTTCAGGGACAAGGCATCAGCCTGCGGAATCGGGTCGTCCAGGAGGACGCCGGCATCCGCATCGAACTTGTCGAAGAGCCGCTGCAGGTCATCGACCCATTCCTCCCACTTGCGAAGGTCCAGGACGTAGTGGTTCCAGAGCGCGATGCCCGCCGGTTCGCTGAAGCCGAGCCCGAGACTCGTCGCGAAGCTCCACGATTCGAGCATGACCTCGACCCCGCGCCCCGGCACGAGGAGCCCCGGCCGTACGGGCAGGCGGCGCTCATAGACCTTGGTGCCGATGCCGATCGCAGGCCGCCGCGTCGGCTCGTCAAGGGTGCCGAGCACCAGGTGCTTGCCATAGCGGTCAAAGAAGCGCGGCAAACCGGGCCCGAAGGGATCGACGAGCCGCCCACCGATGACGGGGAAGTCGAGGATGCGCACTTGGCCTACGACATCTTGACCGAGGATCTCGAGGCTCACCTGTCGAACGACTTCGAGGCAGTCCTCGAGGCGGCTCTTCTCCTCGAGAACGCTCAGCCGCTCGATGAAGGCGACCTCGAAGAGCTGGAACGAGCGTGCCTCCGCGACGAGGTCGGCGATTTCGGCCTCGTGCTTGTGCCAGGCGAGGCCGAGGAGCAAGACCTCATCGACCGCACCGCAGTCGAGCAAGGCACGGAGGGCACCCCGCGCCTCAGCGCTTCCTTCGGGGCACTGCTGGATGCCGCGGTAAGGACCGCGGTAGAGGGCGCGAACGCGCGGCGCGAGGCGGTTGCCCTCGTCCTCGAGCACGATGCGCGGCAGGGAGGTCTCATGGGTGGCGACCACGGCCTCGAGATCACCGCGCTGGGCTTGCTCGCGCATGACACGACGGGTTGGACTCGCATACCAGAAGCCGACGCGACCGATGCCATGGTGTCGACGCTCGTCGATCGCAACCTGGAGGACAGCGCCCTCGACGTCGCTCGCGCTTTCGAGACGACAAGCGGTGAGCAAGCGCTCGGCGCCGACCGTCTCGATCAAGCCACGGATGAGTCCTGGCTCATGACGCAGCGTCTCGCGCAAGAAGTCGACGAAGAGCCGGCGCTGCAGCGGGTTCGAGCACACCCGCCTCACGACCTCGGCCGCGCTCGGTGCATGCGGAGCTCCACGAATCCCCGACTCGGCAAGGGACCACCAAGCCTTCCCTGCTCGGTAGCGAGCAAAATCGAGGCTCGCATCGTCAGGGAAGCGCTGCTTCAAGGACTCGAAGAGCGCCTGGGCTCCGCCCCAAGGTTTCGATGCGTCCACGAGCGAAGCCGCGAGCAGGGCTCCGCCGGGCCAGTTCGCGTCGCCCGCAGCCTGAGCGAGCCGCATTGCCGCGGCTTGCGCTTCTTCTTCGCCTTCGCGCACGCGCAGGCGACGCCAGGTCTCAGCGTAGGTCGTCCACCACGAAGTGGGCCAGCGCCGCTGCCCTTCCATGATGCGCTCGTAGCGCTCGTAGAGCCTGGGCATGAGGCGCGTCGCCAAGTAGTGCGGCTCGGGCCTCCCCGGGAAGCGGCGCTCGAGCTCCTCGACTTCGCGCCAAAGCAAGCCAGCCCTGCCGCGCTCACGCAGCAAGATCTGCCGCAAACGCTGGGCGGCGACGAAGAGCGGCTGCTGAGCAATGATCTCGTCCAGCAGAGCAAGGGCAGCTTCGGCCTCTCCGCGATGCGACAAGGTCTCGGCTTCGCGGAAGCGCTGCAATAGTTCAGCCGGGACCTCGGTCGCGAATTTGGCGCGCAGACCGAGTTCGCCCGGCACAGACGCACTGCCGCACGAGGCGAGGCAAGCGCCCACGAAGAAGAGCACCAAGAGCACGGCCCGCCGCACGAAGCCGTGCATGCGCACACAGTCGCCGAGGAGGTCCGTGCGCACGTCCTCGAGTTCGACTGCGTCGGACATCAAAGCGATGCCTTGCCCGCCGAGCGGCGTTGGTGCGCGCTTGCCGCCGACGAGCTTCGGCGCGATGCAGGTCGCGACCTCGTCGATGGCCCCACGCTCGAAGAAGCGCGCCAACGTTGCACCACCGCCTTCGACGAGGATGCGCCGCACGCTGTACTCCTCGCGCAGACGCAAGAGCACGTAGTCGAGGTCGACGCGTCGACGCCCCGTCTCGCTCACGGCCTCGAACGGACAGAGGTCGATTTTGGCGCCGGCGGCCTCGAGGGCTCGGACGCGCCCCGCGTCGGCCTCCGCACCGACGAAGACCAGGACTGGCCCGCGCTCGCGATCACGGAGCAGCTTGGCATGCGGCGGCAGAAGCGCCTCGGCGTCGAGCACGACCCGCAGCGGGTCCTTGCCGGTCACGCGGCGCACCGTCAGCTCCGGGTCGTCGGTCAGCGCCGTGCCAAAGCCTACGAGGACCGCGTCCGCGGTCGCGCGCAGCTCGTGTGCCCAGTCGAGGGCCGCTTCTCCGCTGATCCAACGAGACGACCCGCTTTGGGTCGCGGTCTTGCCATCGAGGGTCATGGCCCACTTGGCGAGCACCCAGGGACGTCGACGCTCGAGGGCCTGCCGGAATCGCGTCAACAGTGCTTCGAGCCCGGGTGTCGGCAGCGGACCGAGGACCTCGACGCCCGCCTCGCGCAAGAGCTCGAGCCCGCGGCCAGCGTGTCTTGGGTCAGGGTCGAGGACGCCGACCACGACTCTCTGAACTCCTGCCATGCAGATGAGCTCGGTGCAGGGCGGGCGACGCTTGCCCGCTCCGACCGAAGAGCAGGGCTCGAGCGTCACGACGAGCGTCTCGGGGCTGCGTCCTTGGACGAGGCAGCGCTCGAGCGCGACCTCCTCCGCATGCGGCCCGCCGTAGCGCGCGTGAAAGCCCTCCGCTACGACCCCGTGCGCGTCGAGGGCGATCGCGCCGACGAGCGGATTGGGTTCGACGAGGCAGCGCCCCCGCTCGGCCAACAAGCGCGCGCGCTCGAGGAGGACCTCGGGTTCCAAATCAGACCTCGACCGTGTCCACGGCCGTGTCCACGACCGTCGTGTCGCTTGTCTCGGGTAGCAGGGAGCCGACGAGGCTGTGCGCGAGCGCCTGCTCGATGCGGACGGGCACGTAGCGCCCGACGAGCGTCGCGTCATCTGCCTCGAAGTGCACGAGGCGGTTGCGTGAGCAGCGCCCGCTCATGCGGTCGCTACGACTCTTGCTCGTTCCCTCGACGAGGACTTCGACGACTTGGCCGACGAGGGCGCGATTCTTGGCCGCGCCGATGCGCTCCTGGGCAGCCAAGACTTCGTGGTTGCGTCGCTTCTTGGTCTCTTGCGGCACGTCGTCGACCATGGTCTCGGCGGCGGCAGTGCGAGGGCGCGGTGAATACTGGAAGACGAAGCTCTGCGAGAACTGGGCTTCCTCGACCAGGGCGAGGGTCGCTTGGTGATCGTCTTCGCTCTCACCCGGGAAGCCGACGATGAAGTCGGACGCGAATTCCATCTCGGGGATGAGCGAGCGCAGCGTGCGGATGCGGTCGAGGTAGGTCTCGACCGAGTAGCCGCGCTTCATGGCCTTTAGCATGCGATTGCTGCCCGACTGCGCGGGTAGGTGGAAGTAGCGGCTGACGCGCGGCAGCTCGGCCATCGTCTCCATGAGACGCGGTCGCAAGAAGTTCGGATGCGAGGTGATGAACGAGAGACGACGCAGGGCCGGGATCGCATGCAGCTCGCGCAGCAAGAGCGCGAGGTCGGTTCCCTTCTCGAGGTCGTGGCCGTACGCATCGACCGTCTGGCCGAGCAGGGTCACCTCGGTCACGCCGTCAGCGACCAAGCGCGCGACTTCGTCGACGATGGCGTCGACGGGACGACTCACCTCGGCGCCGCGGGTCTGCGGCACGATGCAGTAGGTGCACGGCATGTTGCAGCCGCGAATGACGTTGACGTAGGCCTGGGCGCGCGACGGGCGAAGCGCGACGTTGCGCACGACCGCGTCGCCACTCGCGCGCTGTTCGGTCGCGAGCACCGGGCTGCGCTGGCGGCGGACTTCGGCCACGATGCTGTCGATGCTGCCGAAGTCGTTCGTTCCGCAGACGAGGTCGACGTGCGGCATGCGCTTCTGAATGAAGTCGCGGTGCTCCTGCGCCATGCAGCCGAGCACGCCGATGATCAGGCCTGGATCCCGCCGCTTGCGCTCGAGCAAGGCGCCGAGGCGGCCCCAAACGCGGTCTTCGGCGTTCTCGCGCACCGAGCAAGTGTTGATCAGAACGAGGCCGGCCTCGTCCTCGCTGGTCGCCGCCTCCCAGCCGGCGTCGATGAGGCGCGTCGCGACGAGCTCGGAGTCGAGCTTGTTCATCTGACAACCGAAGGTCACGAGGCTGTAGCGGTCGGGGCTGGTGACGGACATAGAGCGTGGCGCGGTTTCTTTCGGGAAGGTTGCGGACTTCGGAGCGACGATGCGACGAACGAGGCGGGGAGCATAGCAGGCCTTTCTCCCCACCACAGCGTCCTGAAGGCGGAGCTCTCCACCTCGATCGCCGACTCTTGCCTGACGCGATTTGCCCGACGGCTTGGGCGCGACCTCGACACCCGATCGCGCCTGCTACCGTGAGCGCCCACACATTGTGTCGGAGGTTGAAGATGATGACTCGGTTCCGTTCCGCGTTCCTTCTCGCACTCGCACCGGCTGCTCTCGTCGCGCAGACCCCAGCCTACAT
>CALLZN010000376.1 GCA_937858895.1 uncultured bacterium | reverse complement strand
ACGATGGAACGCACGGTCGTGAGCTCTGGTCGACCGACGGGACGGCGGCCGAGACCAAGCTCGTGCGCGACATCGAAGTCGGCTCCGAGAGCGCCGAGCTCCTCGACTTCGTGACCTTCAAGACCCACGTCCTCTTCACGGCTCGTACGACCCCGCACGGCCGCGAACTCTGGACGACGGATGGTACGAGCGCCGGCACGCAGCTCGTCGTCGACCTGGTGTCCGGACGTGGAAGCTCGAACCCGACGGGCCTCGTGCGCGTCGGCGCCCGCGCGTTCTTTTCGACCTTCGTGTCGGATGCGACGGACACGGGACGTGAACTCTGGGCGAGCGACGGCACCGAGACCGGGACGGTCCTCGTCGATGACATCGAACAAGGGACCGGCTCTTCGAACCCGCATGACCTGATCCTCTACTGCGGCAGCCTCTTCTTCAGCGCGGCGCGCGAGGACGTTGGCGACGAGGTCTGGACCATCGACCTGCCAGGTGCGAGCGCGACGACGTTCGGCGCGCCTTGTGCGACCGAGTATCCGACGCTCGATGCAGACGCTCCGCCGATCCTCGGCAGCACCATGAACCTGGTCGGCACGGCGCCCTCGAACAGTCTTGGCGCCGTCTTCCTGAGCGCGAAGACAACCGAGATCTCACCAGCCCTTGGCTGCGACGGCTACCTCGACATCGCGAGCCTCGCCTTGCTCGGAGCTGTGCTCGGCGGCAAATACACTTACGCTCTCCCGGTGCAAAACGACACGTCACTGATCGGCGTGCGCTTCCCGCTGCAGATCTGGTGGATCGACATGACGAACATCTTCCCGATCGTCACGACGAATGGCCTCTTGCTTACCCTCGACGTGCGCTGAGAACGCTTCGCCACGCGGCGGCACTCGAACGCAGCGCACGACGAAGGCCGCAGCCACGCACCAAGTCAAGAACCCGAAGTAGCCCAAGTTCGGATGGTAGCCGCGATAGGACGCTTGCAGCGGAAACGCCGGGAGCGACCACGACGCGTAGACGAACGCCACGTAGATCCCGGCGATAAGGCTGTAGGCGATGCCCCAGGCGCGTGAGACGGCGAACATCAAGGGTGCTGGATAGATCGCGTATTGAACTCCGAACCCTGGCGTCAACACGAGGAAGAGCGCCATCGAGGCAGCAAGCAGTTCCGCGAAGCCGATTCGCGACCAGCGACCCACGAACGCGAGGATTGCGATGCCAGCGAGCAGAAGGAACTTGCCGTTCTCGAAGTACCACGGGTGCAGGCCGTCGACCACGGTCTCCCCTACGAAGGGGAGGGCTCGCAGCGTCGAGAAGAGCACATGAACCCCCCACAGCTCAGTGCTCGATGCATAGCCGAAGACGTTGCGGAGGAAGTCGGCGCCCGTCATCGCCCATACAAACAGGTAGGGCACGACGCCGAACGCGAGTCCTCCAGCGAAGCTCTGCAGATCGCGCTTACGGCGGAGCGCAGCGAGCGCCGGGAGGACTGCCAGAAGTGGAATGAGCTTGACGTTGCATGCCGCACCGAGAACTAGGCCGGCTACGAACAGGCGGTCTCGCGTCACGGCGAAGTACAGACTCCAGACGAGCAGGGCGACAGCGATGCCGTCGGTATTGCCGTGGTAGCTCGCGACGAGCATCGGCGCCAACGCGGTGCCGTAGGCGGCAAAGGCGGCCTTGCCCGCCGCCTTGCCGTGGCCAGCGACGTCGCTCCGCTCCCAGATGCGTCGAAGCGCGAAGGCGATGCTGACATTCGCGAGCACAGGAACGGACTTGAAGACGAGCCAGAAGGGCAGGTGCGTCAAGTCGGCGAACTCGAGCGCGGCCCGCGCAAGCCAGCCCATGAGCGGTGGATGATTGAAGAGGACGTCGTCGTGGTAGAGCGCCCAAATTCCCTTCATGCGAATCGCTCGGGCAAAGTGCTCCCACGCGAGGATGTCGTTCGTGCCTTTCGAGCAACAGTGAACGAGAACGCCGATAGCGAGGCCAATGCTGCCCAAGGCCAACAGTCGCGTGCCCTGCTTCGCTTCCAGATCCTGGCTCATTGTTCGATCTCGCTTTCGCGACCTGTCGTCGCCACGGCAGCAGCGCCCTTCGGTGTCAAGGCGTAGACGCCCTTCGCCACGCGTTCGAACCAACCATAGTGATCGTCGGCCATGATGCGAGTCGCGTTGGTGACCTTGCTCTCGTTCGCGACCTTGGATCCTTTCATCGGTCCTTCGCGTGACAGGCACGCGGCGCAGCGCAGAGCGTCTTGCCGATAAGCAGTGACGATGCCCGATCGGGTCGAGCCGCCCGTGTTCGGGTCACCCACGCGCCTCGCGAACTCACGGAGCAAGCGCTGCTTGCGCTTCGTCGCTTTCCTGGGCTGGAAGGGTCCGGGGTCGACATGGACTTCGACGAAGGCGTCTGCCATCCGCACGGTCATGAGGCCGAGACCGAGGCGCTTGCAGAGCGCGAGATTGCCTTCGAAGGAGCGCCTCCAACGCCGGCCGCTACCCCGAGGTACCGCCAAGTAGACAAGGTCCGTGATGGCTTGCCGATCGACACCTTGGTGAAAGAGCGAGAGCGTGAAGCCGGTCTTCAGCTCGACGATGATGGGCGCTTCGTCAGCGCGACAAGCGACGAGGTCGGCTTCTCCGACCTCGCCCTTCACCTCGTAACCTTGCTCGCGTAAGTAGGCCTTGATCGGCCCGTAGAGCTCCTCCTCGCGCATCACGGGAATCTATCGACACGCCCCACGCGAGCGACGGCCGATCGCCGCGAGATCGTCGAAACAGAGGGCTCGAGCGTGTATTCGCGTGGATCCGCTGGATTGCAAAGTCTGCAATGAGCCAAGGAGGATTGTCGCTTCGACCATCGGAAGCACGCGCGCCCCTCGCGTAGATGCGTCGACGCTGCGGACGGCCAGCCGAGTATGCCAGGGCATAGAAATTGCCGAACCGAGCATGACCATGGAAAAGAACATTCCAAAGAGTGGTCGCTACTATGTATACTTCCTCTGGATTTGCCACACTGCGATCCTCGCAGGCATTGTCTTCGGCGCACTACGCTACTGCTCGGCCGAGTAGGCTCGCCGATCGCGTTGCACTACAGGTCGTGACGATCGGGGATGGTTCGGGTGAGAAGTGCTGCAGTCCTGCTCCGATCGCTTAAGCTGAGCGGATCGCATAGATCGATTCAGCATTCGAACCGGAGTCCCCATGAGCCACATCGCCCTATCGAGCCTGGCTGCCGCCATCTTCGCCGTGCCGTTGCTCGCGCAGAACGCGAGCGATCAGCTCCTCGCCAACACGCAGGGCCTTGGCCTGCAGTGGCCGGCCATCGGCTCGGTCAAACTCGTGACGCAAGACGTCGCTAGCTGCAAGTCGACGGCTTGCACGACAAAGACGGAAGCCTCGTTTCAGACCCACAACGGGACGAATGGCGGCGCTGCCTACGATTCGATCCGCGGCGGCGTTTGGATCAGCAACGGCGGCAAGCTGTCCTGCATCAACCCCGACACCTGCGAGTTCATCTGCAAGGAAGAGCTCGCGCCCTTCGCCGCGCTCGGCCCTCGTGAGCTGTCGCCCTATCCGCAAGAGGTTGGCGGCCTCGCCTTCGACGCGGCAGAGAACACGCTCTACATGGTCGACGCACGCAACCACGAGTTGCACCAAGTGCGCCTCGGCAGCAAATCGGATCCACGAGCCTGCGAGTTCCGCACGACGAAGTGCAAGATCGACGCGAACATGCCGCCTGGCTACTACCCTTCCGGCTTGGCCATCGACATGGCGCGTCGCCTGCTCTTCGTGGCCTCCTATGACTTCACGAGCAAGCAAAGTCACATCTACACGACGCCGCTCGAGAAGTGGTGCTCGAAGCTCTGCGACGTGACCGATGCGAACGGCAACCTCCCCGGACCTTGTCCCAACCTCCGCGTCGCCTTCCAAGGCATCACGGGTCTCGCCTTCAATTCGTGCAAGAGCGTCCTCTACGTGACGGACGGTGCCTACACGTCGGAGATGGCCTTCGCGCATATCCCGACGGCCAAGTACCCGTGTCAGGTCAAGCCGATCAGCTGCTGCCCCGTGCCGAAGACCAGCGACGCGGACACCTGGCGTGGCTTGGCTCTGCGCCCGGCCAGCACGACGACGAATGGGCGTCCGTGCACTGTCAAGCCTTGCTCGACCTGCCCGACGATGGTCGCGGGCTTCCGCGGTGACGCGGCGATGGGCAACTTCCACTTCGCTCTGACGCTCAGCAACGCGCCGAATGAGACGACCGTCGCCGTCGCCGCCATCGGCTTCGGTCCATGCACGAGCGGCATCAACGTCGGTCTCTGTGCTCCGCTCATGGCGAACTTGACGGGCATGTTCACGCTTGGTGTACCCATGAATGCGAGCGTTGCGTCTTGCAGCAGTCACGGCGTTGCGCCATTGCCGATCCCAAATGATGTCAAGCTCTGCGGGCTTTCGCTATCCGCACAGTGGCTGCCGATCTGCGTGACTCCGGTTGGAGTCGGACACGGGTTGTCCAACTGCACGAGCTTCTCGGTCTCGCACTGAGCCTATTTGTCTCTCGGCCGATTGTCTTCTGGCCAGATGCGGTTGTTGACGTGGAGCGACTTCTTCCACTCGTAGAAGTGGAAGTACTCGCAACGCGTCAGCAACGGATGCGACGCGTCGAAGACAGCCCCCGCGCACGAATTCTCGACGTCTTCGATCTTGAAGTTGTCGAGCACCGCTTGCCCACCGACCTGCTGCACAGTGGCGAACAAAAACTCGTGCATTCCGATGAGCTCGGGAAAGTGCCTGCGTGCTCCAAAGATGCTCGCACCCTCGAAGTGATTGGGCACGTTGATGTCGAGCATGTGCAAGACGCTCGGCGCGAGGCCGATGGGCCGGGCGGTGAAGGAGGACCCCCCCCTGATTGCGAAGGAGGGTTTGTAGATGCGGGAGGCGGTGCGGTCGTGGTGGCGCCCGCCGATATCCTCGCCCGGGCGCGCGTCTGCGTGTTCCTTGCCAGGAAACATCGCATGGTCCGCCAGGACGATCACGATCGTCGTATCGAAGAGCGGCGAAGCCTTGAACCAGTCCCAGAAGATGCCAAAGGCGCGATCGGACGTGTGGATCGCATCGAGGAGCGGCACCGCCCCATCCCGGTAGCGGGCCCAGGTCGGGCCTGGGTGGAAGGGCGCGTGCGAGTCGATCGTCGCGGCCGACAACAGGAAGGGAGCAACGTGCTTCCCGTTCTCGAGGCGCCGCACTAGATAGCGGAACATCTGCTCGTCCGAGAAGCCCCAGCTCACGCGCTGCTCGTCGAGCTCGTCACCGATGCGCTGCCCTTCAGCGACCTCGGCGAAGCCCATGCGCGTCAAGGCCTCGCCCGTGCGCACGAACGTGTTGTCGAGGGTGTGGACGTGCGTCGTCTGCCATCCACGCTCGCCCAAGATATGTGGCAATCCACGCAGCCGGGTCTTTCCGCTGTTGTTCCGCTCCAAGAACCACGTCGTCGTGTTCGTGACCGGGAGGTACGAACAGTAGCTGCAGGTCAAGGCCATGACCGTCGGCGTCGAGGAGTTGTAGACACCGGAGACGATGAGAGAGCGCTTCGCGAAGTCCTCTAGATTGGGCGTCAGCCCTGGATAGCGCCCGTCGTAGAGCGACGTCAAGTCCGCCGAAAACGACTCGAAGAAGAGCACGATCACGTTGGGTCGCGCGATCCACTTCGGCGTGCGCGGCAGCGCCAGAGGATTGTCGAACACCCGCGGCTTGACGAGCGGGAATTCCGACTGCGGATCGACTTCGATTCCAAAGCGTTTCAGCTTCTTGCGAACGACAGGGTGCAGCTCACGAACTGCAACCGCCGAAACGCCATGATCTCCGGTCCAATAGCCGAGAGCGAGCAAGGGGATCGCCGTCTCGGGTGAGGATCGACGCTCGGCTGCACGTCGCAGCAAGACCGCTTCGTCCGCGTAGAGGCGTCGCTGGACGAGGTCGGCTCCGACGCTCCCCACAGCCAAGCCCCCCAGCGCGACCAAGGGCAGGGCGCGACGCTCGCCGCGCGCGGTCAACAACAAGAGCACGACGGCGGCCAGGCTCAGGCCGCCGCCGACGAGCGCGTACTTCGTGACGTGTGCATCCAGTGCCATCCCCATCGCATCGCCCTGGGCGTGCTGCAGAGCGATGAGATCCATGTGACCGCCCGAATAAAAGTAGTAGCCGTAGTCGGAGATTCGGGCGACGGCCACGAAGCCCAACAGTGCGAGCAAAGCACCACGTCCGAGTGAGCCCCAGAGCCGACGGCGAGCACAAAAGGTGAAGCCGAGCCACGCCAGCCCGATGACGATGACGTCGATCCACATGGAAGCCAAGACGGCGAGCACCGGCGCTAACCAAGGCGCGTGCCCGAAACCGTGTGGGTAGACAATCGGAACGTAGCTCCAGCGCCACCAAGCACAGAGGCACAACACAAAAACCAGCACGGCGACTCCGCGACTCGAGGCACTCATGGACGGTCTTCCGTGAAATGCGCGAGGACCGACTGGCCGGCTCGCACCCGCTGGCCCAGCTGAGCCCTGAGCTCGACACCGGCCTCGCGCGGCAACCAGAGCTCTGTTCGCGATCCGAACTTGATGAGGCCGAAGCGGTCGCCACGGCCGACGTCTTGGCCGGGTCGCAACTCGCAGACGATGCGGCGCGCCGCCGGACCAGCGACTTGGCGCACCAAGAAGCGACGCCGCGGTGAGGCCTGCGTCTCGAAGAGACTCCGCAACTGCTCGTTGTCGCTCGTGTGCCCGACTCGATTGGTCGCCCGCCGAAGCCCAGGGCAGTAATCGAGCGACAAGACACGCGCCGCGACCGGTACGCGGTTGATGTGGACGTTGAACAAGGAGAGGTAGATGCCGACGCGCCAGGCCGGTCCACCGAGCTCTTCGCTCTGCTCGACAGCCTCGATGTCGTCTACGACTCCGTCGGCCGGCGCGACGACGAGTCCTGGAGCGTCCGGGATCGACCGCTCGGGGTCGCGGAAGAACGCTACTGCCCAGAACGACAGCAGCGCTGGCAGTGGCGCCAACCACGGCATCGAGAAGGCGAGCGCGATTGCAACGATGGCAAAGCCGCCACCGACCAGGACGACCTCGCCTAGGCCGAGCCGCGCCAATCCGAGCCTGCCTCGCCACGCAAAGCGGTCAGCGTCTGCGTCGAAGGAGTAGCCACAAACGTTGTGCACGAACTTCAGGTCGCGCGGATCGACGATGTCGTGCACGCAGTTCACGCATGCACCGCGACGCAGTGTTTCCATCCGCGCGACGTAGCGCTTACGAAAGCGACGCAGGAGCCGGCGCCGCAGTCGCCCGAGCGCGAGCTCGAGCGCAACGACGACCCCACCGCCGGGCTGGACGCTCGAAATGGACTTGGGTGCTAGCACAAGGACGGCGAGGAGTCGGATTCGGCCACGCGTACGACGACATTCAATCGTTTGAACAAGAGCCACGAAATGATCGCGCTGTGCCCCCGCGCATTCCAGATCCAATCGTGCACGAAGACCACACGAGCCGGCGGAGCAGCATAGAAGCGTCGTCGATCGCCTCGATGCGCGAGCGGAACGACCACGGCATCGTAGTCGCCGTGATCCACGCCTTCGAACCACGCCGTCACGAAGCGCACCCGCGCATCCACGAAACGACGTGCACTCGCGACGCTGGCCGCATCCCGATCGATGATGACGAGTTCGGCGCCAGGTAGCAGCTTCGCGAGCACGAGCGCGGTCCGCGGAAAGATGCCGCCGCCGATGATGGCGACACGAGCGTTCGGCCGCAGCCCGCAGCCAGGCAAGAGGCGCCGGAAGGCGCGTTCATGCGTTCGCAACACGAAGCCTTGCAGGAATCCGGACCGCAGCACGAAGCGTTCGAGCGCATCGAGCACAGCTCCGTCGAGCCACCGCAAGATCGCTGGCCAGCGACTCACGCGTGCGTCACGCAGCGCGAGAGCCGGCAACTCGCGCCACGACACAGCAGGATGCGCGTGATGCTCGACGTGGTAGCCGTCGTTGAAGAAGAGCCAGTTGTAGCAGCGCCCGTAGTGACTCGTCGTCTCCGCGGCGTGCTCGTAGTAGCCGTGCACAGCACAAAGGGCTTGACCAAGGAGGAAGCCTGGCAGGTAGACCATGACGAGGAAGCCAGGTGCAGAGGCAGCGAGCGCGCCCCAAAGCGCCGCGACCAAGGCGAGTTCGACGACCAGCTGTCGATTGAAGAGGAGCCTCGGTCGCTGTTCGCGGTGATGCGCCAGGTGGCGCTGACGCCAGAGCTCCTGCGGAAAGCCCAAGATCAAGGTCAAGAAGCCGGAGAACAGCGTGTTGCCGCCGCGTCTGCAAAAGAAGGGTCGGTGAATGAAGTTGTGGGAGACCGTGTTCGAGTTCCACCACAACCCGAGCGCGACCGTGGCCATCGTCGGATAGAACCAAAGGACAGCAGCGTGGAGGGCAGCCAACGCGACCAAGGGAGCATCCGAGCTCTGGTTGCGCAGCAGGTGAGAATCGACGGCGACAGACACGCCTTCTACGGTATCGCAGAGCTGGCCGACGGCACGGGGTAGCGCCTCACGATTTTCAGAGTCGCGCCTCCCATGCCGGCTCTTCACCTCAAAAGCGCGTCGCAGGCGTTCCTGGTGCACGCATCGGGACTATCGTCACGGGCCTGGCTCGGCCCGAGCCGGACGCGAAACCTATGCACTTCATCCCCTTGCTTTGACCCTGGAGGTCAATTATGCGGCAGTACCCCTTCTGGCCTGGACGCTGTCTGGCCGCCATCCTCGCCCTCACTGCGCTTTCGCTGACCGCGAGCGCTCAGACGCCGACCTTGATCAAGGACGTCAACGCCGTCGGCAACCCCAATGACAGCTTCCCGGTCAACGCGCGCACAGGTGAAGGCAACCACGTCTCGCGCGACTTCCTGACCATCGGCTCGACTTTTTACTTCACGGCCAACGATGGCACGAGCGGTAGTGAACTCTGGAAGTCGGACGGCACCGCCGCCGGCACCGTCCTCGTCAAGGACATCAACCCCGGCTCGGCGAGTTCGAGTATCTTCTACTTGACGGCGATCGGCACAACGCTCTTTTTCCGAGCGACCGATGGCACGAATGGTATTGAGCTGTGGAAGTCGGACGGCACCGCCGCCGGTACGGTCCTCGTCAAGGACATCTACGCAGGCGCGTCGAGTAGCTTCCCCGCCTACATCACTCCGATCGGCGGCCGCGTCATCTTCTCGGCCAATGATGGTACGAACGGAACGGAACTCTGGGTCTCGGATGGCACGGCCGCGGGCACCGTCCTCGTCCAAGACATCAACATGACGACCGCGACGGCGAGCAGTAGCCCAAGCTACTTCTATCGCATCAATCCGGTTACGGTCGTCTTCGCAGCCAACAACGGCACGAACGGAAACGAGCTCTGGATCTCGAACGGCACGACCGCTGGCACGACCTTGCTCAAGGACATCAACGCCGGCACGGCAAGCTCTTCACCGATCTACTTCTATCGTGTCGGTGGACAGATCCTCTTCCGTGCGGTCGAGGCCGCGAGCGGCACGGAACTCTGGACCACGGACGGCACCGCCGCGGGCACCGTTCTCGTCAAGGACATCAACGCCGGCACGACGAGTAGCTCGCCTTTCCTCTTCGACAGCGTCGTCTTTGGCGGCAGCGCATACTTTTATGCGAACGACGGCAGCGGCTCCGAGCTCTGGAAGTCCGACGGCACGGCCGCCGGCACCGTTCTTGTCAAGGACATCAATGTGTCAAGCGCGACGGCGAGCTCTTCACCGAGTTGGTTCACCGTCGTTGGCTCGACGCTCTACTTCACCGCAACCGACGACGTGGCTGGCACGGAACTGTGGAAGACCGACGGCACGGCCGCCGGCACGGTCATCGTCAGCGACATCTACGCAGGCAGCTCGAGCAGCTCTCCCAGCTACCTGATGGAGTTCGGGGGC
>CALLZN010000375.1 GCA_937858895.1 uncultured bacterium | reverse complement strand
ATTTTGTTTTCTGCTTCGGATAGACCGCGGCACAGACCGGGTTGATCACCGCCTCGACAATGCCATGACCAAGGCCAGCGCAGAGGGCAAACAAATACAGAGCGCCATAGCTTTCGGCGAAGTACGTGCCGATGCCGGAGACCGCTTGTAGGGCAAAGGCACCGTACATCGGCAGCTTGTAGCCCGTCCGGTCGACGACCAGGCTGAAGCCGATCATCGTGATCGCGATCGGCCACAGGGACGCGCCAAAGACCTCACCGACCTGCTGCTGGGTCAACCCGAGTGCTTGACCATAGCTTTCCCCCATCGCGACCCGAAAGGCGAAGCCGACGCCCGCTGCCGCCAGCGAGAGGAAGCTCGCCCAGAAGAGCAGCCGTTTCTCGTTCGCGGTCAGATCGCTCGCATGGATGTTTGTTGTCATTCGCTCGCCGCTCGGTGTTAGAACCGCACCTTCATAGACACAGCGGCGAGGTGTCGCTAGCCCTGAAATAAGCGCTCCGATCCGCGAGATCGCTGCGCTGCGCACGAGAGCACCGCGCTCACGGCCGTGCTCGGCGTCCCGAATCCTCACGTGGCTACGGCCACGCTCCGGTTCGGAACGCCTGTGCGCGGCCACGCCCACGGCACTCTCGCGCGCTCTCGCGAACCGGAGCGCTTATTTCAGGGCTAGCCCGGATTCTTCATGATGCTTCTTATGCGAAAGCTGACTGCGTTCCTGGTCATGACCCTGGTCGTCCTCTCGTGGACGACGCCCGTTGGCGCACAGGATTGGCCTGGCAAGACGCGTGACTGGAACGGCTTCGTCCGGCACGACTTCCGAGTCGATGGTCGCGCCTGCTACGTGGTCAAGCCAGAGCACCCTGCGCCGGGACGGCCGTGGGTATGGCGCGCGCGCTTTCCGGAGTATCACAAGGATGCGGACCTCCTCTTGCTAGAGCGTGGCTTCCACATCGCCTTCGTCGACACGAACGGGATGCTGGGCAGTCCGCGCGCGATGCAGCACTGGGATGCGTTCTACGACTTCGTGACCAGGAAGGGCCTCGCGAAGCGAGTCGCGCTGCACGGCGTCAGTCGCGGCGGTCTCTTCGTCTACGCCTTTGCCGCTCGTCATCCATCGAAGGTCGCTTGTATCTACGCCGACACGCCCGTCTGCAGTCTCAAGAGTTGGCCCGGCGGCAAAGGCAGGGGGCGCGGCGACGCAGCGACTTGGCAGGCCCTGCTCGACGAGTACGGATTCACAGAGCAAGAAGCGCTCGCCTACGACCGCAATCCGGTCGACACCCTCGCTCCGCTCGCGCAGGCTGAGATCCCGATCTTGCATATCGTGTCGTTGAACGACGCCGTCGTTCCGCCAGACGAGAACAGCTTCGTCGTCGTCGAGCGCTATCGCGAGCTCGGTGGCACGATCGATGTGATCGAAGTCCAGCAGGGCACGGAAGCGTCCCACGGGCACCACTTCGACCACCCCGACGTCCTCCGCGTCGCCGACTTCATCGAGCGCCACGCGACGGCGTTGCCAAAGGACGCGGACTACGTCGTCGCGCGCGGACGCCTCGACAACAGTCGCATCACGTTCGAGACGACGGGCAAGGGCCGCGTCGCCTTCGTGGGCGGATCGATCACGCAGAATCCCGGCTGGCGAGACAGGACCAAGGACTACCTCCGGGCGCGTTTTCCAAGGACCTCGTTCGACTTCATTGACGCTGGCCTTGCGTCGACGGGCTCGACGCCTGGCGCCTTTCGGCTCGCGCGCGACGCGCTTGGTCACGGCAAGGTCGACCTGCTCTTCGAAGAGGCCGCGGTCAACGATCTGCACAACATGCGATCCGACACCGAAATGACCCGCGCGATGGAAGGCATCCTCCGCCATGCGCGCACGGCGAACCCTGCGATGGACATCCTCGTGCTGCACTTCGTCGATCCCAAGCACATGCGCGACTATCGCGCGGGCGAGACGCCGAACGTCATCGCCGTGCACGAAGCCGTCGCCGCGCACTACGACATCACGACGCTGCGTCTCGCGCGCGAGGTCACCGAGCGCATCGATGCCGGACACTTCACGTGGGAGAAGGACTTCCGCGACGTCCACCCCTCGCCCTATGGACAGCGGCTCTATGCCTCGACGCTGCGCCGGGCGCTCTCGGCGGCCTGGGCTCCCCCGCACAAGAGCGGTGCGAAGGTCGTGCCGCACCCGAGCATCGCAGCGCTCGATCGCTTCAGCTACGACCGAGGCCTGATGGTCGAGCCGCGTGCTGTCACTTCGTGCGAGGGCTTCGAGGTGGTCGATCGCTGCGATCCGCGCACGGGCGGCATCGGCGGGAGCGTGCGCGCGGGCTTCGTCGACGTGCCGATGCTCGTCGGAACCCGGCCTGGCGCGAGCTTCGACTTTGCGTTCACAGGTCGCGCAGTCGGCATCTTCGTCACAGCCGGCCCTGACGCTGGTAGCATCGAGTACCGCATCGATGACGGTCCGTGGAAGCAGCGCGACCTCTTCACGAAGTGGAGCGGCGGGCTCCATATTCCGTGGGCACACATCCTCGAAGCCGACCTGGACGGCGAGCGCCACGAGCTAAAAGTGCGTATCGCGGAGATACCCCCCAGTGTCAAGATAGTTGTCGCCTCAACCGTGAACGCCTCGGTAGGCGTT
>CALLZN010000374.1 GCA_937858895.1 uncultured bacterium | reverse complement strand
TGAGGCCACAAGGCACGATCTTCACAAGGACGCCAGCGAGATGTCGGACACTGCGGTGCATAGAAATCTATCGTCACCTCTGTGTCAGCAGCTGTCGACCTCGCTCTTGTCTCGCCATGCCCCGCGAGCGACGAATCGTGCAGGTCGCAGCGATTAGCCGCCTTGCGATCGCGCTTTGCGAAGCTGCGTTGATGGAGGCGAGGCACGAGTGAAGCCGTCGAGAGAGTCGGCTTGCTGAGTAGGGGCCTATCGGCATCGCAAATACGCAGTAGAGTGTGCCGAGCGTATCTGCTTCTGCCTGTCCGGATGCTCCCCCGCGCGTCCGGGTTCCAGCCTGGGACTCTCATCTTCATGAACATCCATTCACTCGGTCTCACTCTGCTCAGCGTGGCGGCACTGCCGCTCTCGAGCCTCTTCTGCCAGTCGTCGGTTGGTGCTGCCTCTGGAGATCAAGCTGCCGCTCGGCCGGTCGTGACCTTCGATATTCGCGTGCCTGTCGCAGATACAACGACGGCCGAGGACTGGACGAAGCCGATGCTGCCGGCCGCTCCGATGCCGAAGCTTCCAACACAAAAGTCACCGGTCGAGCTACCCCATGGTCCGCCGACGTGGACAGTCGATAGTCCTGAGACGCCTGCTCCAGAAACGCATGGACCTGCTGCCGGCACGATCACGATCAATGCCAAGCCCATCGCGACTTGGACGGGGCAGAGCCGCAGTCTCGTGAGCGAGCCGTCGGCTGCTTGGTGGGGCAATACTGCACTACTGACCCACAATTGGGATGCCGGACTTGCGCTTGCTGCCTTGACTACGGCGCCAGTTTGGATTCGGCGTGATCCGCGCAACTTCGGCTCGATCGATGGTGGCTTCTGCTGCGACCAGATCGCTCTCAAGTGCGACGGCCCGAACGAAGTCTTGGTGTGGTTTCTCCAGTACGCGAGGACGTCGACGCGGGGTTCGGTTCGCATTGTCACCTACACGAGCGAAGGCGACCTGATTGCTGGCATCTCGCACAATTACGTCTTGAGCCCGCAGTCGTTCGGCTGGCCGACTGGCTATTGGATGGACTATCCGAGCCTCAGCTCCACGGATGGCTTCCTCTATTGCACGTCGAACGTCTTCAGCACCGGATCGGCGACCACGCGCGAGGGTGTCGTCTGCTGGCGCATGAACCTCGCCGACATGAAGGCGAAGCGGACCGTTGGCATCACATACACGAAGCTCGAGAACCGCAGCTTTGCTTGGCGCCTCGCTCAAAACGGTGTCGGAGGTAACACGGCCTACTGGTGGTACCCGAAGACGACGACCTCGGGCGATGTCTATCGTTGGCCCGACAGCGCGAGTCCAAGCTCGGCCACGATTTCCGTCGGTGCCTTCGTCGGGCAGCTGGGGAGGCCTGGACCTTACAGCTGGACTGGTGGTGGCCCTACCAACGTCCTCGGCCGCATCGACTGGCGCTCGACTGGCGGATGGGTCGACAGTGATACGGTCAACTTCATGTGGACGTGCGCGGCTACCACGGGTCGTGGCGCGCCCTATGTGCGCTGCCTGCGCATCGACAAGAACAGCTTGGCGCGGCGCAGTGAGTTCGACATCTGGAACAACACCGTGATGTTTGCCTATCCGTCCGCAGCCAGCAATCGACGCGGTGGTGCGGCTGGCACGATGGCTTACTGCTCGAATTCGGGCTTCCCGACGACGACCACTTGGATGATGGACGACTTGACGTCCGGCGTTGTCGATCTGCTGATCCCCTACGGCGGCGCGAACTATCCGAACGCGGCCAGCTGGGGCGACTACATGACGTGCCAGCCACATCCGACGCTGAGGAACCTCTTCCTCGCCACTGGCATGACCCTCGACAACGGCGGCACTGGAGACACCAACCAACGACCCTTCTTCGTCAACTTCGGGCGGTCGCGTGACAACAGCAGCGGGCCGGACCTCGAAGCCTCGCTGCTCACGTCGAGCACGACGACTCTGACTCCGCGGGCCTCCATCACCGTGTCGGCTCGGCTGCGGAGCGTCGGTGACGCGACCGCCGCGGCGACGACTTCGAGTTTCAGGCTTTCGACGAACAGCGATATCACGACCGCGGACACCCTGCTTGCCTCGATCGCCGTGCCGGCGTCGGCGCCCGATGTCGTGCGGACGTACTCACGAAACGTGACTGTGCCGGAACGCGCCGCCACAACCGGTGCCTGCTGGCTCGGCTTCCTGGCCGACGAGACTGGAGCCGTGGCGGAAACCCTCGAGACGAACAACTCCGTCGCGCTTCAGGTGACCTGTGTCCAATCCTTGCCTGACCTCACGATCGACTCGATCAGTGGCAGCTCCGCGACCGCTGGGGGGGCAGGCACCTTCAATATGGTGGTGAAAAACATCGGCGTTGGCCCTGCGTCAGCGACGACGGTCGCCTTGCTCCTGTCCACGAACACGATCATCTCCGTGTCGGACGAGCTGTTGCGCATCGACACGGTTCCGTCCCTCGTTGGCAACGCAACAAGGACCGTGAGTGGCAGCTTCATCGTCCCGCACTGTTACACGGCAACAACCGGCTACCTCGGCGGGATAGTCGATCCGTTGAACACGATCACGGAGGACGTCGAGACGAACAACACGAAGGCCTCGGCTCAGATCGCTATCACGCGGTACTCCGGCGCAGGTCGCTTCGTCGAGTGGCGTCCTCGCGTCGGAGGAGCTGCAGCGAGTGCCAAGGCCACTGCCGACTTCAGGCTGGTTGCCGGTCCCCGCCTTGCCGCGATGTGCGTGACAGCGCCGCAGAGCGTCGGCTCTTGGCATCTCTGCCTCTGGAGCGCCACGCCGGTCTTTGCTCCGGATGCGTTGACGGACCTCAGCCTCGGTTTGATCAATGGTCCGATCCTGCAAGCTCACCTCGCCCAAGTGCAGTCCAACGGTCAATCCTTCCCCGCGCTCAGTCTCCCCAACACTTCGGGGATCCTGCCCTTCCAGGTTTATGTGCACTCGGTCTGGTTCAACAGCACCTTCACGACCTTCCTGGGACTCGGGTCGAACAGCATCCCGATGACGATCCGGAGTTAGCCGCGCCCGGCCTCAACGCACGATGACGGCGCGCGGGGGCGAAGCTGCCCACGCGCGTAACGCTGGGTCGAGGCCGAGGGCGACGCCCTGCAAGGGCAGACCAACCGGCAAGCCACCGAGGCGAGCGCTCGCGTTGCCCATCGAGTCGAGCCTCCCCGTGAACACGGGATGCGGGATCGCAACCTGGTGCAGCACGTCGGGTAGGCTCGGATCGAGGCCAAAGAACCAGCCGCTCGGAAAGGCGCCGGGCACGACCGTCAAGACCGTGAAGTAGAGGTCCGATGGAATGCCGCGCTGGCGCCGCAGCTCGAGGACACCGCGGTCGACCGGTGCGAGCGCCAAGTCGAAGGCCGCCGGCACATCCGCGTGGCAGGCATCGACGCGCGTGCCGCGCAGGAGCGAGTCCTGTTGGAAGTACTCGTGGTACCCGATGCCGAAGGCGCCTTCGCTGTGCGTGTTGTCGTGGGCTACGAACAGCTCTTCGCCATCCATGTAAAAGGCGAGGCGCGTCCCGATCGCCTCGATGCGGAAGCGACGCCAAGCCGTGCTCTTGTAGAAGCGCGGTGTCGGCAGCAAGTCGACGAGCGCCGCCGACGCGACGCGCAAGCAACGCACGCGACCATCGCTCGAATCGAAGGTCAACGCATAGCACGCCCCGAGCTGCGTCCGCGTGCCGTCGAAGGCGCCCGAAGCCCGGTCGCGTACGAAGATGCCGACGCGCTCGAAGCCTTGGCCCGCGACCTCGGGTCGATAGTCGCAGAGTAAGTCCGCGTCCAAGACGACGTCGCGCACGAGTCCAACGTCGCAGCGCAGACTCTCGGTTCCACCCGCCGGGTCCATGACGCGCAGCGCAGTCGCGTCTCCGCTCGGCGGTCGCGGCGAGATCGAGACCGAGACCGGCGCCGTGAACTTGTGCCGCCAAAGCGCGCTGCGCGCGCCCGTCGCTGGAAAGCCTTCGTGCAGCGGCAACGACTCGAGGCCGCTCTTCGCGTAGTGCTGTGACTGCGAGGGGCCTTCGTCGCTGAGCAGCGGATGAAGGGTCGCGTCGGCAAGGACTGCTTCGACTGTCGTCGGAGCACCGTCGACTTCGACGTAGCGCGACACGAGACGCACGCCGTGGCTGTAGTCGTGATAGCTGGCAGTATGAACTTTGGACAGCGGTTGGATTGCGCGCCCATCTGGATAGTGCCAGCCATAGATGACCACACGGCCGGGCCAAGCGGCGATCAACGGCGATTGGACGATGTCCTTCTTGCAGCCTGCGGTCAGGAGCGTGGAGCGCGCGCCGCCGCGTTGCGCAGTGATTTTGTTGTGATGCTCAAAGAAGAGCGCAAACGACTGAATGTCGTACTGTGTCGGACTGTAAGGAAATGGCGTCAGCTTCAGCGCCGCCTGCTGCCAAATCGCATCGACCATGGCCCGCGTCGGCAACACGCAGTCGCAGAGCGTCGCGACCTGCTGCGCGAGCGGCGCCGACATCGGCATCCGGAACCAGTCTTGGTCCGTCCCGACGCCGACATAGTCGGGCGCACACCAAAAGGTCACGCTGCGCGAACGACCACCGATGTTCACGCGCCGCGTGACCGCAACGAAGGAGCGCAGGAGTTCGGGCACGTTGCCGGCCGAGAACTCGTGCCAGAGCGTGGCTTCCCGCTGCGCCACGTCCATGGTCGCGAGGCGTGCGCGCACTTCGCTTCCGGTCGCCGCGTGCGCCGAGCGTCGCGGCAGGCGCAAAGGCGGCGGCTGCTGGCCGCTGACCGGTCGCGTCACGAGAGCTTGGATCGTGACTTGCAGCGCGATGCCGGCGAGCAGAGCAACGAGAGGCGTGGCGCGTCGCTTGGCACGATTCACGCCTGGCTCCCTCCCCCGTGTTGCTCGCGCGCTAGCCGCGCGACCTTCTTTGGTGCGACTGCACAGTAGCTCTCGACGATCCACGCTTCGAAGTCATGCTGGGCCACGGTCGGTGGCTCCTCGAAGCGCAGCTCGACCCAGTCCGACTTGCCGAGGCCATAGCCCGCGGGCTTGGCCCAGTCCTCGGCGAGGACCAAGGTCGCGGACTCCGGGAGCTTCATGCAGAGGAAGAGCGCGCTCTTGAAGTCTGGATGACCGAAGGAGACGAAGATTTTCTTGCCGACCTTGATGACATCTCCGCCCCAGGGGTGGTCCTCCCAAGCCTCGGGGAGGGCGAGTGCGAAGGCCCGCAGGCGTTCGGCGAGCTTCACCTTGGATCGCGCGCTCATGATTGTGCGTAGTCTAGTGCGCTTTTTGGCGCGGGCGACGCTGATCCCGGCAACCTTCCATCGGACAGCGGAGAACCACATGCCTCGACCAACGACCCTCGCGAATCGCATCGCACCGGCCATTCTTGCCATAGCCAGCGTCGCCTCAACGAGCGCCGCACGCGCCCAAGTCCACACACGGTCGCAACTTGTCCGCGGCCAGCTCGCGAGCTTCGCAATCGAGCAGGCGGGCGCCCATGCCATCGTGCTCTTCGGTTTCACGGCCTCGGGTCTCGGCAATGGCACGTGCTTCCCGAGTCCCATTTCGCTGTGCCTCGATGTTCGAGAGCCGGTCTTCTACTTCCCGCCGCTCGTGGCCGATGCGAGCGGACGCGTCGAGGCGCCCTTCCAAGTTCCGGTCGCCGTGCCGCTCGTCCAGCTCGCGACCCAAGCGATCACGATTCGCGTGGTGGGCACGGGCTTCGCCTTCGCCAAGTCCAACGCCCTCGAAGCGCCGATCACGACGCTGGCCTCCTGGAGCGACGACTTCAACGGCACGACCCTCGACTCGAGCTGGCGCATCCACAACCCGCAGCTCTTGGCGCTGAGCGTCTCGGGCGGAGAAGTGCACATGCGCCCGACCCAGAGTGGCCCGCCCGTGACCTGGTACGCCGACGCCGAAGGCCCGATGATCTACAAGCTCGTCAGCGGCGACTTCGACGTTCGCGCGCGCGTGCGTAGCTACGACCCCGCGATGCCGCAGCAGCCACCCGCGATCAGCTATCGCATGGGCGGCATCACGATTCGCGACCCGGCGTCGACGCCAGGAAGGCGGAACTGGCTGCACGTGGCCGTCGGCGGCGGCACGGCGCAGGTACCGGTTGCTGTCGAAGACAAGACGACCATCGACTCGAACAGCACCCTGCGCTTGACCCCGCTCCAAGCCGCGCGCGCCGAGCTGCGGGCCGTGCGCCGCGGCACGTGGATCGAGTTCTACTTCCGCGAATCGAGCACGGCGGCGTGGCAGCTGCTGCGCTCCTTCCCGCGGCCCGATTTGGCGCAAACGCTGCAAGTGGGTCTCAGCGTCTTCTCGTGGACGTCGCCGAACGCCGTGCAGGCGAGCTTCGACGAGTTTCGCTTCGTCGCGAACTGACCAATCGAAGTTCAGCGACGCTGCCGGCGCAGGATCTCGTTCGCCATTTGGCGCACGTGATCGTCCTGGTCGAGCGTCGCGAGGTCGCGCAGCGAGTCGCGAACGCTTGCCGACAGCGGGCGCGACGCGAGGGCGTTCAAGGCTGCGAGCCGCGTGCCGGGGTCTTGGTCGCCGCGGGCGACTTGCACGAGGGCGTTGGTCACGCGCTCACCGCTGTGGGCGCCGAGCGCGAGGGCGGCCTCGGCGCGCACCGCCGCGTCGTCGTCGCGAAGCCCCTTGTCGACGAGCGTGTTCGTGGCCCGCGTCTCGTCGATGCCGCGCAAACCCGCGAAGGCCCGGCGCCGCAGATCGGTGTCTTGGTGACTCGCGTAGCGGGCGCAGACATCGAGTGCTTCGGGCTTGTTGCTGTTCGCGACCGCTTCGATCCAGGTGCCGACTTGTCCCTGAGCCTTGGCCCTGGCCTCCAAGCCCTGGAGATAGGCGAAGGCGCTGCGGCCGTCCGGCAGCATGCCTTGCGAGCGCGAGCAGAGCGCGCCCAAGAGGTGGAGGTCGTTGCCCGTGAGGCCGCTGAAGTCCGAAGCGCGGTCGAGGCCTTGCACGAGGCTCGCGAGAAGGGCAGGGCTCGGCGAGGCGAGCTGGAGCATGGCGACGGCGGCTGCCTCGCGCAGCGCAGGAGCAACTCGCTCGGACGTGCGCACCGCGTCGAGGGCGACTTGGGCACGTTCTGTGTTGGTGGCGCCGATCGCGGTCAAGATCGCTGTTGCGAGATCTTCTTCGACCGCGCCGCCTTCGATGCGCAGCGCGAGCTCGTCGATCTTCGCGGGATCGATGCGCAAGCGGTCGACGAGCTTGGACCAGACCTCGTGCACGGCCTTGCGGTCGACGGGGTCCGCTCGCAGCAGCGCCGCGAGGTCGCGCAAGAGCGCCTCGGGGTCGAGCTTGGCGGCAGCTGCGTCACGAGCGGCGTCGATGCTACGGCTCGCGTCTTCGCCGCTGTCCTCGAGGTGGCCAGCGGCTGCCGCCCATGAAGCGAGCTCTGGGAGCGCCGGCATCGTCGCGACCTGCGCTTCGGTCGCCACCCATTGCAGCGACCCACGCTGGCGCAGCCGCACGTCGACACCGAGTTCAGAGAGCTCGAGCACGCAGGTCTCGTCGAAGCGCACGCTGTGGAGCCAACCGAGTTCACGCGCGAGCTCGAAGTCGCCGTGGCCTTCCACCTTGGACGACGGGCGCGTTTCGCCTTGGCCTGCTACTTCGGTGTAGGCGAGTTTGCTACGCCTTACCGCGAGACCCGCCTCGGTCGCGCGCGCCTGGAAGCGCGCGTTGTAGACGCCCGTCGCATCGCTCGCGCTGGCCTCCCAAGTCGTCGGCGCATCGTGCGGCACGGCGACGAAGAGCGGCGCGATGAGACCACGCAGCAGATTGCGCCCACCGCCGTCGATGCCGGCCGCGAAGCCGTAGCCGAGGATGGCACCGCAGAGATCGAGGCGCACGAAGACGTCGCTCGCGAGCGCCAGGTCGAAGCTCTTCCAGTCGGTCTCGCGACGCTCGGCCTTGCGGCCGCCCGAGCTCAGTTCGACGTTGCCAAAGCGCAGCCAGACGACGATCGTGTCCGCAGTTCGTTCGGCGATCGTCATGTCGAGCTTCGCGCGGCACGTGAGGTCGAGGCCCTGCCCAGTCTGCGAGTGCGCCCCAAGGCTCTCGTCCGGCGCCTTGCCCGTGAACGAGTAGAGCGCCTGCCCTTCGAAGTCGAAGGAGAAGCGCGTGCCGCAGGCCGCCGTGTAGACACCGCGCACTTGCTCGGCCGTGCGCGCCGGCGCTTCTTGCTCGCGTGAACCGGCGATGTCGAGCCCCGCGCTCGGGCCGCTCGACGCAGGGCCATCGAAGGCGGGGCTGGCACCGCTGTCCACCGGCAGCGCGAAGGCCGTGAAGGCAAAGAGGATTAGGGCTGCGCCGCTTCCGAGGAGGGCGAGACGGGTTGGCTTCGTGGAGGTCTTCATGCTCCGAGGAGCGTCGCCGCTTCGGCCCGCGTTCGCGGGTCTGCAAGAAAGCTCCGCGCGCAACCAAGACGACGCCGGAAACGGCGCCGAGCACCGTGCAAGCCCTCTGGCTCGCGCGGTGCTCGTTCCTTGCTCCTTGGTTCGTCGGTTTGTCGGTTCGTTCGGGTTCGCGGTTGGCCGATCAGTAGTAGACGCTGAAGAGAGTCTTCTGGAAGGGCGAGGACGACCAGCTC